>NZ_SAUF01000001.1:1122523-1452546 GCF_004023665.1 Afifella aestuarii
GATCTCGCCCGTTGCCGAGCCCTGCTCTTCCACCGAAGAGGCGATCGTCGAAGAAATCTCGTCGATCTGTTTGATCGTGCCGGTGATCGATTCGATCGCCTTGACGACCTCGTTGGTGGCTTCCTGCACGGCCGTGATCTGCTGCGAGATCTCGCCGGTTGCCTTGGAGGTCTGCTCGGCGAGCGTCTTCACTTCCATGGCGACGACCGCGAAGCCCTTGCCGGCTTCACCGGCGCGGGCTGCCTCGATCGTCGCGTTCAAAGCCAAGAGGTTCGTCTGGGCCGCGATGTCGGTGATCAAGTTGACGACCTGGCCGATGCGCTGGGCACTGGAGGCGAGGCCGCGCACCACTTCACCGGTGTTGGTGGCCTGGCTGTTGGCCTGGCCTGCGATGGTCGCCGACATTGCCACCTGCTGGCCGATCTCGCGGACGGAGGCGGCAAGTTCTTCAGCGGCCGAGGCAACCGTCTGAACATTCACAGTCGCCTGTTCGGCCGCGGCTGCGACGACCGTCGACTGATGGTTCGTCTCGTCAGCAGATGCGCCCATCGTCGAAGCCGACTGCTTCAGTTGCGTTGCGGCGGAAACGACCGAGCGCACGACGCTCGAGACTTCGTGTTCGAAATCGTCAGCGAGCGCGTTCATCATCTGGCGCTTGTTCGCCTCGGCACGCTCTTCAGCCTGCTGCTGCTGTTCGCGCAGCGTCTCCGTCTCCTTGAGCGCGACGAGGAAATGTTCCGTGGCTTCCCAGATTTCGCCGATCTCGTCGCCGGAGCGCTTCTGCTCGATAGAGACGTTGAGGTCGCCTCCGCCCATACGCTTCAACGTACCGGTGAGGCGGACGAGGGGACGGCTGATCTGGCGGGTGCCGATCCACATCGCGATGCCGACGCCGATGATCAGTCCGACGGCGATGACGGAACAGATCAGGATAAGCATGCTCTCGTTGAGCGACAGCATGTGGGAGCGAAGCGGGTCGAGGCGCGCAGCGACATTCTCGACACCTGCCGCCAGGCTCGTCTGCAAACCTTTGCGCCCCCCGCGCACTTCGTCGCTGGTGCCGTAGGCGCGCGCCGCATCGGGACTGATTTCGACGCCGCGGCGCACCAATTCCGTGCGTTCCGCACGGTAATTCGCAAGGTTCTTTCCGAGCTCATCGACTACGGGCATGTCTTCGGGAGGGGTGAGATCCACCAGCTGGGCAAAGGCGGCGTCGATTTCATCGAGCGCGGCCATGACTTCTTTGCCGTATTTGGCGGCTTCGGCGGAACCCTCGGCGAGGTAGACCCCGCTCGATGACTTGCTTGCCTGGATGACCTGGGTGCCGATCTGCTGCATCAAGAGTGCCCGCGAGGATGTTCTGTCGAACTCCTCGGCGGTGCTGTGCATTGCATTGATCGCATAAATGGCGATGGCGCCGACACCTATGGTTACGATTCCGAGTATGGCCACGATGGCGTTGATCTTGCCGGTAATTCTCATGGGTCTCATTCCGTTTCCGGCCCTGGGGCCGACGTCAGTTGGGGGGAGGGGGCCCTGCGAGGGCGGCTTTCGATCAGGCGGCTCGCACCCGTTCGATGAAAATATCGACTTGCTTGCGCAGGCCTGCCGCTCGGTTGTCGAGGTCGTTTGCGGCGTGCACGATCTCGCTCGAGACGCGTCCGGTGTCGTCGGAAGCGGCTGTAACGGCCATGATGTTTGAGGAGACTTCCTGCGTGCCCTGAGCGGCCTGCTGAACGTTCTGGGCGATTTCGCCTGTCGCCGAACCTTGTTCTTCCACCGAGGATGCGATCGTCGACGCGATTTCGTCGATCTGCTGGATCGTGGTGCTGATCGACCCGATCGCGGCGACGACTTCGTTTGTCGCATCCTGCACGGCCGTGATCTGCTGCGAAATCTCGCCGGTTGCTTTGGACGTCTGCTCGGCGAGCGTCTTCACTTCCATCGCGACGACCGCAAAACCTTTTCCGGCCTCGCCGGCGCGCGCAGCTTCGATGGTGGCGTTCAAGGCGAGGAGATTCGTCTGCGCGGCGATGTCGGTGATCAGGTTGACGACCTGCCCGATGCGCTGGGCACTGGATGCGAGACTGCGAACGATCTCTGTGGTGTTAACTGCCTGACCGTTCGCCTGCCCGGCAATTTGCGCCGACAACTCGACTTGCTGACCGATCTCGCGGATGGATGCCGCGAGTTCCTCGGCCGCCGAGGCAACCGTCTGGACGTTGTGCGTCGCCTCCTCGGCTGCGGACGCGACAACGGTCGCCTGATGGTTCGTCTTCTCCGCCGAGGAGCTCATTGTTGACGCCGACTGCTTGAGCTGGGTGACGGCGGACACGACGGATCGCACCACACTCGAAACCTCCAGCTCGAACTCGTCCGCCAGAGCGTGCATGGCCTTGCGCTTGTCTTCTTCCGCCCTCGCGGCAAGTTCAGCCTGTTCTCTGCGAAGGCGGTCAGTTTCGCGAAGCTCGGCGAGAAAACGTTCCGTCGTCGCCCAGATCTCGCCGATCTCGTCCTTGGACCGGCGGGTTTCGATCTCCACGTCGAGTTCGCCCGCCGCCATGCGCTTCAGAACATCGGTCACACGAATGAGAGGCCGGCTGATCTTGCGGGTGCCTATGAAGATCGCGATCGCCGCGCCAATGAGAAGGCCGGCTGCAGCGACAGCGATGATTGTCGTCATCATCCGACGATCGGCGGTTGCGATCTCTTGTTTGATTCCTTCCACCTGCGCGCGTCGGGCATCGATGAACCCATCGATGTCGGCCTGTAGGGCGATCCGATTGGCCGTATTCACTTCGTTGTTTCCAACGGTTTTGGCCGTCATCGGCGAGATGCGGGTGGCGAGCTGCACAAGGCTCATGCGGAAGTCTTCGAAAACCTCGAACTCTTCCTTGAGGTTGTCGAGTTGTTCGAGGCTTTCTGGGTCGAGGAGCAGCGGGCGCGTCTCGGCGAGGAGGAGGTCGAGATCGTTGAGGCTCTGCGTGATCGCCTGACCGAAGGTTTCCACCGCGGCGTCGTTATCTGCAGAGTAGATTCCGCGCGAATCCATGACGACCGCAGTGATCAGCCGGTTCATCCTCTGGCCGTTGATCGCGGCTTCCGCGAGGCGCTCCAGGTCGGCCGTTCGCTCCGCGCTCTGTTTCAGCGCGTAAGTCGCCATGGCTGCCACGAGGATGGTGGCGAGGCCGAGCACCACCACGATCGCATAGATCTTCCCGCTGATCTTCATTGTATTTCCTTTGTAGCCTCCAGACATAAATTCCGTGAGACCCTAGGATTGACCCATGCTTCGTCTGTCGACGTAATTGATTTCCTCTACGAGGACGTCTTGAATGAAGTCGGGACCCAGTCTCTTGTTGGTATTATCTTTAATGTTTTTGAGCAGGCGATCGAGGTTGTACTTCGCCAGGCGCCCGAACTCGACTTTGCCGTTGTTGTAGAATTCACGAAATGCTTCGTCGGTGACGAAGGGGGCGGGGTCCATAGAGAGCTTGCTCATCGCGCCGGCATCCGCGGTGAAGACGAGGCGGGCGAGGATGTAGCCCTTTAAAGCGCCGTCTTGAATGACGGGCACGGTCATCGGTTCGAGCTTGCGATGCTCCAGTCCGACGAGGGCCGGGCCCTGATCGGGAGCGGGCTTCACATCCGCCTTCCATTGCGCCGCAAAGAAGCTTGCGAGCAGCGCGACGAGGCACGCCCACATGCCGATGCCGAGGGTCTTGACCATCAGACGCGCGCTCCGAGCGGTGCTGAATACGTGCCGTCCGACTCAGCATCCGACATCGCCTTCGCGATCAGCCCGGCCACCGTCTGTACGGCGCTGATATGGGTCTTGAGCATGGACTGATTGCGCTGAAGCTTCTCGCGCAGGCGGATGATGCCGATGCGGGCGTCAGTGCTGATGTTCTCGGAAGGAACTGCGCGTGCCATGCGCGACAGCTCCAGAAGTGCGCGGCTCTTGCGGTGATTGAATTCCTGAAGGTCGATCGGCTGATTTCGGCTCAGTGCCTCGGTTTCCTGGTCAACAAGCTCCTCGAGACGTCCGATGCAGGTCGTCAGGGCGCGGCTTGCGGCCGGGTTGACCGAACGTGACATCGCATTCATGGCTGGTTCCTCTCTAGATCAGGCCATTCGCGTTTTCGGGTAAGTCGGGGGTCGTCTCGGCGGTGCGCATGGTTTCGGCGATGCCGATCCCGCCGGCCTGGGCCATCTGCGTGGCGATCTGCTGGGCAAGCATCGAGCGCCACATCTCACCAGCCTGGCCGCCACCGAACATCGAATCCGAGCTCGCCGGGAGCATCGTTTGAACGAAGGTCGACAGGAACATCGCCTCAAAGCCGGTCATGGGGTCGTTGCCGGCCTTGGGCGACGACAGGCTGGAATGGGCGAGGGATGTGCTCGTCTTCAATCGCGACAAGACTTGCGCGGAATCGAAGGGCATCTGGATGACCGGGGAAATCGGCCGTTCAGCGGCCTTCGTGGTTTCCTCCGGCCCCGTCGCGCCAGGCTTCGTGACCTGGCCGAAAACGTCTTCGAAGGCGTCGTTGGCCGCGGTGTAGGCGGCCGGCGTCGTGCCGGAGGAGGGAGAAAGGCGCGTCAGCCGTGCCGCGGCCTCTTGATAGCGGGTCGGGCTTGCGGCGCGGGCAACGTCCAGAACGATGTCGGACGGTGGGCTGATCGACATAAGTCACCTGCGACAGATTAAGTCTTCGCAGGCTTATTGCGGTTTTCCCTTACGTGGGGCTTGCATCCGTCGGACGTGCGAAAGCCTCTAAAAGCAGCTGAAAACTGCGTCGTTCTTCCGCCTTGCGGGCCTCGCGCTCAAGCTTGCCGGAGAGCCTTTCGGTGGTCTTCAGGCGCCGCGCCTGAGCGAGCACCTGAGCGGTCTGCTCGGCCTGACGACGGGCGAGCTGATCGGCCTCGCTGCTGAGGCGTGACAGACGTTTGACCTTGGCGTCGACGAACAGTCCGTGGAAGGTGTCGTCGTCGTTCAAGGCTTCGATCAGCGCCTTGCGTTCCTGATCGAGTGCGCTGCCTTGCCGGGAGATATCGGCGAGCTCCCATTCTGCCGCTTCGTGCATTTTCTTTTGCACTTGCAGAATGCGCTCGATCTTCTTGCTACGGTCTTTCACTGGATTAACCTCCCACCAGCCAGATGCCGAAGGCATTGATGAAATTCGCCAGAAATTCGTGCGCAACCGTCATCAGGAGGATGAGGCCGCCTGCCGTTACGAACGGCATGGAAATGAAATACACCGGGATCTGCGGGCTCAGCTTGTTGGTGATGCCGATCGCGAGATTGATGACGATTGAGTAGACGAGAAACGGGCTGCCGATGCGCAAGACGAGGAAGAACACCGCCGAAAGCTGATCGGTCAGGTTGATGAGTGCGCCTTGCGCGTCGAAGCCCTGCGCCGCCGGCAAGGTCTGGTACGAATCGATCAGCCCCGACAGCAACAGCCAGTGCTGGTCGGTGATGAACATGATGGTGATCGCCGTCAGCGAAAAGAGCGATGCGACGGTCGGCAGCTGGGTATCTTCTTCTACCGCAATCCCCGGCATGGCCGAGAGGCCGATCGACTGGCTGACCGCCACGGCGATCGTCTGCAGCCCTAGGAAGAAGACGCGGCCGACGAGCCCGATAAGGACACCGATCAGAAGCTCCGAGACGATCGCCTGCAGCATGGCCGAGGGCGCGCCGTCGCCCACCAACGGACGGGTATATCCGATCAGCATCGGCGACAGTGTCAGCGTGATCGCCACTGCGATAAACAGGCGAAACTGCACCGGTATGCGCGAACTCGAAAAGCCCGGCATCAGCATCAGACAGCCGCCAATTCGGCAGAAAATGAGGAAGACGGCGAGGACCGTCTCCGAAGCGAGCTCGCTCACGAAATCGATCCGAGCGACTTGATCTCGATGCCACGGGCGATCTCCAGATGAGAGAGAACCGCAAGTGAAGGAAACATGCGTTCGATAATCATGCGCACGTAGATCCGTGCTTCCGGCGCCGTCACCAGCACGATGCTCTCGTTTTCCGCAAGGCGCGCACGCAGAACCTCGGATGCCTCTGTGGCGAACTCCTCTACCAGGCGCGGATCAATGTCGAACTCGATGACCTCGCCCTTGGCATCGCGCTTCAGGCTCTGGTGGAAGGCGAGGTCCCACCGATTGCCGAGACGCAGCACGTTCAGCACGCCGCCCTGGGCAAGGTCGCCGCAGATCTGCTGCGCCATGCGCATGCGCACATGCTCGGCGATCTGTTCGGAGCGGCGCGCATGCGGCACGATCTCCGCCAACGCTTCCAGAATGAGATGCAGGTTGCGGATGGAGACGCGCTCGGTAAGCAGGAGCTTCAAGACTGCCTGAAGTCCGGAATAGGTGATGTGGCTCGGGCAGATGTCGTCGACCAGGCGCTTGTACTCCGGCTCCAGCCGGTCGAGCAGCATGCGCACGTCCTTGTAGGACAGGAGCTGCGCCAGGTTGTTGCGGATGACTTCGCTCACATGAGTGAGCACGACGGAGAGATTGTCGATCGGCGTATAGCCTTCGCGGCGAACCTCCGTGGCGAAGGCGTCGGAGATCCACATCGCCTTCATGCCGAAAGCGGGTTCGCGAACCGCGTCGCCAGGCACGTCCGGTATCGCATTGTCGCCGGTGACGACGAGCAGCTCGCCGATGCGCATCTCGCAGGTTGCAAAGACCGTGCCGTGGATGCGGATCTCGTAACTCTTAGACGGGACGTTGAGGCTTTCCGTCAGTTTGATTTCGGGCACCACGAAACCGTATTGCTGCGCGAACTTGCGCCGCATGCGGCTGACGCGATGAGCGATCTCCGGCATGTTGGAGAGGATCTGTGTTGCGAGCTGCTTGCCGATGCACAGCTCGATCTCACAGGTGCGCAGCGATTCCTTTACGGAATTGCGCGCTTCCACTTCGGCCGCTTCCTTCTTCTTTTTTTCCTTCGTCTCCGCTTCCTGGCGCTTTGCCTCCTGCTGACGGGGAATGGTGTAGGCAACGAAAGCAAGGAACCCGCCAAGCGCCCCAAAAGGCAGGAGCGGCAGGCCTGGCATCAAGGCGAAGACGAACATGAGAGCCGAGGCGACGCCGAGCGCTTTCGGATAGGCTCCGAGCTGGCCGAACACGGCCTTTTCTGCCGAACCGCGCGTGCCGCCCTTGGAAACGAGTAGGCCTGCGGCGAGGGAGACGACAAGAGCCGGGATCTGAGCCACCAGACCGTCGCCGACCGACAGGCGCGTGAAGACATCAGCCGCTTCGTCGAGCGGCATGCCGTAACGGGTCGTGGCGATGATGATACCGCCGAAGATGTTGACGGCGATGGTGATGAGGCTGGCGATCGCCTCACCGCGAACGAACTTTGATGCGCCGTCCATGGAGCCGAAGAAGGAGCTTTCCTCCTCCAGTTCGCGGCGGCGCAGCTGAGCTTCTTTGTCGTCGATGAGGCCAGCATTGAGATCGGCGTCGATCGCCATCTGCTTGCCGGGAATGGCATCGAGGGTAAACCGCGCGCCGACTTCGGCGATACGCGTCGCACCCTTGGTGATGACGAGGAAGTTCACCGTGACGAGAATGAGGAAGACGACGATGCCGATGACAAAGTCGCCGCCCATGACGAACATGGAAAAGCCGTTGATGATGTTGCCCGCGGCCGTCACGCCTTCATTTCCGTGGGCGAGGATGAGCCGTGTCGTCGCCACGCCGAGCGCGAGGCGCAGCACGGTCGCGATCAAAAGCACCGTCGGGAAAGAGGAGAATTCGAGAGGCTTCTCAATCCACAGCGCCACCATCAGGATCAGCACCGAGAAGGCGATCGACAAAGCCAGACCGAAATCGATCAGGAAGGTGGGGATCGGCAGGAACAGGATGACCAGCATGCCGATGATCAAGGTTGCGAAGCCGATATCCCGCTTCGACTTCTTTTCGAGCGCGTCGCCCGCAGTGAGCAGCATCTCCGACATGATCAATTCTTCCCCGGATATGGTCCGTCGTGAGAACGCGCGCTAAAAGCCGGTGGCAATGCGCCCGTAAACTTCGTTGGTGAAGGCGAAAATCTGAGCGCCGATGAAGGGCGCGCTGATCGCGGTCATGAGCAGGATGACAATGATCTTCGGAATGAAGGTCAGGGTGACTTCCTGAATCTGTGTGAGCGCCTGGAAAAGCGCGATGCCAATGCCAACGAGCATGGCCGCACCGACCGCCGGCCCTGCGGCGATGATGATCGTCCAGATCGCCTGGCGGACGACCTCAAAGGCGTCGGCTTCGTTCATCTCAGGCGACTGTCACGCCGGCGCCGATCAGCATCTGCGTGCCGTCATCCAGGTTGGCGATGAGGCCATTGGAGGTGATGCGCACGGAGGCGACGGTGCCTGTGGTGCTGCCGTCAGGCGAGGTCACGGTGTGTCCGATGAGTTCGTTGGCCTGGCCGATGGCCGAAGAGGTCAAGATCTCGTCGAGCTTGTTGTTGGTCTGAATCGTCTGCTCGACCTGCGAGAAGCTTGCGAGCTGCGCCATGTACTGGGTGGTTTCCATGGGCGAGGTCGGGTCCTGGTTCTTCAGCTGGGTGACCAGGAGCTTCAGGAAGGTGTCGTAGTCGACCGTGGAGCCGGGGTTGTTCGTATTGCTGTTTGCGGCCGCAGTCGTGCCTGCGCCCACGCCAGAGGTGGAAGTCATGTCAGATCTCCAGATGTTCGCTGGGCCCCGCTGAAAGGCGGGACTGCTCTCGCTCGTGCGGGCCGTCTCAGGCGGCGCGGGCTGACTGCTCGGAGCTCTCCAGGATGCGGCTTTCCACTTCGAAAAGGTTGCGCAGTGTGCGCAGTGCCTCGAAGCAGCGACCGCCTTTGACGAGCCCTGCAACCCCTTCCAGATCCTTCAAGATTGCATCGTTCTTGAAGGTCGTCTTCAAGCGCGTATGCATGTCACCGAAGAGGCGGCGGGCTGCCGCTGCTCCGTCAGGATCGATCAGCATCGTCTGGATCACAAAATAGAGCTGCCGCAGCGGCGTCGTCGTCTCGTGAGCCTGAAGAATGTGGTTATCGAGCAGGAAGGTCGCGTCATTGAGGAGCGTAAACGTGACCTTGCGGTCGACGCGGATCACAGCTCCATTCAAGAACAATCTCTGCCCGGGTCGGAGCGAGATCCGCATGGTCATTTGAGACCGTCCCGGATCGTCTGGTTGACCTCGATGAGGGCGGCGAAGTTGCGCGAAGGGTCGACGAGGACGTTTTCCGCCTCGCGGATGACCCAAAGTCCCACGGAGATGAGATCCCGGCGAAGCTCCTGGCCGAGGCCGTTTTGAGGGCTGGCGAGATCGCGGATCATGAAGTTCCAGAGCTTGTTGACATAGCCAAGAGCCTCGGCGGCTTCGGGGCTGCCCGCGCCGCGTATCTCCGCAACGTGCAGAAGCTCCAGCGCGTGATCGAGCGCCATCTGCTCGCGAGCGCGTGATTCCCCGCCGGAATCGTCGAGGATCTCCGCGTAAGAGAATTTGTACATTTGAACCTCCACCCACGCCTGAATCAGGCGTACTTCAAAATGCTCAAGTTCATGATCTGAGTTGTCAGTGCGTAGGACATTTCGATCTGTGTCGTGAGCGTATCGAAGCGAACTTTCGCTTCGGCCGGATCGACATTCTCCAGTGACTGAATGCCCTTGGAGATGAGATCCTTTTCGGCTGTCATCCTCTCGGTCGCCGCGGTCACACGCTGCTGCGTGAAGCCAACCGCGCTTTGCATATCGGTGAGCTGAGGCAGAGCGCCGCCGATCAGCTCACGGGCCTTGTCGACGACGACCTGGATGGTTTCCGGTCCAAGTTCTGTCGTTCCGAGCTCGGCTACCATCGTATAGGCCATGGCGAGGTTGCGCAGAGCTTGCGTGTTGCCGTTCACGGAGGTGGTCAGCTCTTCGTGGGGAGAGATCCGGCTCGTGATGTTGGTGTTGGAGGCGTTCGACCAGACGGTCCCCCATGAGGGGTCCTCGAAAAGTGCCGCGAAGTCGCCGTCGAGGAAGGTCTCCATGTCGCTTGCGGTGATATTCGCAACCGCGGGATCGCTCTGCGAAAAGCCGAAGAAGGTGGCGAAAGCACCATCGACCGCGGCCTTCGGCCCTCCGGCATCATAATCGTTGAAAGGTGCCGTGCCGGTGTTGATCCCGGAAAAGAGATACTGCCCGTCGGCAGCCGTGTTGCCGAGCGAAATGAGTCCGGAGAGTGCGGCTTTCGCTGAGGCCTGAAACTCTTCGGAGGCAACATAAGGATCTGACACCGAGACGAAGACCGCGAGGGTCTTGTTCGCCGTGTCTGCGATCCCATCCATTGAGATCTGGGTGCGTTGCAGCTGAGAGGAGAGAAGGCCGTTGGTTGCGATGAAGGATTCCGCCTGCGTAAAATCGTGGCGGAACGACAGCGTTCGTGTTGTCGAATAACCGAGCGTCAGCCCGACATCGGCGTGCCGGCTCGTTGCCATCTCGACGCCCGCCTTTGCGAGCTCGGACTGCATGCGCGGAACGCTCGAGCGCAGGTTGTTGGCGAGAGCGTACGTGGAGACGAAGGTCGTTTTCATGGCGTCAGCGCGCGTTCATGAGCAGAGTGTCGAAAAGCTCGTTAATCACCGACAGAACCTTGGCGGATGCGGCGTAGCTTTGTTCCAGCTGCAGCTGCAGTGCATATTCGTCGTCGAGATTGACGCCCGTCGCGTTGGAAAGCGCGTCGGAACTGTGAGCAACGAGGGTGTTCTGGTATTCCACCTCGGCGGTTGCCGCCTGGCGCCTGCCCTCCAGCCAGCCGGAGGAGGACGTGGTGAAATCGATCAGGCTCTGGCTGTCCTCGAGCTGCGTTGTGGGATCGAAGCTGCGTGCCGTTCCCATACCGGTGACGAGCGCATCGAGCCGGTCGGAGAAGGCGGCCGCCCCGGTCGAATTGTAGGCGTAGGCCGCCCCGTTGACGCCACCGTCGCGCAACCGCGAAAGTGTTCCGCCCTGCAGGGGATCGATGGCCGCGTTGACGGTAATCGAAGCAGCGAGACCAGCTATTGCCGTGCCACCTGCCGGAACTGCCGGGCCACCAGGATAGGTGAAAAGCCCGGCCTGATCGGGGGCGCCGCCAGCCGTTTGGTCGGATTCCGCAAAGACCTCGATGAGGCCGCGGGCAACTTCGTCTAGCTGGTTCTGATAGGTGAGGGCGACGTCGTCGCGCAGTGTCGTCAGACCGACGAGCGCGCCGCCGTGAAGCGGCATGGTGGCGTTCGGCCCAGTTACCGGAACGCCGTCGACGAAGACCGCATTGCCGGGTGCGCCAGCCGTCAGGGCAGGCGAGGCAGCAAAGGTGACGCTTCGAGCCGTCGTTTCGAACAAGGTGGCGCCGCTATCGGTATAGAGCACCATGTCGTTGTTGGCGCGGGTGACGGCCGAGACGCCCATCTGCTCGGAGATCTGGGCGAGCACGGCATCGCGTTTGTCGAGCGGATCGGTGACGTCGGCCCCTGCGAAGGAGCCTTGGACGACCAGGTTGTTCAGCGTCTCGAACTTGTCGAGAAGGCTGTTCAGGTTGCTGACCGCGTTGGCGATATCGGCATCGGCGTCCTGACGGACCTCGGCGATCGTCTCCGCGGACGAATGGAGTTTCGTTGTCAGCGCGTTGGCACGGGTCACCACATTCTGCGAGAGAATGGAATCGTCCGGTCGGTTGGCATATTCCTGCAGAGTGATCTGCAGCTGGCTGAGCTGCGCTGCCGGCGAGTACTCCGATTTTGGATCACCGATCGTAGCTGACAGCCGGTTGAGGCCGGCAACGAGAGCATCTTCGCTCGCGGCGCGCGATGTCGCGCCGAGCATGGTCGTGTAGAGAGCGCGGTCTGTGGCGCGGGTTGTGGTGACGACGCGCACGGCGCCGTCTGGCGTCGTTATCGACGGCGCCAGCTTGCGTGAATAGGTCGGGTCGCCCGCCCCGGAGACATTCTTGGCAGAGACGGAAATCTGTGCCGCGGTTGCCTGCAAGGAGGAACGCGCCGTCGTCAGCGCGGCCTGAAGGCTCATGGCTAAACTGCCCTTTCAGTGGGAGAGGACGTGATTAACGCTTCAGGTTCATGAGGACGTCCAGAAGCTCTGAGCCTGTCTGGAAGACCTTGGAATTGGCCGAATAATCCCGCTGGGCAACGATCATGTCGGTGAGCTCCGAGGCCATATCGACATTCGATTGCTCAAGAGCTCCTGAGACGATTGCGCCGCGTGATCCTTCCGTTGGGAAGCCGACCTCGACCGCACCCGATTCCAGCGTCACCGAGAAGACATTGCCGGACAGGGCTTCGAGCTTATCCGGGCTTGGCACGTCGGCTAGCGGAAGGCGGAAGGCCGGGGTCATCGCGCCATTGGTGTAGTTGGCGTAGACCGTTCCGTCCTCGGAGATCGTCACATCCTTGATCGTCGCCGGCGCGTTGCCGTTGACGGTGGCCTTCATTGGTATGTACTCGGCGGCAAGATGCGTGGTGCCAGTGAGATCGAGCGTGATCGCTTCACCGCCCGGCACCGTCAGTGCGATTTCAGCCGGTGTGCTCGTCAGGGCCCCGGCGTCATCGAAGGTGACTGTCTGGGTCGACAACGCGGCTGATGCGTAAGGAAAGCCACCGTCGGTGGCGCCGGCGTGATCGTAGACCGTGTATTCCCATTCCGCCGGGCTGTCGCTCGTCTTCGACATATAGATGTCGAGCGTCACTTCGTTGCCGACCTTGTCGAAGACGGTGATGGACGACTTGGCGGTATAGGCTGAATCCGCCGCGTTGGCGGACGGCAGGTTGCCTGTCACGACCTCTGCGCTGTCGGGCAGATTGACCTTGAAGAGGCCGCTGGTGGTCGGATTGGCGGTCATGTTCATGCCGCCGAAATTGACCGGCTGAAGTCCCGTGAGGCCGTTCAGGACAACACCCGGATCGCCACCGCTGATATCGTAGCCCATCAGTGTGAAGCCGGCCGTGTTGACGAGATTTCCGGTGTTGCCGTCGAGTGTGAAGGCGCCTGCCCGGGTCAGATACGGATTGCCGTTCGGGTCGTTGACCACGAAAAAACCGTTGCCCTGGACGGCGAGGTCGGTGTTCGACGTCGTATAGGTCAGCGGTCCGCGATCGCTGATGGCATGACGGATATCCGTCTTCACCGCACCCGGATTGTAACTGCCTTTGCCGCTGTTCAGGAGCAGCGATGAGAACTGGGTGTCAGCGCGCTTGTAACCGATCGTCCCGCTGTTGGCGATGTTGTCGGAGACCGTGCCAAGCAGGTTCGACTGGGCGTTCATGCCCGAAACGCCGGTGCGGAGCATCCCATAGAGGCTCATCAGCTTAATCCTTTTCCTCAACCCTTGTGTGGCCTGTTTGGCCCGGTGAGCTTGCGTGAAGCTGTCGGTGGCGCCTACTGACGCAACAAGACAGCGAGGTCTGCGAAGGCGTCCTGGGCAAGCGGGCTCGAGGGGTCCTGACGCAGCGCATCATAGACGCGCGGCACGAGCTGAACGGCCCGGTCGAGCTCAGCATCGGCACCCTGGTGGTAGCCACCCATGAGCCTCAAATCGCGTGTGTCTTCGAAACGAGAGATCAAGGTGCGAAGCTTCCGCACCAATTCGCGCTGGTCAGTCGTCCAAACGATCTGCGCCAGTCGCGAAATCGATCCGAGAACGTTGATGGCCGGATAGCGTCCCTGATCGGCGATGTTGCGATCGAGAACGATATGGCCGTCCAGCGTGCCGCGGATGGCATCGGCAACGGGATCGTTATGGTCGTCACCGTCGATCAGGACGGCGAAGATGCCGGTGATCGATCCCGCTCCTTCCTCGCCGGGGCCTGCGCGCTCCAAAAGCTTCGGCAGATCGGAAAAGACGCTGGGCGCATAACCGCGCGCCACCGCTGGCTCACCAGCTGCGAGAGCGATGTCGCGTGCTGCATGCGCGTAACGTGTGACGGAATCGACGATGAGCAGAACGGAATCGCCCTGGTCGCGGAAATATTCGGCGATCGCCATGGCGGAGAGCGGGGCGAGACGGCGCATCATGGGACCTTCGTCGCCGGTCGCCACGACCGTGACGGCGCGGGCACGATTGCCGTTGAGGGCGCCTTCGATGAATTCCCGCACTTCTCGGCCGCGTTCACCGACCAACGCCACGACGACCGTGTCGAAACCGTGCGAATGCGCGATCATCGACAGAAGCGTGGACTTGCCGACGCCGGAGCCGGCGAAAATGCCGATGCGCTGTCCTTCGCAGATCGGCGTGAAGATATCGATCGCGCGCACGCCCGTCGTCAGGGGGCGGTGCAAGCGCGCGCGGGTCATTGCGGGCGGGGGCTCGGCGTCGACATTCATCATGCGCTGGCCGTGGGCGAGGGGACCGAGCCCGTCGACCGGTTCGCCCATGGCGTTGATGACGCGGCCTTTCCAGTCGTCGCGTGGGGCCAGGCCGATCGCGCCGATGCGATGCGCCTCGGTGCCTATGCCGAAGGGCATCCGCGTCTCGAAAGGTTTGACGATCACGTCACGCCCGTCGATGCGCACAACTTCGCCAAGCGCGTTCATCTTGTCCCAAGAGAAACGCACCCGCTCGCCGAGGCGCACGAACGGAGAAAGACCGGCGACGCGGCAGTAAGTCGGCGCAACCTCCGTCACGAGGCCGCCCACACGCACGGGCGGGATTTCGACCGCTGCACTGTCGATCACGGATTTGAGACGCGCGAGAGCGGTCATTCAGCCATCCCCTGATGTCGGATCTTCTATTTCCTGACGGATTAGGACGGGCCGAGCGAGCGGATCGCCTCTTGCTGCGTGGATTCGCTCTTCTCTACGGCCGAAGCCGCACTGTCGAAGGCGCGTTGCAGCATGATCAGCTTACTGATCTCGGAGATTGGATTGACGTTGGCGCCTTCGACGTAGCCCTGACGCAGGCCGTTGACGGTCATATCCTCGACGGGCTGGGCCGCTTCGCTCGGGATCACGCCCGAGTTTTCATAGCGGCTGAGCTTGGCAGTTTCGGGGATCGAGAACAGTCCGATCGCGCCAACCTGGTTGCCGCCTTGAGAAATGGTGCCATCCGCCGCGATGGAGACCTCGCCGCCGCGCGGATCGAGAAGAATGCCCGCTTCACCCGGATCAAGAACGGGATAGCCGGCGGTGCTCAAGAGCTCGCCGGTTGCGGTCATCTGCAGACGGCCGTCGCGCGTGTAGACCGTGCCGTCTGGGGTCGAAAGCGCGAGCCATCCATCTCCCTGCACGGCAACGTCGAGAGGATTGCCGGTGTAGGAGACGGAGCCGGGACTGCGCGAAATATATGTGTCGCCAGGTGACGCGAAGGCGACCTTCTCGGGACCTGTCCGCGTCATTACAGCGTCGAATTTAACCTCTTCCGCACGAAAGCCCGCCGTGTTCATGTTGGCGATGTTGTTGGCGATCGTCGTCAGGCGGCGGTCGAGTGCCACCTGTGCGGAGAGTGCGACGTAGGTGCTTGTCGGCATGTCTCAGGTTCCGCCGTGCTTCAACTGGTTCAAGGTCAGGAGGAGGTCGGCGCTGACCGAGGTCGAGCGGCTGTTGGAAAAGAGATTGAGGATCGGATCCGCTGTCACGTTTTGCGTTGCGTCCCACATGATGGTGAAACGCTGGATGAGCTTTGCGAGTTTTTCCGGATCCTTCAGGTCAGCGATGTCCATCCGCTGCTCGACGGCCTTGGCCTGTTTGTCGATATCGGCGTTCGCCATTTCGGCGGGAAAGCCGAAGGTCGTTTTGATCACGGCCCACAGCGCATCATCAGCGAGGAGGCCGTAGGCCGACTTCACTTCGGGAGCCGCACGCTCGAAATACAACGCGAGCCGGACGCCTTCATTGTCGTCACCGGCCTTCTCTTCGAGTGTCTGGCGGGTGTAGAGATCGACGACGCCCTGCTGCGCCTCTTTCGCTGCGGTGGTCGTTTCGCCGTTCTCTGAAAAGTTGAAAACGGTTGCCAATTCCACGAAGCGATCGTCCGACATGCGATTGGCGAAGCTCTTCGGATCGCTCACCCCTTCTTCCAGGACCTTGCGAATTAAGCCCTTGGCATACGCCATATCTTCGAGGCCGAAGGCCTTCATCGCGTATTTGTAAACGCGATCGTTGTCGAAGAATTCGTCGAGCGATTTGATCGTGCCGATATTGGCGAGATAGTAATTGGTTTCGCGCGTCACGATCCGATCGCTGGAGACTCGGCTCAGAGACTTGTCCATGTCGCCGGAGATGCGCTGGTAGCTGATAGATGTCGAGATCATTGCGGCCTCACAATCGAGATGAGGCTCTAGGTCGCCAAGCTTGCGCGAAACTGGCTTCTTCTACGTTTCTGACTTCCTCGCGATGCGGCCGACGCAGCCGAGTGCTCCAGCTTCACGCAAGCCAAATCGAACAGTGAGGGCTGCGAACGAAACCATTTCATGGAGCGGGCTCTTGGCTATCCTACTCGGCTTGGTGATCGGCATCGGCTCGATGCTCGGCGGCTTCATGGCCATGGGCGGCCATGTGGGGGTCATCTGGCAGCCCTTCGAATACGTGATCATTGTCGGAATCGCGCTTGGCACTTTCATCATCGCCAATCCGATGGCGATCATCAAAGATGCCGGGGCCGGTATCTTCGAGGCGATGAAGGGCACGGCCCCGAAGCGGAGCGATTATCTCAGTATTCTGAGTCTGCTTTTTGCCTTGATGCGAGATCTCAGGACTCGTCCTCGCAACGAGGTCGAAGCGCATATCGACGATCCGGCTAATTCGGTGCTCTTTCAGCACTTTCCGACGATTCTGAAGGACAAAGAGCTCACCGCTTATATCTGTGACTACGTTCGCCTGATCATCATCGGCAATGCGCGCTCGCACGAGATCGAGGGGCTGATGGAGCAGGAGATCTCGACGATCAAGAAACACAAGCTGAAGTCTGCTGGCGCGTTGGGGACGGTTGCTGAAGCGCTTCCGGCGATCGGTATTTGCGCCGCGGTCTTGGGGATTGTGAAGGCGATGGGCGCTATCGATCAGTCACCGGAGATTCTCGGCCACTACATCGCCTCGGCGCTAATCGGCACGTTCATCGGTATCTTCCTGTCCTACGCAGTGCTTTCTCCTCTGGCAGGCAAGATCAAGATTCTGCGTGAAAAGCAATGCCAGCCTTTTGTCATCGTCAAGCAGACGCTCATTGCCTTCATGAATGGTGCGCTGCCCCAGGTCGCGCTCGAGCATGGCCGCAAGACGATTTCTTCCAAAGAGCGCCCGACCATCGACGAGGTGGAAAACGAGGCGATTTCCAACACCCCGAGCTCATCGGCAGCTCCTATGCAGCAGGCGGCCTGATCCATGTCCGAACCACAAAAAGGCACTGATATCCGTGACATGCTGCTCGATGCGGCAGGTCTGTCGGTCGACAAGCTGCCGATGCTGCAGATTATTTTCGACCGCATGGCGACATTCTGTGCCGATAGTCTGCGCACACTGGCTGCATCTCAGGCCTATTACTCCCTGAGCCATGTGGAGAGCGGGCGTATCGGTGACATCCTGGAGATGTATGAGGCCAATGCCGTCGCCGGCATCTTTCATGCGCCGACCTGGGACAACCACATCATCGTCGGCTTCGATCGCGATTTCATTTTCTCGATGGTCGAAGTTCTGTTTGGGGCCGATGGCTCGGAGCCGCCTTTCGACGACGAGCGGAATTTTTCCACGATCGAAAACCGAATTGCACAGATGCTATTCGAGCAGGCGGGCAAAGCCCTGCAGGCCTCTTTTGCCCTCGTCTCAGACACGCCGTTTAAATTTGAACGTCAGGAAACCCGTATGGACTTCGCCGTCATCGGGCGGCGCAATAACATGGCGGTGGCGGCAAAGTTTCTGCTGCAGGCGCTCGGACGCGGCGGCGAGATGTTCGTGATCATTCCGCAATCGGCGCTGACGCCGATGCGACAGGTTTTGTCGCGTGTGATCTCCGGCGAATCGAACGCGGGCGATCCGAATTGGTCGCGCCAAATTCGTACCGAGGTGAAGAAGGCGAGTGTGCCTCTCCGCGCGGTGCTCGAAGAGCGCAGCATCATGCTCGACGAAGTCGCGCACTTTAAAGTGGGCCAGGTTTTGGAGTTGCAGGCCACGCCTGCAAGCCGCGTCAAGCTCGAGGCGAACGAGCAACCGCTTTTCTGGTGTCAGCTTGGCCAGACGGAAGGCTCGTACAAGCTCCGTGTGGAAGAGGTCTTTGATCCCGAGAAGGAGTTCATCAATGACCTTCTTTCTAACTGACTTGGCGATCCTGGCTGCCTTTGCTGGAGTGAGCGCGGCTGCCGTTGCTTTGCAGCTTCGCAATCGACGTGAAGAAGCTGTGGCCAGGGTTAAAGGCTCACGCACCAGGGAACTGGAGCGCCGGCGCTAAAGGGGGCTGGTCCAACGCCGCATGCGTGAGGGCCTGCAGGATTGAATCGAGAGGAGCGTTTTCATGTCTGGAGATCCTTTGAAGGATATGCAGGAAAAGCTGAACGAGACTTCCACGCACGAGGATGATTTCACTGTGGAGGTGTCGGCAGGGCAGGGCGAGACTTTTGGCACCGGCCGCAATCTGGAATCCGTCATGCGGATTCCCGTGCTGATGCAGGTCGTGCTCGGCTCCGCACGTATGCCCGTTGCCAATCTCATGAAGCTTGGTCGAGGAGCCATCGTGCCGCTCGATCACCGCGTCGGCGAACCTGTCGAAGTGGTCGTCAATGGTCGCGTCATTGCCCGCGGCGAAGTGGTGGTCGTCGAAGACGACAATTCCCGCTTTGGTGTGTCGCTGACCGAGATTGTTGGTCCGGCTGGCGCCGAGCTGACGAACTAAGCAGGGCGAGATGGCAGCCACCGCAAACAAGCCGCCTGCGCCGCGTCCTCTTCAGGGGCCGGACCGGGTCGCCGCGCTACTCATGGCGATGGGCAAGCCCGCGGCTGCCCGCGTGATGAAGCATTTTGATCCGGAGGAGATCAAAATCATCACGCGCTCCGTGGCGACGCTGAAATCTGTTCCGCCTCAGCAGATCGAACAGCTGATCGAGGAGTTCGCCTCGAACTTCCTGAACGGCGCTCAGCTCGTGGGTACGACGGGGGAAGTAGAAAAGCTTCTGGAAGGTGTTCTGCCTCCCGATCAGATCGGCGAGATCATGGCCGACGTCATGGGCAATGCCAGTCGCTCCATCTGGGATCGCATGTCCAATGTCTCGGAAAACCTGATCGCTGCCTACATTCTGAAGGAGCATCCACAGACGGCGGCACTTATCCTCTCGAAGGTGAAGCCGACTTGCGCGGCGAAGGTCATGGGGCATTTGCCGCCGGATCGCCGAAATGAAGTCATGCGTCGCATGCTCGGCTTCAAGCCGATGGTGGACGAGACGATGCGTATCATTGAACGCGTCGTGCACGAAGACTTCATGACCAATCTGTCCCGAAATCAGGGTGCGGATCCGCACGCCAAGATGGCCGATATCGTCAATAAGATGGAGCGCGATCACATGGAAGACGTGCTCAACAGCCTATCGGAATCGCGGCCGAAATCTGCGGAGATCTTGAAAAGCCTGTTGTTCACTTTCGACGATATCTCGAAGCTCACGCCGAAGGCGCGGACTGCTCTCTTCGACCGCGCACCGACCGACAAGGTGGTGATGTCGCTCAAGGGCACCGATGCGGAATTCCGTGAGATCATTCTCTCCTCCTTGTCCTCGCGCGTGCGGCGCATGGTCGAGCAGGAACTCAGCAGCAGTGAACCGGCCCCGCATCGTGAGGTCACGGATGCTCGCCGTGTAATTACCGACATGGCTCTCGATATGGCAGGAAAGGGTGAGATCGACCTCAATTCCGACAACGAGGAAGACGCCTACGTCATGTAGGCGCACTCGCTATGTCGGAGAAGCCGGACAAGGACAGCCAAACCGAGGAGCCGACAGAGAAGAAAATCTCGGATGCGGTGGAGAAGGGCAATACGCCGCATTCGCGTGAAGCGGCGATCTTTACCTCGATACTTGCGATCCTCATCATCATGACGCTGCTGATCCAGGGCGCAGCCCGCGATCTCAGCGCTATCTTGATGCACTTCATCGACAATCCGGGAGGTTTTTCTCTTTCGAACGGGACAGAGGCGACGCTCTTTCTTTGGCGCGTCGCCTGGGATTGCGGGCGCCTCATCCTGCCGGCCATCTTCGTTCTGGCGCTCTTCGGTATCGCTGCTTCACTCTTTCAGAACGTGCCGAGCCTCGTTCTTGAGCGCATCCGTCCGCAATGGTCGCGCATATCGCCTGCTGCTGGATGGAAGAAGATTTTCGGCAAACAGGGCGCCGTCGAGTTCCTGAAAGCGCTTTTCAAAGTCACGGCTGTGGGCATCACGTGCCTACTCGTCATCAACGCGGACCAGAACGCCCTCATGAGCGCCATGTACAGCGACCCGACCCTGGTTCCGCAATTGATCCTTTCGATCTCCGTGCGCCTTGTTTCCACCATTTGTGTGGCCACTATTGTGCTCGTGGGCGCCGATATCGTCTGGTCGCGCGTGCGCTGGCGCAACGATCTCAGAATGACACGTCAGGAGCTCAAGGAGGAATTCAAGCAGGCGGAAGGGGACCCGATTGTGAAGGGGCGCTTGCGGGCGATCGCACGTGAACGCGCCAAGCGCCGGATGATGGCGGAAGTGCCACGTGCCACGCTCATCATCGCCAATCCGACCCATTTCGCCATTGCTATACGCTATGAGCGTGCCGAGGGCGGAGCCCCTTTGGTCATCGCAAAGGGAGCCGATTTGGTGGCGCTAAAGATCCGCGAAATCGCGACCGAGCACAATGTTCCGATCATCGAGGACAAACCATTGGCCCGCGCAATGTACGATGCTGTGGAAGTCGACCAGTTCATTCCGTCGGAGTTTTATGTCGCCGTCGCGAAACTCCTCCATTATATCTATTCGCGTGAGAGTAATGCACATCACCACTCAGCGTAGAGTGATCGAACGGTGCCCGGAGAACGAGCAGGACTTCCTATCCTGCGAGAAAGCTCTCGCGGAGGCGTTGAAGCCGTTCATGGCGGAATTCTACCTCATCAACGCCGGCGTGATGGCCTACTACATCTACGCGGAGCGTGAGGCGAATATCCGTGATATCGTCGATTCCTCGGCTGAAATGCTGCGGCGCCCAGAGCTTTTGCGCTACGCGCGGCAGGCAGCCGTGCAGTTCGATTGGCACAATGCTTTCGCCATCGCCATCCGGATGGAATTCGTCCAAGACAAGGTCACGGCCTTGTTCGATCTCGTTTTCAACACCGATTATGTCGGCCTCGACATCCTCTCCATCGTTTTTCACGGAGAAGGGGATGAGAATTTCTGTGAGCGTTTCCGTCAGGCTGTCGCCGACCTGACCCGCAACGACGCCTGACGAAAGGCGGCACCTGCCGCCATTCCCTTTCGCTTCCCACGCCAGCTTCGGGCAAGGCTCGATGTCTAGCTAGGTCGCGTAGAGCGAAAGGGAGGTTCCTCTTGCAGCCCGTTCATTTATTTGATCTCGCTGCCCGTCAGGCGCAATGGGCGTCGGTCCGGCAGTCGCTGATCGCTGGCAATATTGCCAATGCCAATACACCGGGATACGTCGCCAGGGATATCGAGCCTTTCTCCAAGATCTTGGATTCCACGCATCTTGAGATGACGCGCACCGCGTCGGGCCACGTCGATACCTCCGGTACGTCTCTTGAGACCGGCAAGATCAAGCCTGAGGATAGCTGGGATGTCAGCTTCTCCGGCAATTCCGTGAGCATTGATCAAGAACTGATCAAGGCGGGCGGGACCGAGCGCGCCTTCCAGCTCAATGCCAGCCTGGTGAAGGCCTTCCATCGCATGTTCCTAATGAGCGTGAGGTCGAGCTGATGATCGATCCACTCGCCAGCGCCTCCCAGATCGCGGCCTCGGGGCTCAGAGCCCAGTCGACCCGTCTCAGGATCGTCGCCGAAAACCTCGCCAATGCGCAATCGACCGGTACGACACCCGGCGCCGATCCCTACGTGCGCAAGACCGTTTCTTTCGAGAGCGTGCTCGATCGCACCATCGATGCTGCCAGCGTCAAGGTGAAAGCGCTCGGTGTCGATAACGCGCCGTTCCGGCTGGAGCATGATCCGAGCCACCCGGCGGCCGATGAAGACGGCAACGTCAAGATGCCGAACGTCAATCCGATCATCGAGATGGCCGACCTTCGCGAGACGACAAGGTCTTACGAAGCGAACCTGCAGGTGATTAAGCGGGTGCGCAACATGTTCTCCACCACGATCGATCTTTTGAGGAATAGTTGATGGTTTCTCCGGTTCAGTCGCTGTCCTTCATGGTCGACAGCGCGGCCTCTTTGAGCGGCACCCGCTCGACGGCCGCTACGCCCTCGGTCGCTGGTGCGGCGGGGGGAGCTGATTTCGGCAGCGTCCTCGCCAACATCTCGGGCGATGCGCTCAACACTTTAAAGGCCGGCGAAGCCGCGGCCATCACGGGTATCAACGGCGGTATGCCTGTCCAGGATGTAGTTCAGGCCGTGATGGCGGCCGAGCAAACCCTGCAGGCGTCTCTGGCAATCCGCGACAAGGTCGTTGCGGCTTACCAGGAAATCAGCCGGATGCAGATCTAAGGAGATTGAGATGAGAGCGCTCGCAATCGCAGCGACCGGCATGGCTGCTCAGCAGATGAATGTCGAAGTCATCGCCAACAACGTCGCCAACATCAACACCACCTCCTTCAAGCGCGCCCGCGCCGAATTCTCCGATCTTCTCTACCAGACGGAGCGGACTGCGGGCGTTCCCAATGCGGGCGGTGGCAATCCCGTTCCGGAAGGTACCCGTATCGGGCTTGGTACGCGTACGATCGGTGTGCGGAATCTCCATATTCAGGGTCCGCTCGGCCAGACCGGTAATCCGCTGGATCTCGCCATCAACGGCGGCGGCTGGTTTCAGATTACCAACCCGGCAGGCGAGACGCTTTACACGCGTGCCGGCTCCTTCAACAAAGGTCCGAACGGCGAGCTCGTGACGATCGACGGTTACACCGTCGAGCCGGCCATGACTTTTCCTGCTGATACAGTCGATATCACCGTGAACGAGTCTGGCGAAGTCTACGCGACTGTCGCAGGACAGGCCGATCCGCAGCTTCTGGGTCAGCTGACGCTCGTCAATTTCGCAAATGATGCTGGGCTTGAGCCTCTCGGCAGCAATCTCTACCGCGAGACGACCGCTTCGGGTCAGCCGACCACCGGCGTTGCGACCGACCCGGGATTTGGCAAGATCAATCAGGGATATCTTGAAGGTTCCAACGTTGATCCGGTGAAAGAGATAACGGAACTGATCGCGGCCCAGCGTGCCTATGAGATGAACTCCAAGGTGATCCAGGCAGCCGACGACATGTCGGGCACGGTCTCCAAGGGCATTCGCTGAGCAAGCCGATGATGGGGAGGAACTTCATCGGCCTTCGGCGTAAGGCAACGAACGCGCTCGCGCGTGCCGTTTCCGCCCGGCGCATTCTCGCTGCCTGCGCGTTTGTGTTCGCGGCGAGCGTTTCGGCTGCCGCTCAACAGCAGGCTCAGCCCTACGATCTCCTGCCTGTTCCCTCCGTCACCGTTTATCCGGGCGACGTGATCGATCGGGACATGCTGAAGGAGATGAACTTTCTGCCGAATACGCGTTCGCGATATCCGGTGGTCGACAATATCGACGCCCTCGTCGGCAAAGTGGCGCGCCGTACTCTCGTGCCGGAACGGCTCATCCCGTCCAACGCGGTGGAGGAGCCGGAAATCATCGCACGCGGCTCGCTCACGCGGGCGGTCTATCAATCCGGTGGGCTGTCGATGACGGCAGGCGTGCTCGCTCTCGAAGCAGGCTCTCTCGGAGATGTCATTCGCGTCCGCAATGTCGATTCCGGCCAGGTGATTGCCGGTGTCGTCCAGGCGGACGGAAGCGTGAAGGTGGGACAATGAAAAGGCTTGCCGCCGTCCTTTGCGCTGTGGCGCTCGTTGCCGCCGACACAGTCTGGGCTGCAGATCTCGTCGGAAATGTGCCGATCGGCGATCCCAATCAGATTGCTGGTATCGATCCGTCCTCCGGAGCCCGCATCAAGGACATCACTACGGTTCAAGGCGTGCGGGAGAACCAGCTGATTGGCTACGGCCTTGTCATCGGCCTGCAAGGCACGGGCGATTCCATGCGCAATTCGCCCTTCACCGGCCAGGCACTGGAATCGATGCTCGATCGTCTTGGCATCAATGTGAGCGGCGCGGCCCTTCGTGCGCGCAACGTCGCCGGTGTGACCGTGACCGCCAATCTGCCAGCCTTCGCTGGGCGCGGTGGTGAGATCGACGTGAACGTCGCGTCTATTGGTGATGCAACCTCACTTAAAGGCGGTACCTTGTTGATGACGCCACTCTCAGCCGGCGATGGTGAGGTTTACGCCGTCGCACAGGGGCCTGTTGCGGTCTCCGGCATCAGCGTGGGCGGAGAGGCTGAGACTGTGACGCAGGGTGTTCCGACGGTCGGTCGGATTCCGAACGGAGCGATCGTGGAGCGTGAAGTTCCGGGCTCGATGGAAGACCTCGGCGAGCTCGTTCTCGTGCTCAACAATCCGGACTTTAAGACCGCTGCGATGATGGCCGATGCGGTCAATGCCTATACGAGCCGTCAATTCGGGCGCCCGTTAGCCGTCGAACGCGATTTGAGGAGTGTCGCCGTCCGCAGGCCCGCTGGCGTCACCTCTGCTCGCTTCATGGCCGCGATCGGGCAGCTGCGAGTTGCTCCGGATACCCCCGCGCGCGTCGTCGTCGATCAGCGCACCGGCACGGTCGTCATCGGCTCCAATGTTCAGATCTCACAGGTTGCCCTGACTCATGGCAATCTCACTGTGCGGGTTACCGAGATGCCTCAGGTATCGCAGCCGGAGCCCTTCAGCGACGGACAGACGGTAGTGACGCCGTTGACCCAGGTCGACGCCACCGAAGAGGAAGGTCATCTCGCCATCATCGGCGGGACCGATCTGAAGACTCTGGTGCATGGGCTCAACCAGATCGGGCTGAAACCGAGCGATATCATCGCGATCCTTCAAGCGATCAAAACTTCTGGTGCGCTTCAGGGCGAACTCATCGTCCAGTAGCACAGATTGTCGGGCACCCAGCCGGACCCGGCCCTTGAGAAAAATCTGGAGAAAGGCAGCCGAAGATGAGCACGCCTGTCCGAGAATTGCGTAAGTCGATTGCCTGTCTGCTGGCAACGAGCGCCTTGATTTTGGTTCCTGCTTTCGCCAAGGCGCAGATGTCGGACGCTGCGCAACAGGCGCAGGATATAGCCAACGTCCTGCCCATTCCGTTGGATGCGGAACCACCTGCGACCGGGGCGGTCGCGGGGGATGCCAATGCGGCTTCCGTTCTACAGACTGAGCCGGACCCTGCGCCTGCGCAGACCACGGCAGCTGTGCAGTCTGAAAATGCGCGGCAGTATTGCAGCAACATCACCGACGAGGCCACGGATGCGCGCTATGCGCGCCAGGTCGCTGCTCTGAAGAAGCTCGAGGAAGACGTCAATGGACGTATCGAAGCTCTCGAAAAGAAGCGTGCGGAATATGAGGAATGGCTGAAACGCCGCGAGGACTTCCTACGCAAGGCTGAGGAAAGCGTCGTCGCGATATTCACGCAAATGCGCCCCGATGCAGCGTCTCAGCAGATGGCTGTGATGGCGCCGGCCGCTGCGGCCGCGATATTGGTCAAGCTCAAGCCTCGCAGCGCGAGCGCGATCTTGAACGAGATGGAGCCAATCAAGGCGGCGCAGCTCACGACTACAATGGCAGGGCTCGCAAGAGCGAGTGATGAGGCGAAAAATCCGGGATGAAAAAGATCTGCACAATCGCGGTGCTGCTCGTCATGGGCGGCTGCGCTGCACGTGACAACATCATCACCGGTCCCGAGCTAAGCCCGGTGGGCGAGGGGATCGTTGTGAACCGCCAGCCTCTGCCCGTCAGTTTCGTCGAGCCGGAGCCGAAGACGTTCCAGTCGCTTTGGAGTGGAAAAAAACAAGTCCTCTTCACTGATCGTAAGGCACGGCAGGTGGGCGATGTCATCACGGTCAATATTCAGATCAACGACAAGGCCCAATTTGACAACCAAAGTGACCGGTCGCGAGATTCGAAGTCCGATCTGAGCTTTGGCGGATTTCTCGGCTTCGGCGGCTTCAACGTCGAAAATGAATCCGGTGAGGCCTCCGGTGGTCTCAATGTTGCGTCAAAGACGTCGACCAAGGGTGAGGGTTCAATCGATCGCTCGGAAAAGCTGCGTTTGTCGATCGCAGCGCTGGTCACCGAGGAATTGCCGAACGGCAATCTGATGATCAGCGGTTCACAGGAGGTGAAAGTCAACAACGAGGTCCGCGTGCTCAACATCGCCGGCATCGTCAGACTTTCCGACATCTCCACGGATAATTCTGTCTCCTATGACAAGATCGCGGAGGCACGCATCTCCTATGGCGGCCGCGGCCGAATTTCCGACATGCAGCAGCCGGCCTGGGGCCAGCGGATTTACGACAAAGTGGTGCCTTTCTGATGAGCGACGCATCCATGGCTTTGGCCGACGATGTCGGTGAGGAGGTGGCGCCCAAGAAAAAGGGCTCCTTCCTGATGGGCCTTCTTGGCGTGCTTGCTGTGACGCTGCTTGCCGGCGGAGCTGGCGGGGGCCTAGGGATCTATCTGGCTGGCGCTATCGAAGCGACGGTTGCCGAGAAGCTCAAGGACAAGCCGGAAGACGAGCCGCAGCTGCTCTATTCCGGAGACATGGTGTTGCAGCCGGTCGGTCCGGTCGTCGTGAACGTGGCCGATCCTGCGGATGTCTGGATTCGCCTCGAGACCGCGATCGTGTTTCCAAACGGCGCTCTTGAAAATCCCGAAGTCACAGCCGGGGAGATCCGCGAGGACATCATGGCCCTTGTGCGGACCATGCCTCTGTCGCAGCTCCAAGGCCCGAGTGCATTGCAGCACTTACGCGATGATCTCAACGATCGTGCCGCCGTAAGGACCGACGGTAAGGTGAGTGAGCTGATCATCGAGACGATGGTCGTTCAATAAACACCAATGGCGGTTTTCCGCCTTGTGAGACAGTTTCGATGAAGCGCTTGTTCTTCGCTCTTTTGCTGGTGCCCTTCCTGGGGGTTGCGGCCCATGCACAAGTACCCGACCTGGAGAGCCTCATCCCTTCTGGCGATGCGGCGGCGACCGGCCGCATCGTGCAGCTCGTCGCTATTTTGACAGTGCTCTCGATTGCGCCGGGCCTCCTCATCATGGTGACGAGCTTCACGCGCTTCATCATCGCTCTGTCGTTTCTGCGCTCCGGCCTAGGCCTGCAGGGCACGCCAGGCAATCTCGTCTTGATCAGCCTGTCGCTGTTCATGACCTTCTATGTGATGGGGCCGACTCTCGATCGGGCCTGGACCGAGGGCCTTCAGCCGCTCACAAACAATGAAATCACCGAACAAGAAGCGTTCGAACGGATCACCGATCCATTCCACGATTTCATGCTGACGCAGGTCCGACCGAAAGATCTTCAACTTTTCGCCGATCTGTCCGCTAGCAAGCCTGGGGCGGAAGAGGGGGCGGAGCTGGCGCTTCCGGAGACGGGAGCGGACGCGACACAAGCGGAATCCGTGCCGTTGCGTGTTCTCATTCCCGCTTTCATGATCTCTGAGCTACGGCGTGGCTTTGAAATCGGTTTCTTGATCGTTCTGCCATTCTTGGTGATCGACATGATCGTCGCCACGCTCGTCATGTCCATGGGCATGATGATGATGCCGCCGGCGGTCATCGCTTTGCCCTTTAAGATCCTGTTTTTCGTTCTGATCGACGGCTGGAATCTGTTGGTCGGAGGGCTGGTTCGTTCGTTCTTCTGACCTTTAGACATCGAAGTCGTTTCGAAATGCTCAGAAAATTAACCGCGACTTCGATCAAACCGATCTGACGCTTCCGTGAACGTCAGTGGAAGTCTGACGCAAGCCCGGTGCAAGCTGACTGAAGCCTTGTGTGCTGACGCAACGTCAATAGGGGGCACACTCAATGAAAAAAGGGCTTCGTCTTAGGCTTGGACATAAGATTTATGCGGTCCTTGCTGTCGGCTTTATAGGCTTTTCCGCCATCTCGGGTTTCCAGCTGCTTGAGCTGGGTCATGCGCTCGAAGATCAAAAGAGCCGCGAGCTTTCGCATCTGACAGAGCTTGCACTCGACATAGCCAAGGAAGAAGAGGCCACGGTCGCGACTGGCGCTCGCTCGCTTCAAGACGCTCAGGCGGATGCCGCTCGCCGTATCGGGGCGCTACGTTATGGTGACAATGAGTATTTCTGGATCAAGGATCGCAACGCCCGCATGGTGATGCATCCGATCAAGCCGGAGCTCAATGGCACGGATCTGACCTCGATCACGGATCCCTCCGGCAAGCACCTCTTCGTTGAGATGCTCGATCTGGTGGCCAAAGAAGGCAGGGGCTTTGTTCGCTATGAATGGCCCAAACCCGGCTCAGCAGAGCCGCAGCCCAAGCTCTCCTATGTCGACGAGTTCGCTCCCTGGGGCTGGGTAATCGGTACCGGCGTCTACATTGATGATTTGCGCACGCAGACATGGGCAACGGCGAAGACCGTTCTCATGATTGGCGGCCTCGTGCTCCTCGTCGTGGCGGCAATTTGCGGTTTCGTTGCCAGACGTATCTCACAGGCAATGCATGCCACGACCGCGGCCATGAACGAACTCGCCGGTGGCAATTTCGAGATTGTTCTGCCCGGGCTCGATCGCGGTGACGAGGTCGGCGAGATCGCTCGTGCCGTCGAGGTGTTCAAGCAGAAGGCCATAGAGAAGGCGCGGCTCGAAGCGGAAGAGCGCGAAAACAAGTCGCGCCAGGCTGAGGCGGAGCGACGCCAGGAAATGCAGCGCCTGGCGGATATGTTCGAAAATGCGGTCGGCGAGGTCACCGAGGGCGTGTCGTCTGCGGCAACGGAACTTGAAGCGGCCGCTGGCTCGATGACAGAAACGGCGGAACGCACCGAAAACCTGTCGAGCACGGTTGTCAGCATCTCCGGTCAGACTTCGTCCAACGTCCAGTCCGTGGCGTCTGCGTCAGAGGAACTTGGTGCCTCGGTTGGAGAGATCAGCCGCCGCGTTCAGGAGAGTGCCAAGATCGCTGGTGAAGCGGTCGAACAGGCCGGCAGCGCCAATCGCCGGGTCGTCGATCTCGCCGACGCGGCCCGTCGCGTGGGTGCGGTCGTGAACTTGATCACGGCGATTGCCGAGCAGACCAATCTGCTTGCGCTCAATGCGACCATAGAGGCAGCCCGCGCCGGCGATGCCGGCAAGGGCTTCGCAGTCGTGGCGATGGAAGTGAAGACACTCGCAGCCCAGACGGCGAAGGCGACTGAAGAAATCGTCGGCCAGATCACCTCCATGCAGCAGGCGACCGATGAGGCGGAGAGTTCGATCCGTTCCATCACGGAGACCATTGCACGCATGTCTGAAATATCTGCGGCGGTCGCCGATGCCGCGGAGCAGCAGTATGAGGCGACTCGCGAGATCGCCGAGAACATCCAAGAAGCGGCGCATGGCACGGCGCAGGTTGCGACCAATATCCTCGATGTGCAGGAGGGTGCAGGCGCGACGGGTGCTGCCTCTTCGCAGGTTCTGGCTTCGGCGCGCTCTCTGTCTCAGGAGAGCCATCGCCTCAAGCAGGAAGTGCAGAGCTTCCTGGCAACGGTGCGTGCCGCCTGAGGTCGCGACAGCCCTTTTTTGACGCTCTGCGGCGGGGGCTTCCCCGCCGTTTTTGTTTTGAGAACCAGCGCGACCAGAGAATTTTTGCGCAGCCGTCCGAAAAACCGGCATGTCTGCAAGCTTCACGCAAGCTTGCGCTGCTATCCCTTCATGCATGGCAGGTTGGTTGCTCGACACGGGCAGCAGTTACGGAAGCCGAGTGCTCCGTCCCACCAAAGGCATGATGCCGCCCTGCCATGCCGGTGAAAGCCCGGCATGTCCCCATCAATATCTCTGACACTTAGTCTGAAGGGACATCAATTATGTCTAGCCTTATCACCAACACCTCCGCAATGGTCGCCCTGCAGACCCTGCGTTCGATCAACTCCAACCTGGACGAGACGAACAACCGGGTTTCCACCGGCCTGCGGGTGAATACCGCTTCCGACAACGCCGCCTACTGGTCCATCGCCACGACCATGCGCTCCGACAATCAGGCCATGTCGGCCGTGAAGGACGCTCTTGGCATGGGCTCGGCCACTGTCGATGCGGCTTATACTGGCCTCTCCAAGGCTGAAGAAGTCCTGACCAAAATCAAGGCGAGCCTTGGTGCTGCGACGGGCGAAGGTGTCGACCGGGCGAAGGTTCAGGAGCAGATTTCGGCTTACCAGGACCAGCTGAAGACGATCGCGGAATCCGCGTCGTTCTCCGGCCAGAACTGGCTGAGCACGGGCTCCAGCACGGCCTTCAACAAGGAGATCGTGTCGTCGCTGTCGCGTGATGCCAACAACAAGCTTGCGATTGGCACCATCGACGTCGATATCACCAACACCCGTCTTTATGGCGATGGTACCGCTCAGTTCGGTATCCTCGACAAGACGATCGACCTGAACACCTACACCTCTAACTCGGGTCAGGCGGCAAGCGTCGAGACGGCTGCGGTGGCCTTTGCTGCGGCGGATGACAAGATCAGCTTCAGCGTGTCGCAGAACGGCGCTCCGGCCAAGACGGTCGAGATCACTCAGCAGACCCTGGCGGATGCCGGCCTGTCTGACACCTCGATCCGCTCGAATGCCGATCTTGCGGCGGTCTACACTCAGGCCCTGAAGGATGCCGGTATTGAGGGCATCGACGTGGTTCTGGACGGCTCCGACCAGGTTGAGTTCTCGTCTACCGATGACTTCAGCATCTCCGGTGCCACGACTGCCGGCGCGACCGGTATCACTGTCGCTTCGCTCGGCCTGTCGGCCACCGACGTGACGACTTCGGCGGCTGCGGCTGGTGCTGCCTCCGTTGCCACGATCGACATCTCGTCGGCTTCTGGCACCGAAGTGCAGAACTTCATGAAGGTCGTCGACGAGGCGCTTGGTCAGGTGACCTCGGCTGCGTCTTCTCTCGGTACGGTTCAGACCCGCATCGACATGCAGACGGAGTTCGTGAAGACCCTGATGAGCACGATCGACACGGGCGTTGGTGCCCTGGTCGACGCGGACATGGAAGAGGAATCCACGAAACTGAAGGCTCTCCAGACCCAGCAGCAGCTGGCTGTGCAGTCGCTCAGCATCGCCAACTCCTCGAGCCAGAACATCCTGTCGCTCTTCCGTTAAGCGAGGTGAAGATAGCGAGGTAAGAACCTTCCAAGGTTTCGCCTCACGCTCCTCCCCCGTGCAGGCGGACCAAGAGAGCCACGCTCCGAAAGGAGCGTGGCTTTTTTCGTATGCAACGCTGAGGCAAGCTTATCACGTCAAATCCCCATGAGACGCAATGCAAGACTGTATGGCGTGGGGAGACTTGATGAACGCGCGCGAGCAGATGGATAAGCTGTGGGCCAATCTCGCTGGGCTCGGCGGCCGGCGGCTTGCTGCCCTGGGAATTGTGGGCGCGACCGTGCTCCTGGCGATCGGTCTCGGGGCCTTCTACCTGAGCAAGCCAGAACGAGAGATCCTCTATAGTGGTCTCAGCCGCGAAGATGTCGGCCAACTTGGATCGGTCCTGAAAGACAACGGAATTGGCTTCGACGTCGCTCCCGATGGCACGTCAGTGCTGGTCGGTCACGCCGACACGGCCCGTGCCCGGATGCTTCTCGCCGAGAAGGGCCTGCCCCAGAGCACCCATTCCGGCTATGAGCTTTTCAACGAGCTCGGCTCCTTCGGCCTCACCTCTTTCATGCAGGATGTCACGCGTGTGCGCGCCCTCGAAGGCGAGCTTGCGCGCACCATCCAGACGATGGACGGAATCAAGGCTGCGCGCGTCCACATCGTGCTGCCCGATCGCGCCTCGTTCCGTCGCGACCAGCAGAAGGCCTCAGCCTCGGTTGTTATCCGTACGCGGCTTCCCGATGATGCGACGGCCGCCAACGCTATCCGTCATCTCGTTGCCGCCTCCCTGCCGGGCATGGACACGAACAACGTTACCGTCCTCAATACCGAGGGGGTTGTCCTTGTCTCGGGGGACGATCCTTCCGCCTCTGGTGGCGGCCTCATGGACGATCTCAAGCGGCGAGTCGACCGTGAGCTGGAAGAGAAGATCCGGCGTACGCTGACGCCTTATCTCGGCTACGACAACTTCCAGATCAGCGTTTCCACTCGTCTCAACACTGACCGGAAGCAGGTGAGCGAAGTCATCTATGATCCGGAATCCCGCGTGGAGCGCTCCGTGCGCGTCGTGAAGGAAGCCGGCACCAGCCAAAACAGCACGACCGATTCCGCTGCGACCGTGCAGCAGAACATCCCAGTCGCGCAGATGGCGGCCGGCGGCGGCAATAGCTCCAACGAAGAGAACGAGCGGCGCGAAGAGCTGACCAATTTCGAGATTTCTTCCAAGAAAGTCGACACTGTTCATGACGGCTACGAGGTGGAGAACTTGTCCATCGCCGTTCTCGTCAACCAAGCGCGGCTGCAGGCCGATGAGGGGCAGCCCGACGTGATGCCGATCGAAACGCGGCTCATGGAGATCGAGCAGCTCGTCCAGTCGGCCACAGGCTTCGACAAAGAACGCGGCGATCAGCTCAAGGTCTCTTCGGTCATGTTCGCCGATGGCGGTAACGACCTCGAGCCAGTGCCTGGTCCTTCGATGGGCGAAGTGCTGATGCGTCAAAGCGGTACGCTTATCAATGCCGGCACTATCCTGGTCATGGCCATATTGCTGATCTGGTTCGGCCTTCGTCCGACGCTGAAGACTGTCCTTGGTCGTAGTCAGCAGCTGGAAGCCGGTGCAGTCGCGATCGAAGGTGAGATGGCTGCCGGTATGCTGCCTGGCCCGGATGAAGCTGACATGGCCGATGGTCATGTCGCAGGACTGGCGCCTCCGGAACAGGTCAACCTGATCGAAGATCTGACCAGCAAAAAGAACCGCACACCGCAGAAACGTCTCGAGCAGATTATCGACTTTGACGAAGAGCAGGCGGCGACGATCCTGCGGCAGTGGATGCGCGTGGAAGGAGCATGATGATGCATGCTCTTGTCCGCCTTCTGCCCGACTTCGATGAGCCTGAGGCAGGCCGCAACTTGCGCAAGGTTCTCCCAGAGTTTCCAGCGGAAACGCCGCGTGTCGAACCGACCCTGGCTAGTATTTTCGCTGTCAAACCACCGAAAGAGGATCCTGAGAAGGCCTTGGCGGCAGCGAGAGACGCTGGGTTCGCGGGAGGGCTTGCGGCCGGCCGACGCGAAAAAGAGACAGCCTTGGAGGAGATACGCGCCAGTTTCGCGGCAGAGCTCGAAGAAAAGCGCGCCGGTTGGGTGGCTGAGGAAGCAGAAAAGATTGCCGAAAGCATCGGCAATGCGTTCAGCGAACTCGATGCAAGCCTCAGTGAAGCTGTGGCCGCCATTCTGGTCCCCCTGGTCGGTGCTGCAATCGCCCAGAAGGCCGTCGCCGAGCTGTCAGACATGATCATCGACATGAGAAGCCGTGAGGACGAGCCGGTCCTCGAAGTGGTGGGGCCGGAGGATCTTCTCGAGGCGGTGAAAACTCGTCTGGGCGAGATGGCCAGCGGGATCGGTTTCAGGGTGGGTGGGGGGCCGGATGTGCGGGTGACCGCCGGCCCCACCATCATCGAGACGCAGTTGCAAGCCTGGCGCGAGCGCGTGTCGCGGGCGATCAGTGAGGCCGAAAATGTCTGACGACGCCAAAGACCATCAAGAACTTATCATCATCAAGCGCTACGAGGACGAAGAGCACGAGTCTCATTCGAGCGCGTGGAAGGTTGCGCATGCCGACTTTATGACGGCGATGATGGCCTTCTTTTTGATCATGTGGCTGATCAACGTCACCGATGAGGAAGTGAAAAAGTCGATTGCTAACTATTTCAATCCGGTGAAACTTTCGGCCAGCATCACCGATCGGAAGGGCCTTAACAACCCGGAGGAGATTGGTGAAGGCGATAGCGAAAGCAGACGCTCCGGCGACGGCGCGGAGCGTGGCACCCCAGGCCCGCTCGAAGGCGGCCACGGTCAGGATGAAGAAGCTAAACGTGACGCCTCTACTCACGAGGAAGCTCGAGGAGAGAGCGCTGGAGGTGCCGAGGGCAACTCGCCTCCAATCGACCGTCCTGCACCCGATGCAACGATGACTGCTGAACAGGCGGCCTTCAGCGATCCCTATCTCGTCCTGGCTGAGCTTGCCGATGAAGTTCCGCCGGCCGATCCGGCGACGATGGAAGCGCCTGTCGGCGAGACGGGAATCGTCGGTGTGACGGGCGGCGAAGTTTATCGTGATCCGTTCGACCCCGTTTACTGGCAGATGCAACCAGCTTCTCAGTCGAAGACCAAGAAGCCTGGGGACGTTAAGAAGATTGCCGAAAGACCAAGCGATCGGCGGCTGGATGCCACTGCGGCGAGCGATAAAGATATTGCAGACGCTTCCTATGATCAGCCTGTGCTCTTTCCCCAGGTGGTGCCTGGTGCTGCCAAGGGCGTGAGCCAGGCCGAGAGGGTCGAGGCAGCCCAGATGGAAGCGCAGCTTCAAGCAGAGCTCAAGAAAAAGCTCGGGGAACTCGATGCACCAAACATCAGCGTGCAGGCGACCCCCGAGGGCATTCTGATCAGCCTTACGGACGAAATGGACTTCTCCATGTTCGAAATTGGTTCGGCGATTCCGAAACCCGTCGTCGTCGTTGCGATGGAAAGCGTCTCGGAGCTCCTGGTTGATCGTCCAGGAGATATCATCGTTCGGGGCTATACGGACGGACGGCCCTTTCGTTCTCCGACCTACGACAATTGGCGCCTGTCCACGGCCCGTGCCCATATGGCGTATTATATGCTGACGAGAGGACGTCTTCCGGAAACGCGCATTCGCGCGATCGAAGGTTTTGCCGACCGCAACCTCAAGAATCCTGAAGATCCGAATGCGGCTGAAAACCGTCGTATCGAGATCCTGCTTAAGGAGCCGGCATGATGTGCGTCATGAGGCTCAGGATCGTCGTGGCGCTGTCGCTTCTTATCGTGGCCGTGCCGAACGCCGTGTTCGCACAGACAGGTTCAGACCGTTTGCGTCCCGCGCGCGTCCTTGATCTTCCGTCATCAACGGATCAGGGCGGCCGCGCTTCTTTTTTCTCTCGGGGCCTTAGGCTCTTTGGGCGTGAAGAAGTGCCGCCTACGCCTGCACCGAACTTAGATACCGAAGTCGAGCCTGAGACGAGTGACCAGCCTACGAAGGCACGCCGGCGCACCCCTGCGTCCGCACCCCGGCTTCCGCGTGCACGGCCAATGGTCTCTGAAGAGGACAAAGCCGATGTCGCTCAAAACGCTGGTGCTACGGCGGATATCGACGCTGAAAACGTTCAGGAACTTCCGGGAGTGGCTGTGTCTTCCGAGCCCACGGAGGAACCTCTAGCGGCAAGCGTATCGGATGCCCGAGGTAAGGGGGCACGTGATGAGGCGATGCAAGCTGAAACCGGGCAGGGTGATAATGTTGCTGCCAACGATGTTGCCGAGCAGAACGCCGCGTCTGCCGATGTCGAGCCTGCGGGTGATGAGGAGTCTGTACCCCAGAGCGAAGAGCCGACCCCCATCGTTCCAAAGGACGCGATGGACGGTGAAATGCTCGCGGCCCCTGGCGCTGATGGTGACGGATCGGCTCCCACGGAAGCTGGGGTGGCCGAGGGTTCCGGTGCTGGTGAGGATGGCGCTCCAGCGTCCGTCTTGGGCTCAGCCGGCTCTACGGTAGACCCGTTCTCTCAGAGGCCGGACGATGGCAGTGCCGAGGTTGCTGGCGGGCACGAAATTGCCGAAGGCGCTCACACTGAAGTTGGTGGAAGGTCTGCTAGATCGGCCGACCGACACACGTCTGAACAGACATATGAAACCAGCGTCGGGGGTGAGAAGTCGTCTGTCCCACAGGATGGAGCGGATGAAAACCACGGTGCGAGCGTCGATCCTGAGGAGGGGACGGACCATGGTGGTCCCCACGTCGTCGGTGATGCCTCGACGGTCCAGACCGGAGCGCAGCCGAATGAGGTGGTGCCTGCTGTCGAAACATCCCATGCGCCGGCGACGAATGAGGGCGCTCATACGGACATCGCTCCGCACGATGACGCACATGCCGACGCGCACGAGGCCGACAATGGTCATAAAGCTCTCCAGCAAGCGGAAGTGAGCGACGACGAGCGTGCATCTGAGGAGACGCATGTTGAAGACGGCGTCAAGGCGGAGGCCGGCCGGAGCTCTGAAGGTATTGATGACGGCCAGAGCAGCGACCACGCTGATGATGAGACCGAAAGTGGTGCCGATAAACATGCTGCGGACGATGCGCATGCGGGCAGCGAAACTGAACAAGGTGCGGGGGATGACGAGTCAGTGCCGGCCGGAGGTGATGGTGATGGTAAGGCCGCGGAGAAGGTCGAGCCCTTGCCGATTGCCCCGCGTCCCGGGCTCGATGCTGCAGCGCTGTTCCGCGACCTGCAAAGTGTGCAGGATCGGATTGCTCAAGGATCGACGGAGGCTCTGGCCGAACAGCGCCAGGTCCTCGATCGCATCGAAGTCGAGTTCCGTAAGGCGGCGCCGGAGACCTGGCAGGATCCACGCAATGCGGTGTCTCTTGTCGGCTACGTGCTGAGCGGCGGAAGGCCCGCCGTGCTGCGGGACATTCTGCGCTCTGAACCTCTGCCGGCCGTCGATGAGCAATTGATGCGAGGCGCGCTTGCCTATGCAGAAGGGCGGGCGCAGGCTGCGAAGGAAGCTCTGGCGGAGGTGAAGGCGCGGAACTTCACCTCGACGGGAAGCCAGGTCGCCATCGCTCAAGCGGCTCTCGTCGTGTCGGAAGATCCCATGCGGGCAGCCGCACTCCTTGACGAAGCGCGTTTGCTGGCGCCGGGCACGCTGGCCGAAGAAGCGGCTTTGCGGCGCGAGATTCTCGTTGTGGCGGAGCTTCAGCAGGTGGAGAAATTCGCGCTCCTGTCGCGTCAGTATCTGCAGCGCTTCCGTCATTCTGTCTATGCGGGCAACTTCCGGCAGCGTTTCGCGACGGCGCTCACGCGCATGAAGTTCGTCGATAATCCTGAGGAATTACCGAGGCTTGACGACATCTTGAGCGACATGGAGCCGGCGGCGCGTCAGGAACTTTATCTGATCATCGCGCGCGCGGCCGTCGTGCAGGCGAAGGCACCGATTGCGCGCTTTGCGGCGGACAGGGTCCTGGCGATGACGGATCTCAGCGACACCGCCAAGGAGCAGGCGCATCTCTATCGGGCGGCTGTGTCTGTCGTTGGGGTGGAGACGTTCGACGGCGCGAGTGCGGCTCTCAAGAAGATCGATCGCAACCTTTTGGAGGAGGCGGACCGGGATCTTCTCGACGTGGTTTTGGGGATTGCCGACAGCATTCGTAGGGCACCTCAGGTCACACTGACGGATGTGGCCGCCGATCGCCCGGCGGACGAAAGCGCTGCGGACGCGAACCCGGCGAGCGCCGCCGCATCGCCGCAAGCTGCTGAATTGAAAGATGAATTTTCACAGACAAATCCCACCATCGCGCGCGCCCAACAGGCGGTTGAGGCGGCCGATGAACTGCTCGGGGGAGCCCAATGAACGTGGCTGATCTACCTTTTCTCACAGGGCCGGCGCGGCCGGATGGCAAGGCGAGTGCGGGCGGGAAGGGCGCGGCGGAGGCGGGGGACGGCTTCGCGAAGCTCATGCAGAATGGCGCTGCGGAGGCGGAGAAAAAGCCCGCTGCAGATGTCACGTCGAGAGCCCAAGACACTGACATAAAAGAGAAAAATGCCGGCGCGAAAGGACGCGACGGCGCAAGCGGTGAAGCGGCCGACGAGACCGGCGGCGCCGAGGATGCGGCGGCGCGGCTGAGGCGGCGTATCGCCAGTGCGGAGGGCCAGGAAAACCAAACGAAAACAAAGACTTCCGACGAAGACCCGCGGATCGCCATGCGCCGGGCCGAGGCGCAGAAACGCGAAAAGGACGCGGCGGCGAAGGTGGCCGGCGAGGCGGGCGCGGAAAAGACCGCAGAGACCGCAGACGACGGCGCTAACACGCTGACGGATAAAGAGATTTCGTCGGATCTGCAGGCGTCCGAGCCCGCCGAGGAGAGTACGAAACCGCAGGATAAATCGCGCCCAGATGAGGCAAAATCGGGCGAAAAAGCTGCGCAAACCATCGATTTCGCGGCGGATGCGCTCGCGAACGTCGTCGATGCGGGAAAAACCAACGAGGCGGGTGGGGCAAAGACGCAGAATGGCGCCTCAGGGCTCTTCCCCGGCGCCCGTGCCGTCACGCAAGCCTTTGAAGGATATAAGCTTTCTGGCGAGGCGGGGACAACTCCCTACGTCATGCACCGGGTCGACGTGATCCAGCAGGAAACGAACTTCGCGCCGGTGCTGACGCCCGGATCGCGCTTCGCACAGGCGCTTTCGACCGCCGAGCTGTCGCAGAAAACCGTGTCTGCGGAAGGGCTTAGCACGCAAGCGGCGGGGCCGGAGCTGGTGCTTGGGCGCGAGGCGCGCGGTCAGGGCCGGGCGGGCGCGCAGGAGCGGGGAGAAGCCGCACTCTCGGCGAAGTTGGCCGAGACTCGCGCTGCGACCGCTAAGACCGCGGACCTGGCCGAGGCCGGGGCCGACGGGGACAATGCCGGGCTTCCGGGCGGCGAGTTGAAGCGGATCGCGGATGCGATCGTCGCAGAAAACCGCGGTGGCGGCGGATCGCAGACCGCGGAGACGGGGCGCTCGGCGAATTCCGCGGCATCTGCCAATTCGCCGGCGCAGCAGGCGTTCAACAGCCCGGCGCGGCTGTTGCGCATCCAGTTGCACCCGGAATCGCTCGGCACCGTTCAGGTGGAACTCCGCATGCGCCAGGGCGAACTTTCGGTGACGTTGAAGGCGAGCCGGCCGGAGACCGCCCGCATGCTGGAAGAGGACAGCCACAAGCTGTCGGAGATCCTGAAGGCGGCCGGGCAGGAGCCCGACAGCGTGACCATTCAGTCTGAACGCGCGCTGCCGCAGATCGATACATCGTCGAATGCGGCACGCTCCGGCATCGCGTTTGCGATGGGCAACGGCTCCGCGAATGGCGGGCCGCAGGCCGGCACGCAACAGGGCGGGGCCGGCGAGAATGGAACCGGCGGCCAGAATGGCGGCGGACAACAGACCCAAACCCCAGAGGAGCAGAGACATGGCCAGGCTTCTGAGGAAAACCGCTCTCGCGGCGGCCTGTTCGTTTAGCCTGATCGCGGCGACCTGCGGGGCGGCGGGGGCGGCCGCCACGCTCGGCGACGGGGCCGGCGCGGCCGGCAAGGCGGCGGGGAAGGCTGCGGGCGGCAATATCTGCGAGCGCGAAATGGCGGTCGCGGCGAAGAAATACGGCGTGCCGCTCGGCGTTCTTTATGCCGTCGGGCTGACGGAGACGGGGCGCAAAGGCTCGCTGCAGCCCTATGCCATGAACATTCACGGCCGCCCGTTCTTCGGCAAGAGCGTGGCCGACGCCCTCGACGAATTCAAACGCTCGCGCGCCGCCGGGTCCAAGCTGATCGACATGGGCTGCATGCAGATCAACCATTATTTCCATTCCGAACATTTCGAGTCCCCGGCCGAAATGTTCAATCCGAAGAAGAACGTCGATTACGCGGCGCGGTTTTTGACCAATCTTCGCAAGCGCGAGGGCAGCTGGACGCTCGCCGTTGCCCGCTACCATGCCGGGCCCAACAACAACCCGGCGCAGAAGCGCTATGTCTGCGCCGTCATCACCAACATGGTGGCGACGGGGTTTGGGGCGTGGACGAAGGAATCGAAGGAGTTTTGCGGGTAGGGGGTAGGCTGGTGAAGTGGACGGCGGAGATGGGGCGAAAGTGGACCTACCGCTTCCGGGTATACGAAGCTCTTTGGCGGACATCTGTTTAGCTGACTGTTAGACTGGCAAACCTAAGGAAAACGCTCACGCTTTTCGTCCGCTTCACGGTTTCTGATGTTCATACAGGCGGTTGGAGCAGATAGATGACACACGCTTGGTTCGCTTCTAAATGCTCGACCCCGACAACGTCCTTCCTGCCACCGTTGAGCTTCTGATTTGACATCTGATGTTGTGCTCGATTGAAAGGTTCAGGGTGAATACCAAGCTCGGGAGCGTGCCCGCGTGACGCATCATCGCCCCTCTCTAAGCGTCGCATGCAGCAGAAAGTGGCCCCGCAACCAACCCCACACGTATTCCGACAGGCCGAACGTGCCGTGCGACAAAGCGAGAATGGTCTGCAAGATAATTGGGTAATCGCCATCCCGTTCGCGAACTAACTGGCGCAGCAGATGCCCGGTCACCGGCTGTCGGTAGCTGACGGTGCGATGATCTGTCCAGAGGTCGTCCAGGCAGGCGACCACCGCCTGCACGTGCGAGATTGTTTCCGCCGCACGACCGCCGATCGTTTTGCTCAAAGTCCGAAAAAGATAGCCGGGCGCATCATCCTTAGCCGCGTCGAGACGCGCCGCGTGGGCCAAGTCCGCGCCTGACATGCCAAGGTAGTTGTGTCCTGCATCGACCAAGGCGGCCGACCAGCGCACGTACTGGTCGAAATCGGCGTGCTTCCAGTCCACGGCGATGCCGAAAACCACGTGCAGCCAAGCGCCGCCGTGACCGCCCACGATTCGGTCGGCCTGTCGCGTGGGCAGGTCGTCGGTGACGAGCAATGTTCCAGATTGTCGGGCGAGGATTAGGCTGTCGAAGATGTCAGATCTCCCGAGGCGCAGATGCTTCCGCAAGCCCTCCGGCAGATCGTCGCTCGCCACCACCGGCGACACTGTCGCGTTCGCCTCTGCCCAAGCAATAGCACGGTCGATCTCGTCGCGCAGACCGACGACCACCTCCGCCGGCACCTCACGCAGCACGAGCCTGCCGTCCTCGTAACCTGCGCTCCTGTGGCCGTCGCGCGCCGAGAACTCGAACTGCTCTCGACGTCCCCGGAGCCGGTCCAACACGCTCTGCGGCAGATGGATCCGCCCGCAGGTTGACTGCACGGCGTCGAGCGCATCAAGCCGCCACGCCGTCCAGAACGCGAGGAGGTCGAGCACGCAACCGCGGCGGGCGTTCTCGCGGACTGCCCCGCTGGCAGACTCGCGCTCATCCAGGTTGCCAAGCGCAACCTTGAGCTTCACGCCGTGCCCGGCCAGCCCGTTCGCCACCTCGATCGTGTCCATCCCGACCCGGTGCGCGAGGACGCCGAGTGGCATCGGGCTGTTGAGGTATCGGCTTTCCTCCTCCTCGATCCAGTCGCGCCGCGCCTTGACTTCAGCGATCAGGCAGTCGAGTCCGCCATGCCGCTCGACGTCGACCGATACGCTCTTAAAGCCGGTGATCTCAGGAAAGCGCGTCTCGTGATGCTCCATAACGAAGTGGAGCCGGGCGACGTACTTGTGACGAACTCGGCAAACGACGCCTTCGCGTCCATCTGGCCCAGTGAAGCGCTCACCCGCTTTGAGCCCTGTCACGGACCGTGCCACCGCGTGGTCAGGCTCCCAAGACTCCGGGTCGAACTTTCGCAAAGCCGCGTCCGGCTCGACGACGAAGAAAACTTTAGTGCCGTCGTCATACACGAGATCCACCGCGGCGTTCGAACAGACCTCCGACGCGTTCCACAGCCGCGGCTTGTCCTCCTCACCTCGGCCTTCGTCCAGGACGAGCATTGACAGCGTCATCCAAGCCCGGGACAGATCACGATGTTGCAGGAACAGCCGGTACGCGAGGTCGGCAGCGCGCTCTGTGAAGCCGAAGTGGCCGAGCAGTGACGCCAAGCGGAACTGGTCGCTCGGTCGCTTCCACAGCAAGCGTTCGAGCGGCTTCTCCAACTCCGCAAAGAGTTCGACGGAGCGGTCCTGGCGAACGAGTATCTCGATCTTAAGCAGACGTGCCTGCGACTGGTCCGGCTCTTGGGCGAGCAATTCGTCAACGGCCGTCATTGCGGCGGTGAGGTCGCCTAAGTTCCAGGAGTGCGCGGCGACGGTCCAGAGCGTCTCCGGGTCATTGAGTACCTCCGGTGCGGCCTCGGCCAGAGCCGCCCGGAATGCTGCATCGCGACGGGCCCCAGCCAAGCTCTGGAGGAACAAAGATGTCAACGGGCTACGCCGTGTCAGATCGACATGCCCTTCGAGAAGTCTCGATGCCTCCTCCGGCATATCCTGGTTCCGCAGCTCATCGGCCAAGAAGTAGCGGGACACCGTGTCGAAATCGGCTGGGACGGATGCCGCCAGCGCTCGCAGCCGCTCTTGGGCGGTGTCCTCATCCGCCACCGTCTCCCGCTCGCTCCGAATCTGCAGCAGGCTCGCGCTGATATCCTGCGGGTTAAGGGAGCGCAAGCCAGCAACTGCCGCGTCAAGGCTTGCCTGATCGTTGATGCGCAGGGCGCACTCGCCGACGATCCGCCACCGAAGCCGTTGTAGCCGCTCCGGCAGATCATCAGTTTCGATTGCACGCGCGTCCGCCATGGCGCTGACTGCCTGGCCAGCGGAGATTTTTAACTCAGCACGAAGGATCTGGTTTTCCGGATCGGTGTCCCCATCGAGCCCGGCGATGGCTTCTTCGTACCGATCCCGAACCGAGCGGATCAAGGCCAACAGTCGCCGCAGTTGCGGTTGATCGCCGACCTTCGGCATCCCGCGCACGAGGAGTGCTTCGGCCTCGCCGTGGCGCTCGCAGAGCCGGAGCAGGACCGCGGCATTGTTCAGATGGACCATCAGGTCGTGCGTATCGGCGAACCCGATGTCGAGGCAGTGTTCGGCTAGGGCCTTCATGTCGTCGGCTGCTGCGCTCAGCTCGACGTTGGTCACCGGACCGTGGCCGCCCGGGATGATCGCCCCGCACTCGACCGCCAGCGACAGAACGGCGATGGCGCGAACACGCTTGAACTCCGGTACGTCGGCATGGCGGCGCGCCATCTCGAGGCTTCGTTCGGCCCAGCCTGGTACGTCTCGGCGGCGCAGGAATTCCGCTATGCCGATGTCCGCCTGCGCCGAGCCCACCAGGTCAGGTGGGATAAGCGTCTCGGGATCTCCCAGCCAGTCCGACCGTGCGGCCGCTTGGAGCAGGTAACCTACCGCGTGATCCGCCCGTGGGGCGCCATTGAGGGCGGTTTTCGCCGCGGTCATAGCCTCATCGAACCGCCCCTGTATGGTCCGGGCCAAGGCCAGATTCGCCAGCGCGTTGGGATCTCCTGGGCGGACTGCGTGCGCGGCCTCGAAGTGGGTGGCCGCTTCCGCCTCGCGTCCAAGATCGATTGCAATCGAGCCGAGGTTCGTCTCGACGCGGTATCGCGCCCATGGCTCCGCCGAAAGGTCTTCCTTTGCTAGGATTGCTCGCAGCCCCTTCTCGGCTAGCAGCGGTTCGCCTTCATCCTTGAAAAGATCGCGGAAAGTGTCGATACGGGCGTGGAGCGCCGGATCTTCATCAGCGCTGGCAGTACCCTCACGGGGCGCGACGGTCAGGGTCGCGCCGCGCATTTGCTCCACGACTTGCGCCGCAACGAACGCCGCAAATTCGGGCGTGCCTGCTGGCGCGGTTATGCTCTGGGGTGTCGAGCTAGCGACCGCAGAGGGATGGAAGGCGTTATGCGCCACCTCGTGGAGCGCGATGATCGTCTGCAGCTGACCCCATCCGTAAACCACGACTGTCAGGTCGTGTCCTTCGGCCCTCAGTGTCCGGGTGACGGCGATAGCGGCGTCGGAAGCGGTCGTGTCGTCCGGTGCCGTGGTCGCGAAGATGAGTTCCTTCAAGCCCGCCTTGAGCTTAAGCGCCTCGCGGGCATCGGAGAGTATCTTCTTCTCCTTCATCGGCTTGGTGATGAGCCGGCACTGTACCCCAACGAAGTGATCGTCCCGCCCGTGGCGCCGGGCAAGTATGTCAATGCCACCCTGCTTCTGCCCGCCGCGGCCATATTCCTGCGCGTGAGGGTCATTCAGCTCGGTGCGGAACAGCAACACGCAGTTACGCTGGAATGCCTGCCAATCCTTTGGCTTCGGAATTTCGATCGCGAGCCGCGTCGTGATCGGAATGGTCGCTTTCCTGTCCTGGCCGAGAGGTGATGATGGCAGAAGGCTATTGCTAGATTCTACCCCATTGGACACGTCGGTACCTGCTCATTCCCGCAACACCTCTCTTTGCGCTCATCGCCGGCTGGTTGCGATCACTTGTTGCTCATCACCCGGGGCCGGGGAGTATTGATTAGTCATAAGACTCAGTGACGCGATACGCTAGGCTTGTCTGTGAACGATGCCACTATCGTCGCTCGCCGTCTAAGGCCGGCCAGGCGGTAATTCCCAGGCTTATCGTGCCGCCACCCTTCGGCCGCCTCGCAATGGCAGGGGTTTGGGCGGTTTCTTGAGAAAATTCGCAAACTGGCTCGCCTCTTCGGATGGGATCTCCGAAAGATGCCAGCGTTGCGTGTATTGTGACAGTTTTATTGCAGTAAACTCTTACGGTTTGGTTAGAACTCGCCGTTACGTCTGACGATATCCTTGGGGGTTTCGGGGGGGGCAAGTGATATCGATACTGACGTCAAGATGATCGAAGCGGTGAGATGACCGGGCACGAGAGAGAGACTGGGGCGGCGAAGGCGGGTTTGCGTCTCGACAATCCGGTGCAGCATTTTTTGCGGCGTTGGGCTTCGGAAATTCGGCCGGGCGAGACGCTGCCGTCTTATGAGAGCGTGGCGCTCGGGCATCTTGGGCGGCTCATCGAGATGAAGGCGCTGGCGTTTCGCGATGCCGGCGAGGCGGAGGATTTGCGGCTTCTGCGCATCGGCCCCGCCTTTGCCGCCTGGGCCGACACTGCTGGCGATGCCGATGGCGGGGAGAATGGTGCGGCGGTGGTCTCCGGGCTTCGCCGCGACCGCGCCCGCGCCGTTTGCGAGGTCATCGCGCGCGCCGAGGAAAGCTGTCGGCCGGAGCGCGTCGAGACGCATATGATCGTCAACGGGGCGATCGCCACCTACGATCTCTGGGCGCTGCCGCTCTCGAACAGGTGGGGGCCGGTGAGCTTCATCCTGCTTCTCGACGAGCACGCGGCGCGGCAGGATCTTCTGGAGACGATGTTCGTCGCCACGATGGAGGGGATGCTGGCGCTGCAGGCGATCCGCGACCGGGCGGGGGCGGCGGTCGATTTCGAGATCATCGCCTTGAACCAGGCGGCAGCAAGGCTCCTCGACCGGGAGGCGGGGGCGCTCTCCTGGCAAAGAATGTCCGATCTTGCGGGGCTGTTTCCGGGGCAGGATCTCGTTTCGGCCCTGCTCGCCTGCGTCTGCGATGGGGGGCGGACGCATTTTGAAGCGACGTTTGAAGGGGCGACGTTTGAGGGGGCGACGTTCGAGGGGGCGGCGTTCGAGGGGGAGGCGGGCGCGCGGCATCTGCGCTTCGGCGTGGCGCCGACGGGCGATCTCGTCTCGGTGACGGTGAGCGACATCGCCGATATTCGCGCGCGCGAGGAGGCGCTGCGCACGCTCTTCGACGACAATCCCGTGCCGATGTGGCTCGTCGACAAGGAAAGCCGCCAGATCATCCGCGTCAATCGGGCGGCGAGCGCGCATTACGGCTATGGGCCTGAGGACTTTCTGACGATGGATGTGCTCGATGTCGCCGCCCCCGGCGACCGCACGCGCATGCGCGAGTTTCTGGAGACGCTCTCGGACACGCGCTCGGGGGCAGGCCAGGCGGCGCGGCCGGTGGAGCAATCGTGGATCCATGTGACGGCGGACGGGCGGCGGATCGAGGTGTTTCCCTATGCGCGCGAGCTTTTTGTGGAGCGGCGGCCGGTCATTCTCCTGTCGGTGATCGACGTCACCGAACGGCGCAAGGCGGAGGCGCGGGTGGAGCATATGGCCCATCACGACGCGCTGACCGATCTGCCGAACCGGCTTCTCTTCCGCACGCGGCTCGAAGCCGATCTTCTGCGCGCCCGGCGGAGCGAGGGGGCGCTCGCCGTCCTCTGCCTCGACCTCGACCATTTCAAAGGCGTCAACGACACGCTCGGCCATCCGATCGGCGACAAGCTGTTGCAGGCGGTGGCGGAGCGCTTCAACCGCACGCTGCGCGAGACGGATTTCGTGGCGCGGCTCGGCGGCGACGAATTCGCCATCATCCAGGCCGATCTCGACGATCCCTCGGATGCGAGCGGGCTCGCCGGCCGGTTCATCGAGGCGATCGAAAAGCCTTTCGATATCGACGGCCATCAGGTCGCCGTCGGCACCAGCATCGGCATTGCGTTCTCGCCCTTGGACGGATGCCAGGCGGATACGCTGTTGAAGAACGCCGATATGGCGCTCTACCGCGCCAAGGCCGACGGGCGCAGCACGTTTCGCTTCTTCGAGCCCGGCATGCCGAACGCGGCATGATCCCGCCCGATGCCTTCATTCCGGTCGCCGAAGAGATCGGCCTCATCGTGCCGATCGGCGAATGGGTGTTGCGGCAGGCCTGCGCGGAGGCGGCGGGCTGGCCGGAGATGATCAAGATCGCCGTCAATCTGTCGCCGGTGCAGTTCAAGAGCAAAAGGCTCGTGGAGACCGTCGTCGAGGCGCTTCAGGAATCCGGGCTCGATCCGGCGCGGCTTGAGCTGGAGATTACGGAATCGGTGCTGCTGCACGGCAGCGCGGGGAATGTGGCGGTGCTGCAGGAGCTCAAGGATCTCGGCATCCGAATTTCCATGGACGATTTCGGCACCGGCTATTCCTCGCTGAGTTACTTGCAGAAATTCCCCTTCGACAAGCTCAAGATCGACCAGTCCTTCGTGCGCGAACTCTCCGACCGGCCGGAGGCGATGGCGATCATCCGCGCCGTCACCGGGCTCGGGCGGAGCCTGCAGATGCTGACGACGGCGGAGGGGGTGGAGACGCCCGAACAGCTGGAACGCCTGTCGCGCGAGGGCTGCACCGAGGTGCAGGGCTATCTCTTCAGCGAACCGCGGCCGGCGAGCGAACTCGCACGCCTTCTCGCCTGCGGCACGGCGCCGTTCGAACGCCTGGCGAAGGACAGGGCGGCCCTGGGAAAAATGGAGGGGGCAGAGATGGACGGGGGAGAGGCGGGAGAAACGGGGGAGATGCAGGCGGTGGCGTAAGCGGGTGCCTCAGCGCGCCGGCCTGCGCAGGCGGGCGTTTTCGAACGGAAAGCCCTCATCGTCTCGGGGGCGGCGCGAGATTTCCTCAAAGCCTTGCGCCAGATAGAAGCGCAGGGCGCCCGCGTTTTCCGTGTAGACTTCGAGGGTGAGTTCGTCGCGGCGCGTGAAGGCATGGGCGATCAGGCGGCGGCCGATGCCTTTTTTCTGATGCGCGGGGGCGACGAACAGGCCGCCGATGAAATTCTCCATCAGGCTGATGAAGCCCGCGGGCTCGCCGCTTCGACATGCGACCCATGTCTCGGCCGCGGGAAGATATCTCTCTTCGATGAGACGCCGCTGTTCCAGGAGCCGGTCGCGGCCGATGAAGGGATGCGCCAGGAGCGAGGCGTCGAGCCAGATTTTTGAAAGTCTTTCGGTGTCCGTCGCCGGGTCGAAGGCGCGGATCGTGACATCGTGCATGAACCCCTCGCAAAAGACGATGCCCGGAGCAGGTCGCCGGTCTTAACTCCGGCGCCGGACCGCGATGAACGAGCTGCGGTTAGTCGGGCTGGGAGATGCGCGTCAAGACGCGGGATGCGCGTTTTGCTGTGGGGCCGCAGAGCCTGCAGCCATCGACATCATGCCCGCCGAAATTGGCTTGGGCACATGCCCAGTCGTTGGCTGAACTGTGCGGTCATATGGGCGTGAGAGGAGAATCCGCTCGCCAGGGCGATTGCGGCCAACGGCGCATCGCTCTTCAACAGCAGATCGCGTGCATGGCGAATGCGGCGGTCGATGATGGCGTCGCGCGGGGTCCGGCCGAAAGCCGCGCGAAAGGCGCGGGTGAAAAAATCGGCAGATAGATTAAGGGCCTCGGCCAATTCGGCGACAGTCAAAGCCTGGGCAAAGCGGGCTTCGATGATCGCCTCGACACGGTTCATGCGTCTCTGCGTCATCCATTGCGCCGCCAAATCGCGAGGTTCCGCCCCATCGATGATCGCCGTTGCCGCACGCTCGAGGTCGAGGGCCAGCGCTTCGATCGCGAGGGGATCGCGGGTGTTTTGAAGCAGGATTTCCCGGCGCAAACGGTGGGCTGAATTGGTCGCCGCCCGATGGGCCGTATCGCTGAAGTGCCGCTCGCGCGGCCTCGCATATTGGCCGTTCTTGCGCAGAATTCTGAGGTATTCGCCGCCGCCTTCAGAGCGCGAGTAGATTTCGCAGCCGGCGGGCAGATAGGCGAAGCCGTTCGCACGCGCCGCAAAATCACGGGTCCTGTCGCCCGCAAAGGCATGCACGCCATTCTGGCGATCAAACGCAAAGCCGATCACAGGTCGTTCGGGCGTGTAGCGCGTTTCGTAGGCCTGCCGGGGGAGGAGCTCCACGCGCCATGTCGCGTCCTCGTACGTCCTGACCGGCTCGGTGGGGTAAGCGCCCATGCTGTGCGTCGTCGTCATGCCGCAGCGTAGCATTTTGCGGAGGCATCCTCACCCGCAGTTCATGGACGCAGGCGATTTCGCATCGGATTCATGAAAGCCCGCCGGGGCACGCGGGGGGCATGATCCGAGAGCCATTGCCACGCAAGGATTTTGCAATGCTCTTCACCCTGAACGACCTGGACGCCGCCGTTGCCGTCGTCGGCACGACCGTCAAGCCGACACCGGCCTATGCCTGGCCTCTTCTCGCGAGCCGAACCGGGGCGGAGGTCATCGTCAAGCATGAAAACCACACGCCCACCGGCTCGTTCAAAGCGCGGGGTGGGCTGTTTTATGTCGAAAAAATGCGCCGCGCCGGCGCCCTGCCGCCCGGCCTGGTGACGGCGACGCGCGGCAACCATGGCCAATCCATCGCCATCGGCGCCGCCCGAGCCGGCATTCCGGCGAAAATCATCGTTCCGGAAGGCAATTCGCGCGAAAAGAACGCGGCGATGGCGGCTTTCGGCGGCGAAGTCATCGTCGCGGGCAAGGATTTCGACGAAAGCCGGGAGATTGCGGCGGGCTATCAGGCCTCGCACGGCTTTACGTTCGTCCCCTCCTTCCACCCCGATATCGTTGCGGGCGTTGCGACCTACGCCCACGAATTGTTCACCGACCACGCCGATATCGATGCCGTCCTCGTTCCGGTCGGCATGGGATCGGGGATCTGCAGCCTGATCACGCTGCGCGATCTGTTGGGGCTGAAGACGGAGATCTGGGGCGTGGTCGCCCGAAACGCGCCGGCCTTTGCGCAATCCTTCGAGGCCGGCCGCCCCCGGCCGACCTCGACCGCGCGCACATTTGCCGACGGCGTGGCCTGCCGCGAGCCTCAGCCGGAGGCGCTGGAGATCATTCTGAACGGCGCGGCGGGCATCTTGCAGGTCGGCGAGGACGAAATCGCCGAGGCAATCCGCATTCTCTACACCCACACGCACAACATGGCAGAAGGGGCGGGCGCCGCGCCTCTGGCTGCGCTGATGGGCGAGAGCGAACGCTTCCGCGGCAAACGCGTCGCCCTCATCCTGACCGGCGGCAATATCGACATGCCCGTCTTCCGGCAGATTCTTTCGGGCCAAACGCCGGTAGCTTAGATGCGGTGGAGGTCAAGCCGGGAGGGTGCGGCGTGCGGGTCGAGATCGCAGGGCGCGATTTTGCCGAGGGGATGGAATGCAGTTTCTCTAAAGGGGGCGCAGGATGGGCCTGGGCGGCATCGACACTACCGTCCACCTGCTCTGTGCCTCGTTTGCCCCGGCCGGCGGAGGTCTTCTGTTCACTTATAATCGCACGGAGTCGACACAGATCATCGGCACCGCTACCTATGCACGGTTATTAGGTCGCGGGTTGTAGATGGCTGGATTGGAAATTCTCGCACGTACGCTGAGCGCAGTTACTCGGCCGGATAAACGAGGCAATCACTGGCAGTACAACTCTCGAAGCGATCATCACTCGAAGGTGGCTTGCTGGGCGATAATTTTCGACCTCATGCAGCGTAGCACGCTTCTGAGGGAGCACGTCGAATCGGGTCTCGTACATTTCGGCATCAATCACGAAATGCGTGACTTCACCAACAATCGGAAGAAGGATCTCGATCTTGTACTCTGCACGGCGGCAACCGGCTCCGTCGTCTCTGAGGAAATGACCCTTTCGGCTCTCGCTCTACGGTACGATGTACAGCTGACCGCCACCGAACAGCAGATTCTGCGAGGCCTTCCGGCGCTTACAATGGCGCCAGTGGGTGCGGTTCTCATGGCGCTTGAAGCGAAGGCCTGCATGACCGAGCATTCGAAGGCTCGGCCGAGGCTTTACGACGAACTGAATTCTTCGCACGCTACTGTTCACGGCGCGACTGATCAGGCGATCGCAGCTGGCTTCGTGATGGTCAACTTTGCCGACGAGTTTCTCAGTCCCGGCCGCAATCAAGATATCCAGCGGGTAGGGCCCGTATGGAACCGGCACCGCCAGCCCCATGCGACGACCACCGCGATCGAGAAGGTGCGTGAGCTTCCTCGTCGGTCGCGTCTCGGCGACGTGGGTTATGACGCGCTGGCAATCGCAGTCGTAGAATGCCGTAATGACGGCTCTCCGGTTTCTCTGGTTACCGATCCGCCGGCACCGCAGCCAGGCGACGTCGACCACTACAACTCACTTATCGACCGTCTGACCCACATCTATGCGACTCGGTTCAGTCAGCTTTAGGACGCGCTTGCGGGCCTCTTCGCCCTGACACTCCCAGATAACGGCGACGCGGTAGCCTGCCCGTCTAAGCTCACGAATAGCATGCGCATCGCGCTGACGGTTTCGTTGAAACTTCGCCCACCAGAAGTCTCGGTTCGCTTTGGGTACTGTGGCTTTTCGACAGTTTGTGTGGTGATGCCAGTAGCAGCCGTTGACGAAGATTGCCCAGCGCCGTTTCCGGTTGGCGAAGTCGGGGGAGCCGGGCAGCGCGCGTACATTCTTGCGGTATCCGACGCCCAATTCTCGGAGCAGTGATGCGATCCTCAGCTCCGGTGAGGTCTCCTTCTGGCGCACCCGGCCCATAAGGGCGCTGCGTTCCGCCGTCGTGGGGACCGGTTGTCCCATCAGCTCATTCCGCAGCGATGTTGTTGGCAGAAACCATCATACGGTGAAGGTGCTGGCGCACCCGGTCTCGAAACCCGGGCACAAACCGCAAGCTGCTGCGCTCGGTGCGGGACAGGAAACCCTGACTCGCTCTTACCGATAGCGGCTTTCCCGGATGTTGCAGGAACTCGGCCAACGGCGCGCGCGGCCGATAGTCGGGGAAGCCACTTATCTCTACTGCGAGGCGGTTTGTTCCATCGTAGCGAGCGGCACGCGGCCAGCGGCCATTCGCCGGCAACGCGCGGTCTCTGGCACAGTCGTATCCACCTGGCATTGACAGTCTCTGTCCGATCCATTCCGCGACAGGCACGGATACGGCGTTGCCTACCAGTGACCAGCGGCTCGATGGCCGAGCGACTTTCTCGGCTTCAAGCGTCCAGTCTCTGGAGAACCCTTGAAGCCGTTCGGCATCACGAATGTCCGGGGTAACGACGTCGCCGTTGGGCAGCAGAATCGCCGGGGGCGAAGGTATCCCGATCGTGGATCCATTCTTCAGCGTGGGGATGGCATCTGGTGCCCATCCCAGACCGCGCACACCTTCGGTCCAATAGAAACCATGCGCGTGGGTCTCGAGACGCGTTTCTGGCGTCGGGGCTTCGGCTTCATCTGCCAGCACTACACTGGCCGGATCGATATCGCTGGTGGTTGCGATGAAAATTACCCGTTCGCGTCGCTGCGGCAGAAAAGCTAGCGTATTCACCACGCGATAGGCCCACCTGTAGCCCCTCTCCTCAAACGCCTCAACGATAGTGCGCATGCCGCGCCCGGCGTCGAGCTGTAGCATAAATGAAACGTTCTCCAGGACGACCCACGGCGTTGGATGGTCATCCAATAGACGGAAGATCTGTCCGACAAGGCCGGAACGCTCACCCGTGATACCCTTTGTTGTGCCTGCCTGACTGAGGTCCTGACAAGGGAATCCCGCAGTGATCAAATCTACGCTGCTGGGGAGATTTTGGATCGCGCGCACATCGCCGGCACACTCGATATCAGGAAACTTGGCAGCCAGGACGGCTCGCGCCGGTTCGGATATCTCGCTGAGAAGCACTGGATGGTGACCAGTTGCTGCGAGACCGATCTCCAGACCGCCGATGCCAGCAAAGAGTCCTGCGACTTGCAAACTTCCCGATCCCGCGTTTGACGGCCTCTCACGTGATTCGCTTTTTGTTCACGTAGGGTACCCATACAACGCTGGTTGGTCGGTGGAAACACGGTTTCTCGATTTCCTAACAGACAAACCGCCTATGGCCTTCTCGCAGCACGCGTTCGGCCTCGCTGGTGATCGGAGCGGCTGTTGGTTTTGACAGAGCCGCGCCGGGCGATCAGTCTCTTGGGCGGGGCGCAGGATGAGCCTCAGATGTCGATCCCGGTGAGGGGAGAGCAGATGGATCTGATTGATATTGAATTTGTCAGGAGCGCTTTGATGGCGCTTTTCACTATCAGCTTTTTTGCCGGGTTTATTAATACTTTTATAGTTATCGGAAAACTTAGTTTGATCGATATGAAGCCTTCGACTATGGGGCGGCGCGCGGCTCAGAGTTCGGAGCGGCTCGGATATCTGTTTACGAAGAAGGAGTTTCGTCGGGAAAGAAATATCATGTTTCTTTCCATGGGCGGTTGTTTCTTTTCGTTCATGTCGCTCGCCATTCTCACGGCGGTCGCTGGCAAGTAGGGCGTGACCTGCGGGCGAGGCCCGGCTTTCGGCTTGCCCGAGAGGGTGGTGTTGCGAGAATGGCCCCGGACGGGTTCTCGGCGCCGTGGAATGGTCGCGAAAGCGGTCCGTGGGCGGTGGCTACTTTGCAGGGGCGAGGGTGAGGATGGAGCGGCCGCTCTGCAATCGCTTGGCCAGATCCTGGCTTTTTGCTGCGCTCTCCGATCCGCCGACCGTTACGGGCTTCGCCCGGTGTCTTAGGCGGGACGCGCGACGGCGGGGTATTGGCGTTCAAACCTTGTGAGATGCCAGCATCCAGACTTGTCGGCCTACTGTCCGCACAGCCGGGCCGGCCGTCTTGGCACGCCGAATGTCCGACGCCACCTTGCAGGTCGGCGAGGACGAAATCGCCGAGGCAATCCGCATTCTCTACACCGACACGCACAACATGGCGGAAGGGGCGGGTGCTGCGCCTCTGGCCGCGCTGATGGGCGCGCGCGAACGTTTTCGCGGCAAACGCGTCGCCCTCATCCTGACCGGGGGCAATATCGACATGCCCGTCTTCCGGCAGATTCTCTCGGGCCAAACGCCGGTCGCTTAGATGCGGTGGAGGTCAGACTGGGGGCGGTGGTGTGCATGTCGAGATCGCCGGGCGCGATTTTGCCGAGGGGCGCCGTTCCGGCGATTGTTATGCTTCATAACAGCGGACATTCGCGAGGCGGGACGAGGGCTTTAAGCGTCCGCCGAGCCGTGGTCAGCCTGCATGGCATCATAGCGCCGTTTGGCTTCTTCTATTTTATCGAGATTTTCGATTGACCAGTCATAGACTGCCCGGAAGGGAACTTGCAGCGTCTGCCCGAGGGGGGTGATGGAGTATTCTACGGCGACAGGCGAGGTTGCTAGGACCCGGCGTGAGAGCAGGCCATTGCGCTCCAGCCGGCGCAGCGCCTGAGTCAGTGCCTTGTGGGTGACCCCCTCCATACGGCGCTTCATCTCGTTGAAGCGCGACGGCCGCTCACTGAGGATCGTCAGGATCATCACCGCCCACTTGTTCGCCACCTGATCGAAGAAGGATCGCGCCGCGCAATCGGCAAAGAAAACCGGATCGTGTCCATCAGCCACTAGATATCCTCACATCCATCTACGCACTTTCAGGTGCGTAATTGATCCTAGATATCCGATGTGCATCTTGATGTCAGCTTCTATGAGAAGTGGCGCGACAACGGCATCAGGACCAGATGGAAATGGATCAACCGAGTTTGTCGAGGCGAAGTCTGCTTGGTTTTGCAGGTGCTGCGGGCGTCATGGCAATGGCGCCGGCCCGCGCGGCGGCAGCGGCGCGAACAACCGCCCGCCTTTTCTCGACGGAAAGCGGCAAGGGCCGAAATCTCCTCCTGCTCCACGGATGGACGGCGGACTCGAACGATTGGTGCTGGCAGCTTCCCGTTCTGGAAAGTCGCTATCGCACCGTGGCCGTCGATTTGCGTGGGCACGGCTGGTCGGAGGTCGTGCCGTCAGGCGCCTACGACCCTGCCGACTACGTCTCGGACCTGGAGGCGTTCATCGACACCGGATATCCGACAGAGCGGTTCGTGCTGGTCGGGCATTCGATGGGCGGGCAGCTTGCCGCCCGGCTTGCAGCCAAGCGCCCCGACATCGTGGATGCCGTCGTGTCGGTAGATGGCTCTTTGGGGTTCGCCGAAAACCTCACTCCAGTATTCCAGAAGGTCAGCGCCGCTCTCGGCACTGGTGATCCTGGATCGGTCGCGCCTGCGCTCTTCGAACAGTTCTACGATCCTGCCACGGCTCCGGCGATGAAGCGCTGGCACGCGCGGCGGGTCCAGGGCATGCCCGCCCATGTGGTGCGTGAGACGTTCGGCCCACTGTTTCTAGGGGCCAATCAGGTCGGCGTCGGCGCGCAGAGCGAAGTCTTCTGTCGCAAGCTTCGCGTGCCGGTCTATCATTTGTGCCGCGACGACGCGCAAGCCGAGCGGATGCGGCCCTGGTTCTCTCATCCAGCGTCAAAGGTCGAAGCGTGGGAGCATGCCGGGCACTGGATCATGCAGGACCGTCCCGAAGACGTGAACGCCGCGCTGACGGCGTGGATCGACGGGCTGTGATTGAGCTGCTCCGACCCCGACAAATCAAGCCGCAGTAGACTCTGCGGTCGCGTGAGATCTTTCAGAGGTTTTCGGTGTCCGACGCCGGGGCGAAGGCGCGGATCGTGACATCGTGCATGAAACCCTTCGCAAAAGACGATGCCAGGAGCAGGTTGCCGGCCCGGCAGGGTCGCCGGCCTGACCTTCGGCGCCGGACTGCGAGGAACGAGCTGCGGTTCGTGGGGCGGGGAGATGCGCGTCAAGACGCGGAGTGCGCGTTTTGCCGGGGGCAGACGAGTCGCGAGTTCAGGATCGTCTTTCCGTAGGATGCGAGACGCGGAACGATGTCAGAACTGCTCGCCTGAGCGGTCGCTGCGACAAAGTCAGCGGAGGGAGCGAAGGAGCCGCCAGATCAGGACGATCAGTGCCGTCGGGGCGATCACGATGCCCATGAGAATCAGGGCCACAAAGAGGAATTCCCCCTCTTCAGAGCAATAGGGGCTATCGGAGATGAATGTTACTCCGCAGTAGCGCATTAACCCCCAAAATCCAAAGAGAACTCCAGCTGTGCCTGCCACGGTCATTCCCAATGGCCAAATGTAATGGAGCGGGCCTTTATTCGAGTAACTTGTATCGTTCATTTTTGCGATGCTGCCGGTCGAATACGTTCCGTCCTGCCAGGTAAGCGGGGCCAGGTAAGCGGGGCCAGGTAAGCGGGCCAGCCTAACTAACCTCGCGCTCTCGTAGTGTCGTGGAAGGGGCGCAAGCAAGGCCGCTGTGGAGGGCCGGTAGAACAGCTCAATGCGTAGCTGCCGCAGTTCGAGACGGAAACCCCACCGCGCTGCGCGTGTGGTCAGCCTTGCCGTCCACAATGAGATATTGTTCGAAAGAGGAATAGGGCGGGAGCTGTGGCCTGCTGCCGGTTTCCATCCGTCCGAGCCCTATGTAGCGCCGTCACGACGGGACGATTGCTGACTGTCCGGTCTGGAGTGGGTGCACTGGATAGATGCCGTTTCCAGTCCAACCTCCTATCCCCGCTCACGACCCATCTCCGCCCTTCCCAGACTCTCTACCGCTTGCCGTATGCGGACTCCGCGTCAGTTGCTACGGAAAGGTCTGGCGAGAGCGGGTGCATTATGGGCTCAGGCGGTTTCAACGAGGTGCTGGAGGAGCAAGGGCCGACCACGGACACGTTCTTTCGAGGCGAGCCTCACTGGTCGGATCCTCCTGTGGCGAATGTCGCTTTGATCGCCGCAATCGAGGAACGTCTCGACATCACCCTGCCCAGCCTTCTGAGGGAACTCTACCTGCGCCAGAATGGCGGCAGCACCGACTTCGTATTTTCCGCCATAACGCCCGACGCACCCCTCGACGCAGGCGATGATTTTGAGCGGCACTGGCGCACCAGCCTGCCCGACGATGGTCTTCGACCCGTCGGTGACCTCGATACGATGACCGAGTTGCAGGCGACGTTCGACCACGATCCAGACGGCTCCTGGGAGACGTATCTTCCGGGAGCGGAGCGGCTCGTTCGCATCGCACAGCAGGGTTGGGACGAGTATCTTTGCCTCGATTATAGCGATGGGCGACGCGAGCCGAGGGTCGTCCTGTTCTATGACGGACACTCGGCACCGAGGAGCGAGATGACGTTCGAAACAGTGTGGCCGAATTTCGAGGCGTTCTTCTCTGGACTGCGTCGCGCGACCCTGACGGAAGAAGGCGGAGTTCTCTATCGCGGCATCAATCCCGCGGGGCCGCACGATCAGCAGGGGCAGGGCTCGCAATAGAGGGGGGCACGGTAGCGGTAGCTCTTGGGGAACTCGTCTCGGAGGCAGAATGGAAATTATCCACCCAACCCCGCGATCGAACCCGCCGCTCCGATTTCTCGATTGCGGAACGGCAGCTTCCCGTTGGATGCTGCTACAAAGCTGTCGATCCGGTCTCAGCCCAGAACGGAAGTGCGGCGTTCACTTTCGTTTTTTGCCACGGAGGCCATAGGATCGGATCGTCTGCTATGGCGACCTGATCGACCAAATTTATCATATTGAGGACATCGGGCACGGAAGGACTGGCTCACATGACGCATTGGCGGACCGTGATGGCCACGATCTGCATCACGGCGGCCGGACTTGCCGCCACTCTCTGGACTTGGACGGAGGAAACTGCCGCGACATTGGCCCCTGCGAAGTCCTTGCCGGTTACTCTGCTCGGGGACGTCGTTTCGTTTCACCAGCACATCGGGGAGCCACCTTATATGGGGCATGACGGCGGACGGGAGGACATCGGCACATTTTTCTTCGAGGCCCCCGCCGCGGCGACTGAGGGGCCGGACGGATATGTCCTGCGTTACGAAGATGGCGAATGCCCGCCCGTGATCTTGCCTGCGGGACGCATGGTGGCTGTCGATTACGTCGGGCTGTGGATCTCCGGCGTTTCCGCGACCCTGCCGATGGAGCCACTCTCTTTCGAGGAGGCGCGCGCGATGGCCGAGGAGATCATGGAGAAGATGATGGCCGCCAGCTGGGAGCGGACGTACCATCGTCCGGACTTCGATGCGGCCCGTATCGCGAACGTCATGGGCCACCGCCACACGCTCGCAAGATTCACCGTCTGCGGCGATACAGGCACCTACGCATCGGTGGTCGTGCGCAACTACGGCGATGGCCCTGCGGGGTATTCGATTCCGCCGATGGCCGTAGGCCAACCCTTGCCGGAGAACACGCCGACGCGTTACCTCGTGCGCGTCGAGATCCTGGGCCGGAACTTCTCCGACGACACTCCAAACCTCATCGATGACCGTAAAGCTGCGGTCCGATCCATGCGCGAAAAGGTTTCGGGCAACGCGAAACAGGCGATCCCGCTCTCCGTCTGGCTAGATAAGCCGGATTGGCAGCCCTAACCGGCGAGCATGGGATAATCCGATCGGACGCGATTGAGGTTGTGATACTTCAATGGCCTTGGATGAGTTCGACTGAACATCCGCAAGGTATCAGCCGTCGATCTGCGGTCTCGCGAAAGACTGGTTCCATCCGCCCGGAGAGGTCCATAATGCCTCTCCTGGCACTTCTTTCCTAACGGTTGTCCGTTTTCAAGCAGCAGATTTGACTGTCGCAACGACCGAGATGGGGCATTGCTGCCGCGATTCACGGGCGGCGGATTTCCAACATTTCTTTCGGAGCGCGCGCAATCGTCATTGGTGGCGCGCTCTTGTCGCCTGAAGCGCGGAGGCTGGCCTCGCAACGGTTCGTGCTTAAAATGAGGCGTGGATGCAGTCGATCGATATAGATTTGGGCCGCCGGATGACACGCCAATCCTGCCTTGGTTTGGTGGCGCATACACGCATGGCTTTGTCGCCCTCCATCCATTTTTCACTGTAGATGGGCTGGACCCGACGATCTGCGAATACGGTACGCTCATCCTCTCGCGGGCAGCTCTGCCTAACGGGCTCGGTCTGTTGGAGTGGGGCGACGACGAGGAGGCCAAACGACGTGTCGGCAAGGACGTCGATCCCGAAGAGGTCGATCGCGCGGCAAAGCGGAATGGGCTTCAGATCGGCTGGCAAACGATCTGCCGGCAGGCTGGTTTTGCCGACCACTGCGAACTGGATCAGGCCCTTCGTACGAGCATCGACGGTCTCAGAGATGATCTCGCGGACGCAGCCAAGTCCGACCGGCTGGCGTCTTACTGCTCTCTGCATCGCATATTTCCGCCGAACGAAGGGCGTTTCGAGCCGCTGATGCAAGCCAGCCTCGCCAGCCTATTCAGACGAACCGGTCACGACCGGGTGATCGTGGGAGATGAGTTCGGTGAGGACGAGCGCCTGGTTGACGCTGGTCTGTTGGAACAAGGTGATTTGTGGGATGCCATGGCCGAACTTCCACAATATGGCGTGAAGCGCCTTATCGCTCCCGATCGATCGCTTCTCGCATGGGTCCACTGGGATAGCTTTTACACTCTGATCCTAGGGAAAGCCGAGACGTTCCAAGAGCTCGAAATCGCCGGGCTATTTGAGGGATTTTGGTGTTCCGACGAAACGGAGACTTACTGGCTGACACAGCCCTGCATCCCGCTTGCGGAATAGATCGCAAGCCAATCGGCCTTTTCAGATCGGCTGGATAATAGCGGCCCGGCGGGGACCCGAACGGCGTCACGTCTGCGATGGTGCCGCGTCGTCGTGTCTGCGGGCGATCGGTGGTGGATGGTTGGAGATCGTGGGCCCGATTGGCCGCGGACGCGTTATCGTGGGAGCTCGAAACGAGGTGGTGGCTCTCGATGGAGTATGACGAATGATCGCCAATCGCAGGCTTTTTTCTGTCCTCGCCCTGATGATGCTTGCGGAGCCCGTCTGTTCGTCGTTTGCCCAGGAGACGATGACGCCGCAGGAGCTCTGCGCCGGACTGCCCGCCTTGGCGCAGGAAAACTGCAATGCTGCCGGCGAGCTTCTTTCGGCCCCGCCGACCGAGGAGCATCTCACCGTATTCTTGAGGGCCAGCGACGGCGCTCTTTCCGTCGAATACCGTTTCTCTGGCGAAGGCGCTTCTGACGATCATTCGGTCGAATGCTCTGCGGAAAACGTGATCACTCTTCCGGCGGGCGAAGTTGTGCGTCTGCTCTTTACGTCATCGGACGCCATCTACAGCTTTGACGTGCCAGGTTATGCGGGGCCGGTCGACCTTGTTCCGGGTCGCGTGAACGAACTCCTCGTCAAATCTCCTTCGCAGCCGGGTGAGATCGATGGGACCCTTCAGACGGATCCGGAGGATACAAAGAGAGCCGTGCGCTTGCGCTTCGTCGCGGACAAACAAGCGTTCAATCCGCAAGACGGAAAACGAGTGGCAACTGTTTGCCCTCGATGAAGGCCGACCCGTCGGATTTGTCTCGGTTTGGGAGCCAGGCAATTTCATCCACCACCTGCATGTCGACCCGCGAGAGACAGGGCGGGGCATCGGTCGGGCGCTGCTGTCCGCGTTGCCGGGCTGGGAGGTGGCTCGCTACCGGCTCAAATGCGTGTCTGCGAACGCCGAGGCGCTCGCTTTCTATCGTGCGCGCGGCTTCATCGAAGTTGGTGAGGGCAGCTCCGATGGGCAGGGTTACCTCATCCTGGAATCATCTGTGTCGTTCGCCATTCTCTCGGCGGTCGCTGGCAAGTAGGGCGTGGCGGTGGCTATTCTGCAGGGGCGACGGTGAGGATGGAGCGGCCGCTTTGCAATCGCTCGGCCAGATCCTGGCTCTTGGCCTGGCTGTCCGAGCCGCCGATCGGGAGAGGGCCGCCGTAGATCGGTGAGCGGATCATCGGCGTGACGAGCACCTTGCCGTCGACCATGACGGCGATCTTTTGTTGCTGATGCGCCTGCGTGAACCGGGCGAAGGCTTTCGCGCTGTCATCGTCGAGACGGATGACGACCTCCCATTGCCGGCTCGCCTCGTTGAACACGGTCTGGGCCTCTGCCAGCGACAGCGCGAGCGTGTCCGCCAGGGCGTGCGTCGGGAGAAGGCCGGCCAGGAGGGCGGCGGCGAAGATGTGTCGTATCCGCATGGGTTTTCCGGGTTCGATCGTCAGACATGAGACTGCGCAAGCGGGCGGCGCATATATGGCGGCCATCGGAGGCGCCGGCACGATCAATGCGTCCGCCTAGTCTCCGAGGATGATTCCGGCCCGCCTCAGCCATGCTTCGGGGTTGGCGGATTGCGAGGTTCCGCCGGCTGCGCAGACCAGGGGACGTACCTCTCGATTGGGAGGCCATTCGACCTTCGCCTTGTCGAGCGCCGCGAAGTCGCAAAAGACCGGGCTCGTTTCTACGAACTGGGTGGGAAAGTCTTCGATGGCGCCCGTCACGCAGGAAAGCCTTTCCTCTCCATGCCCGGGGCAAAGCAGCCAGACGAAGCTCATCAGCACGACGTCGCCGCGATAGCGAAAGGAGCCGTCGGGATCGACAATTCGATCGCCCAGTTCCGGCTCCATGGATCTTGAGACGTAGAAGCTGAAGAGAGCGGATCGTTGCGCTTCGGCGATCTCAAGGGTGCTGCTGGTGACGATGTTGAGGATGGCGCGGACCGTGGAGCTCGGGCAATTCGCATCCGGCACGGGCGAGCGGCCATTGCGCAGGCCGCTGAAATAGTCGAGCCACGGGCCGACCTCCTCGATGCGTTCCAGGACGAAAGTCTGCCGCTCGCAGAACGCCTTCGCCGCATCGAACGGCTTCGCCTCGGCGGCTTGTGCCTGGATTGCGAAGAGGGCCGCGGGTATCGCCACAAACAAAGCGGCTCCCCACGAAACAAACGGCTGCTTTGGCTGGGGCATGGTTTCCTTCCTGCTGTCCGAAGAGGGGGCGCCAGTGAGGGGTCTCGGTTTTCTGTCCTAAAACGTCAAGTTCGCGACTCGGTTATATGGCGAAGCGATACGCATGGGGTCGGATGTGCCGTATGCGGCAAAGCCTGTTGGGCAAGAGGGAATGCGCTGATGTCTGAGGAGTTGGCGGCGCTGAAGCGGCGTTATCCGGGCGCGGAGACGTTCAAGTTCGGCGACAGCGCCGCGTTGTGCGACACCCTTCTTGCGCTGGTGCGGGCCGGCAGGAAGGTGGCGACCTGCGGCGCGCTGCGGGACTTTGAGGCTGGCGAGCCGATGCCCGCCATCGGGCGGCGGGACATCGCGCTCAACTGGGACGACACGCCGGCGCTCGTCATCGAGACCGTCGAATTGGTGGAATGCCGCTTCGACGAGGTGACGGAGGCGATGGCGCTCGCCGAGGGCGAGGACGACAGCCTGGAGGGATGGCGCGCGGGCCATCGCGGCTATTTTGAACGCAATGGCGGGTTTTCGCCGGAGCTGCCGATCCTCTGGGAGCGGTTCGTTCTCATTGAAGATCTGGGCTGAAAGCGAGCCCGGGCGGTGCTGCGGGATCAGCCGGCGCTTCGGGCGCGGGCCGATCACCTTTTCGACGTGATCGCCGGCGCCATCCTGATGAAGGGGTGAGGCGCCGGCGGGTTTGTCTTCGGGGGGGCTCAGGCCCGCCTGTGGCCTGGCCTAAGCCCAGCCCAGGCCAGGTTTTCAGTCCGTCTCGATCTCGTCCAGGAAGGCCGCGACGCGTTTGCGGACGGCTTCTGCACCGTCGAGCTTCAGCACTTCGGCTGCGAGATCTTCGCAGGCGGGCTTTGCGAGGCGGCGGACGGTGAGCTTGAAGGTGCCGATATCGACGGGCTTCATGCTGAACTCGTCGAGCCCGAGACCGAGCAGGACCGGGGCGGCGAGGCGGTTGCCGGCCATCGCCCCGCACATGCCGATCCAGATGCCGGCCTCGTGGGCGGCTGCGATCGCGCGGGCGACCATGCGCAGGACCGCCGGCTGCAGCGGATCGGAGAGCTTCTGCACCTTCGGGTTCGCCCGGTCGGCCGCCATCATATATTGCGTGAGGTCGTTGGTGCCGATGCTGAAGAAATCGACTTCCGGGGCGAGGAGGTCGGCCATTTCGGCGGCGGCCGGCACCTCGATCATGATGCCGATTTCGAGCTTGTCGTCGAAGGGCTGGCCGGCCTCGCCGAGCCTGTCTTTGACAGCTTGCAGCCGATCTTTTGCGGCCCGCAGCTCCTCAAGGGTTGAAACCATCGGGAACATGATGCGCACGGGACCCTCGGTGCTCGCCCTGAGGATTGCCGCGAGCTGGGTGTCGAAGAGCGCCGTCTCGTCCAGACTGTAGCGCAGGCCACGCCAGCCGAGATTGGGGTTTTCCTCCGCCGGGCGGTCCATATAGGCGACCGGCTTGTCGCCGCCGATATCCATGGTGCGCACGGTGAGGGGTTTGCCCTTCAGACCGGCGATGATGCGCTTGTAGATCTCCGTCTGCTCGTCCTCGTCCGGCGCCGCATCGCGGTCCATGAAGAGGAATTCGGTGCGCATCAGGCCGATTTCTTCCGCGCCGCTGTCGGCGACGGCGGCGAGCTCTTCGAGCGCGGCCATGTTGGCGGCGGCACGCACGAGGTGGCGGTCTTTGGTTTCGGCCGCGAGGTCTTTGGCCGCTTCCGCTTCGGCGCGAAGAGCTTCGAAGGCGGCGCGGTCGCGCTCCATCCTGGCGATATCATCCGGATCGGGCGCAAGATCGAGACGGGCCTTGCCGCCGTCGAGCAGGACTTTCTGTCCGTCTTTCACGCCGTTCAGCCCCTCGCCGAGGGAGAAGACGACGGGGATCGACAGATTGCTCGCCAAAATGCCGGCATGAGAGGTTTCGCCGCCGACCGCCGAACAGATGCCGAGAACCGACGTGTCGGCGAGGCGAAGGACGTCGGAGGGGCGCAGTTCGTGAAACGCCAGAATGGCTGGCTCGTCGGGGAGGGCGGATGCCGCCTCGTCTCCAATGAGAAAGCGCAGGACGCGCTGGCCGACATCGACGATATCGGCGGCCCGGCCCTGCAGGAGCTTGTCTTCGAGCCCGGAATAGGTGTCGGCGAGCTCCGACATCGTCTCCTGCCAGATTGCGGCCGCGCCGAGCTTTTCGGAGCGGATGCGCTCGCGCACGCCGCCGGTGATTTCCGGGTCGTGGAGATAGGTGATGTGGGCGGAAAAGATCTGGCGATCATAGTCGCTCAGGCCTTCGCCCATCGCCTGCATGGCGGCCCCGATCTCCGCTTCCGCATCTTGCAGCGCCTTGTCGAAACGCGCGATTTCGGCGTCGGGATCATCGATTTTGGCCGCCTCGATCTTCGGCATTTCCTGGCGGACATGATGGAGCGGGCCGAGGGCGAAGCCGGGCGCGATGGTGATGCCGGTCAAAGTGTCGGTTGCCTCCGGTGCCTCCGACGTGCCGGGAGAAGAGGCGGCCTGAGCCTTGGACGGGGCCGGCTTTGAAGGTGCGGGTGCCTCCGCCGGTATCGCGTCGTCTTCGCCGAAATTGTCCTCGACGAGGCGGCGCATGGCGGAAAAGACCGCGTCTGCCTCGTCCGGCGCAGCGGTGAGGCGGATGCGGTCATTGCCGGTGACGGCCGAGAGCATGATGCCATTGATGCTCTTGGCGTTGACCGGCTTCTTGCCCTTGGTGAGGTTTTCCAGACGGATGTCGCCGTCAAAGCCGTTCATCGTCTGAACGAGCAGCGAGGCCGGGCGGGCATGGAGGCCATGCCGGTTGCGGATGACGAATTCCTCGGCCTTGGCGTCGCTGTCGTCTTTTGGCGCAGCGGCGCCGGTGTCTTCTGAGTCCTCCTCGGGGGCGGCGACCGCGCCGGCCTCCTGGGCCTCGCGCATGACGTCGGCGAGCTTGCCGCCGGAGGCGATCTGCACGGCTGCGGCGAGGACGCCTTCCACCAGCGGCGCGTCGCAGAACTTCACCTTTTCCTGTTCTTCGGGCTCCAGGAGGTCGATCGCCATGTCGGCGCTGAGCTTTGCCGAGCCGAGATCGGCAAAGATCAGGACGCCTTCATCCGACATGACCTCGTGGATCGCCTCCAGGACACGGATGCCATCCGTGCCCAGAGGGTTTTCCGGATCATCGACGCCGCCGGCCGCGGCGATCGGGATCTCGACCTGGGTCATTCCATCGGCGAGTTCCTTCACGCCCTCGGCAAGCCTGGCGCTGTGCGAGACGACGACGATGCCGATCATTGCGACGTCTCGGCGACCGCATCGGCGAGCGCACGGATGATCAGGTAGCTCGAGGTCGCCCCCGGATCCTGATGGTCGATGCTGCGTTCGCCAAGATAGCTCGCGCGGCCGCGCTGGGCCTGCATCGGGATCGTCGCCTTCATGCCTTCTTCGGCGGCGTCGGCGGCGGCTTTGAGCGCTTCGGCGGCGCTCTTGCCCTCGGCGACCGCGGCCTTCAGCGCTTCGGCGGCCGGGATCTGCGCATCGAGCATGGTCTTCATGCCGGGTTCGGCGCGGCCGCGTTTTTTCACCCCGGCGATGCCGTCTTCGAACATCGTCACGAGATCGGCCGGCTCAAGTTCGGCCTTGCCCGCAAAGGGTTTGCCGGCGTCGAGGAAGAAGGTGCCGTAGAGCGGCCCGGAGGCGCCGCCGACCTTGGAGATCAGCGTCATGGCGACGGCCTTTAGGACGGCGCCGACATCTTCCTTGTCGGAGAGCGTCGCAACGACGGCCTTGAAGCCGCGGTCCATGTTGTTGCCGTGATCGGCATCGCCGATCGGGGAATCGAGCTCGGTGAGGTAGGCGCGCTTTTCGGCGAGCACCTCGGCGCTCTTCTGGAGCCAGAGGCGGATGGCGGCGGCCGAAACGGCCGCCTCGCTGTTCGTGGTCTCGCTCATGGTCACACACCCCAACGCAGAGCCGGTGTGTTCACCGGCGCATCGTAAAGACGCAGGATCTCCTCGTCGGCCTTTACCAGCGTGATGGAGACGCCCGCCATTTCGAGAGAGGTGATGTAATGGCCGATGAGCTTGCGGACGATCTTCACGCCGTGCTTTTCGGCGACTTCGGCGAGCTTGGCATAGACCGTGTAGAGCTCCGAGATCGGCGTCGCGCCCATGCTGTTGACGATGGCGATCACCTCGTCGCCGGACTGGAAGGTGATGTCCTTCACTTCGACATCGACCCAATCGCCCTTCTCAGAATCCCATTCGGTGAGCTCGCGGGTGTAGGCGCCGTCTTCCAGAATCCGGGTGGCGAGGATTTCGGTGATCTCGTCGGCGCTCTTCACCGGCATGCGCTCGGTTCCGGGCTCGCCGTGAATGCCGATGCCGATTTCCATCTCGTTGTCGGCGAGTTCGAAGCTCGGTGTGCCGTTCTGCGGCGTGGTGCAGGGGGTGAGCGCCATGCCCATGCTCTTGCCGTGGATGTTGACCTTCTTGCAGAGGGCGGCGAGCTGGTCGAGGTCGTAGCCTTCCTGGGAGGCGGCGCCGCAGACCTTTTCAGCGATGACGGTGGTGCCGAGGCCGCGGCGGCCGGCGGTGTAGAGCGAATCCTTCAAAGCGACATCGTCGTCGATGACGACGTTGCGGACTTCGATGCCCTCGTCGCGCAGGAGGTCGGCGGCCATGCGGAAGTTCAGCACGTCGCCGGTGTAGTTCTTGATGATCTGCAGGATGCCCTTGCCGCCGTTCACGGCCTTGCCGGCTTCATACATCTGATCGGGGGTCGGCGAGGTGAAGGTCTGGCCGGGGCAGGCCGCATCGAGCATGCCCATGCCGACATAACCGCCGTGAAGCGGCTCGTGACCGGCGCCGCCGCCGGAGACGACGGCCACCCGGTTCTGGACGCCGCCGGCGACGGCGACGTAATTCGGGTCGAAATGGACCTCGATCTCAGGATGCGCGAGGCCGAACCCCTTGAGCTGTTCCAGCGTCACGTCTTCGGCGTTGTTGATCAACTTCTTCACGGCTTGTCTTCCTTTTCAGGAGTGGGGAGCTTGGGTGGCGCTGAGATATCGCGCCTCTGCGCCGGGCCTCGGGCCATGGCGCAGCATCTGCCTCTCGGCATGGAACGGCCTTCATGACGCGCGGCGGGTGCGCCGCGGCCGGTCGTGGGGTCCGAGATGAAGATAGGGGAGGAGAGGGCGTTTCGAAGACCCGCGCTGCGTCTCGCCTTCATATGCAGCGGAAAGGGTGCGGGCGGACAGGAAGCTGCGGTCGGGCGCCGGGATGTGCGGTCCGGCGCGGGACCGGCAATCCGGGAAATGATAGCTGTGGGGGAAATGAGAATGGCGGGTCTGGCGCCGGATTTTCCAAAAAATAGCGTCGATATCGGGGGCTTTGCGCCCTCTGAACTTACTTTTTCAAGTATAGATCCCGACACCATACGCCTATTCTCTACGACGACATCAATTTTCCCGTGGAGATTGAGATGTCATGCGCATGCACCTAGCGTAATAGACCTTCGTAACTGTCATATAGTCATGCAAAACCCGCGGCAAGGTGTAATTGATTGAAATCAATTGGACATCTCGGGGGCGCTTCGGCGACTTCGCGGGCATGTGCGCGACAGCGCGCCGTGGCCTGGAAACCTCGCGGCGCCAGGGGCGTTCTGGTGCGATGACACGCTTTCTTTCTCTTCCCCTTCTTCCTCTCGCCCTCCTCGTCGCCCTCGCAGCCTGCTCTCCGGACGCAGATCAGCAGGCGGCGAACGGGGCTTCGGAGACGAGCGCACCTGCGGCGTCGTCCGCATCGGCACCTGTGGCATCGCCCGAGGCCGGGTCGGCCCCCGCGTCCAGAAACGTGATTGGGCTCGAGGGGCTCGGCGATCTCAGGATCGGCGAGGCGGTGCCGGAGGGGGGAAGCTTCGCGGAGCGGGGGGCGCAGACGAGCGATGCCTGCCGCACGGTGAGTTCGCCCGATTATCCCGGCGTCTATGCGATCGTTGCCGACGGCAAGGTGCAGCGCATCACCATCGGGCAGCGCTCAGACGTCAAGCTGGCCGAGGGTGTGGGTGTCGGCTCCAGCGAGACGGAGGTGCGGAGCTGGTTCGGCGGCTTCCGCGAGGAGCCGCACAAATATGAAGAGGCGCCGGCCAAATATCTGACCGCGCCGAACGCCGAGAGCGGCAGTTCGGCGCTGCGCTTCGAGATCGGCCGGGACGGGAAGGTGAAACTGTTTCATATCGGCGTGATGCCGTATCTCGCCTATGTCGAGGCCTGTGCGTGAGGCCGCTCACGGGAGGTGCGAGATACCATCCGGCGAGACGGCCCGCGGGGGGGAGCCCGCGGACCGGGTTTCTCACAGGCCTTTCTTGCGGCCGGTGAACATCGGCGTGATCAGGTCTTCATGCTTGTAGAGCTTGTAGAAGGCGATCGAGGCGATGTGGACGCCCACCATGATCAGGAGCAGCGTCGACAGGGGTTCGTGCCATGAGAGCGCCTGCCGCGCCGTCTCGATGGAGACGTATTTGGCGAGCGGTCCGGCGTTGATGTAATCCTCCGGATCGGCCAGGAGGCCGGTGCCGATCTGCATGGCGAGCACGATCAGAACGCCGACGATGAACAGCGCGCCGACAGGGTTGTGCCCGGGGCAGTTCGACGGTTCGCGCGAGGCGAAGTGGCGGGCGTAATGCAGGATTTTGCGCGGGCCTTTGACGAAGTTCACAAAGCGCGCATTGGCGGACCCGACAAAACCCCAGACGATGCGGATGACGACGAGAGCCGCCACCGTGTAGCCCGCATAAAAATGCAGGGTCATCTCATCCGGGCCGAACTTGCCGAGCCCCCAGGCGGCCGCGAAGGCCACGACCAGGGCCCAATGAAAGATGCGCACCACCGGATCCCAGACGCGGATCTCCTCGCCCGCCTGCAAAGGCGCGTGATCGGAGTTTTTGGTCTGATGCGGGATGTCGCCGGAGGGGCGGGGGACTGGACCCCGGCCCGGTTCGCTCATTGTCGACATTTTTCAGATCCCTTGGGTTTCTCGTTCCTCGGGTTCGAGGATCGCCTGGTCCAGAAGCGCTCCGGACCAGGCATCCCAGGCTTCAAATTCCGGCTCAGAAATCCTTGGCGCGGAAATCGTCGTGGCAGGATTTGCAGGCGCCGCCGAGCTTGCCGACGGCCGGACGCAGCTGGTCGAGGCCTTCACCGGCGACGGTGTTGAGGTTCTGGACGGCGGCGACATAGGCCTCGGCCTTTTCCTGCAGGCCGTCCATGTTGTCCCAGATCGCCGGCAGAGCGCGGGTCTTGCCGGGCAGATCGGCATTGGAGGTGCCGGGGGCGAGGAGGCCGGCCATCGAATAATGCGTCAGCGCCTCGAGGTTCGCGGCATGGGTTTTTGCGGCCTCGGCGTCATAGTCCTTTTCGCCCTTCGCCATGGCGGCGAGGTCGTGCATCTCAAGACCGAGCAGGCGGAAATAGCCGATCCGGGCCTCGGCCACATCCTGCGGCGACTGGGCGAGTGCCAGGCTCGGAGCGGCAAGGACGGCGAGGGAAAGGAGAAGTCTGCGCATCATAATATCCTTCGGGTGATTTTCATTCAGGTGCGAGTTCGCAAAGCTGCGAATTCCGCGGAGGTGCCCCGTCCCCGCCGGGCCGGTTTTGCCAATACATATCCGGACCGGAATGCGACACCGGGACACCCCACGAAAGGCGTAGGCCCGGAAACGGCGGTTCTCTGCGGAAGTCTCCGTCGCCGCTCACGAAGTTGTGCGGAATCCGTGATGCGCCAAAAGAAAACGCCCGCGCGAGGCGGGCGTGTGCGAAGGCTCAAAGGTGGCTGCCCGAAGATCTTTCAGGCGGCTTTTGTGGCGGCTTCCCCGGACGGTCGCAGTGCTTTCGGCCCGGGGAAGATGTCAGTTGAAGAGGGAATCGATGTCGTCCTGGGAGACGACGTTTTCGTCGCTCTTGAGCGCCGGACCGTTGAGGAGAGCCTCGTCGCCCTCTTCCTCCGGCTCGTCCTCGGCATGCTGCTCGAAAGCCGTGGCCTCGCCGGACCAGATCTTCAGCATCTTATCGATGCGGCTTTCGATGAATTGCAGGAGGTTGACGACCTTGGAGATGCGCTGGCCGGTGATGTCCTGAAAGTTGCACGCCTCGAAGATGGCGATGCAACGCTCGTTGATCGCCTGCAGCTGGGCGCGCTCGTCATCACCGAGCGTCTTGCCGAGCTTTCTGGCGATGTCGTCGATCTCTTCGGCGGAGGTGAGGATCGTCTCAGTGGCGCCCTCCGTGTCGGCGACGACGGCATCAAGCTCGTCGGCAGCGCGGTTGAACTGCTTGGAATCGACAGCCTTGGCGTGAATCGACGCGATTTCGCCGCGGGTATCGCGGATGGCGTGCTGAATGGACTCGACGCCAAGCCACAGCTTCTGCTGATCGGCGACGACCTCATCCTGCTTGCCGGCGATCTGCCGAAGCTCGGAAAGCTCGGTGAAAATCTTATCGAGGCGAAGTGCCAGGCTGAGCTGCTCTGTGGCGTGCTGTGCCCAAGCTTCCTGCTCGGTCACATCCTTTTTCGCGGTGGCGCGCTTTGCGGACATACGTGAACCCTATCCCATCAAAGAAAGTGGCGACTGTATATTCGAAGGCCTGAAAAGAGAAAAGATAGCGGGGGTTTGCGGCGCAAGCCTGGCGCAAGTCAGTTCAATTTAAACACACCTCGATCCCGCCGGAGATAGCGGTGCAGTCTAGATTCTATATGGAGCGCGGCGAATGTCGTTGAACCTTTCTATGCCGATCCTTGTCGTCGACGATTACAAGACGATGATCCGGATCATTAAGAACCTGTTAAAGCAGCTCGGCTTCGAAGATATCGACGAAGCGGCCGATGGCAGCGAGGCGCTCAACAAGATGAAGGAGCGCGAATATGGTCTGGTCATCTCTGACTGGAACATGGAGCCGATGACCGGTTACGAGCTTCTGAAGCAGGTGCGTGCCGACGACAAGCTGAACGCCACACCGTTCATCATGGTCACTGCCGAGGCGAAGTCGGAAAACGTCATCGCCGCCAAGAAAGAAGGCGTGAGCAATTATATCGTGAAGCCGTTCAATGCGCAGACGCTGAAGGGCAAGATCGAAGCCGTCTTCGAGAACTGATCACTTTCGGCAGGCCTGACCTTCAAGGTACGGGCCGCCGCGCCTGTTGAGCTTCCGGATTGTCCTTTCGGAGGCTTTCGGCGCAACCCTCTCAACGGCCGCCGCTCCTCTCACTCTCGCGGTCGTCCGCGCGGCTGCTTCGGCAGCCGCGCGCCTCTCCCAAGCAAACCTTTCTTTACTCTCTCCCCCTCTGCCGGCCGCCCGCTTCGGGCCCGCATCCTCTCCTTCACGCCTTTGTGAGCTTCGGGTTCCCCCAGATCGTTCCTTTTTGAGTCCAAAAGACAATGCAATTGCCCCGCTTCCGGGGCGATCGGGCGCGATCGATGGCTCTTTTGGCCAAAAAACCGTGGCGCATCGGCAACAATCCGGCCCTCGGGACGCCTCAAATGGTGTCCTTTCGCGCTAATTTCGTTCTGCGTGAGGCTAACGTCCTCTCCAAAACCGCAGAAATCCGCGGGTTTTTCGGCTGCGAAACGATAACCTTTCATTATCCAGCAATTTGGAGCGAAACGTCTCCGGCAACGGATTCAGTTCTGATTGAGTGGAATGAAGTTGATCGGTACTTCCAAACCCATCGGAGCCGCAGTTCTCCAGCAAGCAATACTGCGGAATACGAAAAATTTTAATTTAAATACCGAGGGTGCGAGATGTACGTCGTTGTTGATCCCCGGGCAGAGGTTGCTGCCGGTTTCACGTCCATGTTCAGCCGCGAAGGGCTTTCCGCCGTCGGTTTCGACTCCGAAGAGTTCCAGGAATGGCTGACGACGGCCGCTGATCGGGATCTCTCGGCGGTGCAGGGCTTCCTCCTCGGCGACTTCGCCGAGCGGCCCAACTATCCGAACCTCATCCGCAGCCATTCGCGGGCCCCGATCATCGCCCTGAGCGACGTGCGCTCTCTGGAGCAGACGCTGGAGCTCTTCACGGCGGGCATCGACGACGTGGTGCGCAAGCCGATCCATGTGAAAGAGATCGTGGCGCGCTCCGACGCCGTGTGGCGGCGCATGAATGGCCCGAAGCAGGAAGTTGAGAGCGACCGGCTGAAGATCTTCTTCGACGGCCGCGACCCGGAAGTCGACGGCGAGCCGCTCGCCCTGCCGCGCCGCGAGCGCCACATTCTCGAATATCTGGCGAAGAACCGCATGCGCCGCGTGACCAAGACGCAGATCTTCAACGCCATCTACGGCGTCTTCAACGACGACGTCGACGAGACGGTGGTGGAAGGCCACATCAGCAAGCTCCGCAAGAAGCTCCGCCTGCGCCTCGGCTTCGAGGTGATCGATGCGAAGCGCTATCTCGGCTACCAGTTCGTCGCCTGAGCGGCGGCGGACTTTTCCCAAGGAAGGCAGAGACCCGGGCAACGAGCCTCGGATCGCCGCGAAGAGATGCGGCAACAGGCTCGGCCAAGAACCCGGGCCGGGCCCCGGGATGGGCTCTGAGCGTGGCCCCCGAGAGAGGCCCCCCGAGAGAGGCCTCCGGGAGAGGCCACAGAGGGCGGCCCCGAAAGAAGGCCCCAAAATCGATTGGGGAGCCTGAGGCGGCTCAGCCGACCTTGAGGCCCAGACGAGCGGCCTGACGCTCGACAAAAGCATGCATGCGCTCAAGACCGGTTTCGGTCAGGCGGACGAGGGTACGACGACGGTCGGTCTCGTCAGGGAAGCGCATGATGAGATCCGCCTCCTGCAATTCATCGATGCGGCGCAGCGCCGTGGTCGTGGCGACGCCGGAGGCGAGACACAGGCTCGTGACGGAGACGAAGCGACCGGTGGCTTCCGCGACGGCGAGATCAAGCATCATATCCCAGGCGGGATCGGAGAAGAGCTTCGCCTTGAAGATCGCGTCGCGATCGGTGCGTGCTGCGACCAGGGCGCGAAGATAATCGGATTCCGTCGCCGACTGGGACGGTTCCGGTCTCGCGCGGCCGGTGAGGTCGAGGGCCCGGCGGATGGCGATCGCCACCTCTTCCGCGGAAACCGGCTTTTGAAGAAAATCGACGGCATTGAGACGCAGCGCCGCGACGGCGCGGTCGAGCGAGGCGTTGCCCGTCATGACCACGGCCGTGAGCGGCCGGCTGTTCCGCCTTGCCGTCAGTTTCTGCAAAAGTTCGATTCCATCGATCTGCGGCATCTGCAAATCGGTGACGATGACGCGCAAACCTGGGTTGCGCTGTACGATCGCCAGAGCTTCGACGGCGGTGCTCGCCTTCAGCGGCGGCAGGTCAAGCGCGGTCAGGCCTTCGGCCAGCTCATCAAGAATATCGACATCGTCGTCGACGAGAAGAATCTGCGGCGGGGAATTGGTTCTGGCACCAGGTTCCTTGGTATCCATATCGTGTTGATACCTCACGATGCCTCCTCCCGTTTCACGGCGGAGATTGAGAGGCACTTCCTAAGACGGGGTTTAGTCAATTGATCTGAAACGCGCGAAGCTTGCTAAGTCTTTGTTGACGATACACCCATCGCGCCGTCCGGCCGATATCGGCCCGCCATAGCCCGAGCGCCCCCAAGGGGGACTTAATCTGTTGGTCCGCATCGTGTAAACAGCCTGAAGGTCCGCATCATTCTTGCCCGAAGGCATTCTGCCTCCTGATATTTGAGACAGGGTCTGAAGCAATTAAAGGGCGTTGTGCGTCCTTTTGTTGCATTGGTCCAAGTTTCTCAGCTTTGGGCGACAGGGGCAAGAGGGCTTCAACGCGAAGCTGCATTCCGTCGGGCCGCGGAGAGCGGCCAGCGGATGATTTTGCAATCCACGAACCGCGCCTGGAGATCCGCCAGCATTTCGAACGGATCGACGGGCTTGAAGAAGAGGACGTCGGGACCGAAGGGTTCGCCCAGCGCGACGTCCGTCGCCTCACCGGTGATGAGGGCTAGAACCTGCGGACGCAGCGGTTTCGGAAGCTGGCGGGCGCGTCCAATGAGGTCGAGGCCGCTCCTGTCGCCAAGACGCAGATCGGTCAACAGGCAGTCGGGCGCAAGTCCCTGCACAAGCAGAGCGTGTGCCTGCGAAACGCTTGCGCACAACGTTGGTCGCCAGTGTTCGGCTTCCAGGAATTCCGCGATTTCGGCCGCAAGCTCGTGCTCGTCCTCGCAGATCAAAATTGAGCGAGGTGGCATCAGGCGGCTTCTTCAAGCGATAGCGTCTGAGATGCTACGGGCAGGCGGATGGTGAAACATGCGCCGGATCTGACGTTGCGGGCGGCGATGTCGCCGTTCATGTCGCGCACGATGTTGCGCGCCATGGAAAGACCGAGGCCGGTGCCTTTGCCGACGGGTTTCGTCGTCACGAAGGGATCGAAGAGATGCGCGATGATCTCCTCGGGAATGCCGCCGCCATTGTCTTCGAGTTCCAGGACGACCGAGCCGCTCTTCATCCATCCGCGCACCTGGAGAACCGGCGTTCGATCGGTGTCGCGATCGTGAAGCGCATCGAGGGCATCGCGCGCATTCACCAGAATGTTGACGATGACCTGCTCGAACATCGTCTGTTCGCCGGCGACGGCGAGATCGGTGGCGAAATCGAGGTCGATATCGAGGCGGATGCCTGCGGCGCGATATTGCTCGGCGACGAAGCCGATGGCGAGTTGAACAGCGTCGTGAAGCGCGAACGGCTCGCATTGCTGCGAGGTGAGGCGCCCATAGCGGCGGACCTGGTCGGTGATGCGCTTCACCCGCTCCACCTGATCGCTGATGCGGGTGAGTTTGGCGGCAAGGGCCTCGCCGGTCTCGCCATGCTCCAAGAGGCGGCGGGCATTGGCGATGGCGAGCCTGATGACGGCGAGAGGCTGGTTGGTTTCATGGGCGATGGCGGTCGCCATTTCGCCAAGCGTCGCAAGCTTCGCCGCCTGCATGACCTTGAGTTCAGCATCGCGCAATTTGGTGACGTCGGCGAGGGCCAGCATGCGCAGGCGCCGGCCGCGCCAGCGCGCGGGCGAAATGGTGCCGCGCAACGAGCTGATCTCGCCGTCGCGGCGCCCGAAGCTCAAAATGGTGGTGCGGGTGTCGCCCTGATCGGACGTCTTGGACACGTCGATGGCGGAGCGGATGAGGCGGGTCCAATCCGGGTGGGCGAGCGAGGCGCCGACGAGCTCGATCGCTTCGTCATTGGCGAATTTCACTTCGTGGGTGTCCGGATCGAAGATCAAGGCCACGAAAGGCATCGCCTGCATGGTCTTTTCGAAGCTGGTTTCCACCTCGATCTGGGCGCGCCGCGCCTCCAGGACGTCGTGAAGACGCCGGCGGTCGCGTCGTGCCTGGACGAACAGAAGCAAGACAAGGCCGCCGCCGCTGATGAACATCAAGGCGAGGGGAAGCGCAGCCGTCTCTTTGGAGAGCGCAGCTTCGCGGCGGTTGATCTCGTCATTGTCGACGACGGCCGCTTCCAGGATGGTTTGCAGATTGCGCCCGAGCGGGACGAGTTCACTGCGCCATTGCGAGATGAGGCGGCCGCTTTTGGGGGGTGGCGGAAGCGGGTCTTCGAGGCGTCGAAGATATGTTTCGATGCGCGTCCGGTAGTCTTTGAGGGCCGGCGCGAATGCATCGATGCCCGCGATCAGGCGACCTTCTTCCGAGGCATAGAGGAGCGGCAGGCGCGAAGCGAGAAGTTCCAGACGCAGTTCGAGCTGATCGATGATGCGGGGGGAGGGGTCGTCTCGGGCGATGTCCAGAGTGGCGGTGGTTTTGACGTATTCGAGCTGCGCCTGATAGGCGATCCAGCCGGAGCTGCGGATGGAGGTCGCGAGAAGCTGGCGCTGCTCGGCCTGCCGCAGATAGAGCATGCCGGTGGCGATGAAGAGGCCGAGCGTCGTGACGACGAGGGCGCCGGCAAGCAGCTTGTGGGCGATCTTTGCCTTCTTACTCAACACGGAAGTCGATGCTCCGGATTTGCCAGATCATCCGGCTTTGGTAGCGATGGCTTGCGAGTTCGGGATACGCATCGAGGGGATAGACGATGCGGAAGGGGCCTTTGTCGCGGATGCGCATTTCCTGGCCGTCCTGGCGCACGGCCATGATGACGTCGTAGAGCGCCCAGTCCGATTGCGGGATTTCGGCGGAATAATCGTTGAGCGCGACGAGCGCCGCTTCGACGACGGGAAGACCGGCAAGGTCGGCGAGAGTGGCGAGGAGCGGGCCGGTGAAGGTCTGGTTTCCCGCGTCCCAGGGCGTGTGGGTGACGATTGCCCGCTGCTGGAGCGCCTCGATGTCTTCGACGCTCATCAGCTTTTCCGCGAGAACCGTGCCGCTTTCACCGAGCCAACGCAGCGTCAGCTCCTGCGCGGCGACGGGGCCGCAAGCGATGGTCGAAAGTAAGGCAGCTAAGACAAAGGTGAGGCGGGACATTGAGGTGGCCGGCGATTTGTATCTTGAATTCATTGTCGTGCAATCTTGTAAATTAGGTTTACTCGAAAAGCTGTTTTGTCGCGATAGAGTTTCGAAAATATCTCGACTCTCTTCATCGTATTCAAAACGAGATCGTCTCTAAATTGCTAACTGTGCCGTGGTTCTCGCCGGTTATCGGGTGGCCGTGGGCCTTTGCGTCCTTCTTGCCTGCGTTATGTTGCAGTTTTCCGAAGCTGGCGCAGCAAATCAGAAACACTTGATTTTGCAGTTAAGGAGCTCGGCTCGAAGAGATTAAAAACTGAGCGGTTTGCAAAGCCGATCGCCGCGCGGAAGGCGACGAGCGAGCCCAGACGGTGGCGGGAATCTGCCTGTCGGAGTGGTATCTGAAAGTTCAATCGTCTCGGGGAGGTCTCCGGAAGGCGCCCGGAAGGTGGCGCTGCGGCGTGGCGCCGCAGAGATGGAACCAAAGAGCGGTAGGGCCCGCGAGGGATCCGCGCAGACCGGAATGTGCAAAGCGTGCCGGGGCTTACCGGCTCATCGAGACACGGCCGGCACGGAAGGAATCCTCCACGCCTTCGACGACAGAATCGAAAATGCCGCGCTTTGCGGCCGGATATTGCAGGCTGAAACCCTGCACCGTGTCGCCGCGCACGAAGAACTTTTCGTAGAAGATGTCCGAACCGCGATAGCCGGAGACGACCAGCCAGTTCTGCCCCTGCGGCGAGTAGGTGACGTTTTCGTAGCCGCCGGTGCCGCGCATGAGGGCGCGCAGATCGGCGGCGTCGTCGACGCCTTCGACCGCGCGGGCGGAGAGTTCGAGCCGCGCCTCATCGCCGACGAAGGCGGTGCCGTAGGCGAGGGGCGCCTCTTGCGGGAAGAGCTTTTCGGGATAGGCGAGGCGGGCGCCGGAGCGGGGATCGGCATACGTCGTCCAGCCCTTGGGGGCAGCAGCCGCGGTCGTGGGCACAAGGACGGGCGTTGCTGCAAGAGCCGTTGCGGCGGTGAGACCGGCGATTGCGGTTGCGCTCAAAGCGGCGCGCAGGGTGGCGGCGAAAGCCCTCATCATGGCGTCCTTTCCACGGTGCGAGTGGAGACGAACGGCAGGGTGGAGGCATCGTTCCGAAATCACCCTCCGATCTGAAATTGGCGGGTGGCTCACTCGCCGGCGAGCGAGGCGATCATGTCTTCCATGCCGGCGGTGTTGTGCATGCGCAGGACGGCGGCGCAGGCGGCGAAATCGTGCCGGCGGAGCGCATCGACGAGAAGCCGGTGCTCTTCGATGACGGAGGCAAGACGGTTGGGCCCGTAGCCGAGGCGTCGGCGGAGCGCATAGATGAGCTCCCAGCCGAGCTCGAAGAGGCGCGTCGCCTCCGCGTTGCCGGCCAGTTCGAAGAGCCTGGTGTGCAAGGCGCGGTTGGCCATGATGATTTCTTCGAGATCGGCTCTTTCCACGGCCGTGGCGTGAGCGGCCTGGAGGGCCGAGAGCTCGTCGAGCATGGCGAGGGTGATGCGCGGCATCAACCTTTGCACCGCGAGCGTTTCGAGCGCGGTGCGGACCTCGTAGACGTCCTTCAGGAATTTCTCGTCGATCGGGCGGATGACGGCGCCGCGATTGGGCAGGATGGCGACGAGCCCTTCGCCCTCCAATTTGCGCAAGGCTTCGCGCACCGGCATGGCGCTGAAGCCGAAGCGGCGCGCCGCATCGGCGACCTTCAGGCGCTCGCCCGGCCGATATTCGGCGGTGACGATGGCGCGCCGGATGAGCGCCGTCGCCTGTTCCACAGAGGTCGGACCAACCTCCTCCTCCTGCGCATCCATCCCGATCACAACCCGAGCCTTGCGGCTCTTCTCCCCCAATCTGTTCTCTTTGCCACAGAAGAAGCACTTCCTCCATTGGCCAAACGGCGCGCGCGAGGTGTTTTCCGGCAAGGCGACGCGGGCCCTAAGATCGGGCGTGGCGGCGGGTGCTTGTGGCTCTCGCGAAAGTGCGAGAAAAGCGCCCGGTTGCGAGGAATGGGAGGACACGATGTCGAAGCTCGTGGTGCATGCGGGGCCATACCGGTTCGATGCGAGGCTTGAGGAAGAGGCGGCGCCTCAGACCTGCGCGGCGTTCCGCAAGGTGATGCCGTTCGAAAGCAAGATCGTGCATGTGCGCTGGAGCGGCGAGGGCGTGTGGATCCCGCTCGGCGATATGCAGTTCGGCGTCGGCTACGAAAACCATACGAGCTATCCGGCGCCCGGCCAGATCGTGCTCTATCCGGGGGGCATCAGCGAGACGGAGATCCTGCTCGCCTATGGCGGCGTGCATTTCGCCTGCAAGATGGGCCAGCTCGCCGGCAACCATTTCATCACGCTGACCTCGGGGCTCGAGGATCTTGCGAAGCTCGGCCCGATGACGTTGTGGGAAGGCGCCCAGCCGATCCGCTTCGAATTCGCCTGAGCCGCTGGGGCTCAGGCTTCAGCTCAAAATTCCGCGGAGGCCGGATCGGGAGGCGGTGCCTTGCGATCCGGCCTTTTGCGTTTGCGGGCCTCAGCGACCGGTGGCCGCCAGCAGATGTTCGGGATAGCGTTCGCCTTCGACGTCGATCTCGGCGAGAGCGGTGCCGATGCGGCTGAGATCGTCCTCGCTGAGTTCGATCTCGGCCGAGGCGAGATTTTCCTCAAGCCGGTGGAGCTTGGTGGTGCCGGGGATCGGCACGATCCAGGGCTTTTGCGCAAGCAGCCAGGCGAGCGCGATCTGCGCCGGCGTCGCATCCTTTTCCGCCGCGACCTGTTTCAGAAGGTCGATCAGCGCCTGGTTCTTCTCCATCGCTTCGGGCGTGAAGCGCGGCAGGAGGGAGCGGAAATCGCTCTCGCTGATCTTCGTGTCCTTGCTCATGGCGCCGGTCAGGAAGCCCTTGCCGAGCGGTGAAAAAGGAACGAAGCCGATGCCGAGCTCTTCGCAGGCCTTGAGGATGCCGTTGGTTTCGACGCCGCGCGTCCATAGCGAATATTCGTTCTGCACGGCGGCAACCGGCTGCACCGCATGCGCCCGGCGCAGGGTTTCCGCGCCCGGTTCCGACATGCCGAAATGCTTCACCTTGCCTTCGGCGATCAGATCCTTGACCGCACCGGCAACCTCCTCGATCGGCACGTCCGGGTCGACGCGGTGCTGATAGAAGAGGTCGATTTCGTCGATGCCGAGCCGCTTCAAGGACGCGTCGGCGACCTCTTTGATGTGTTTCGGCCGGCTGTTCATGCCCGCCTGCTTGCCGTCCACGATGTTGAAGCCGAACTTGGTGGCGATGACGACCTTGTCACGCATGGGCCTGAGCGCTTCGCCGACGATCTTTTCGTTGGTGAAGGGGCCATAGACCTCGGCCGTGTCGAAGAAGGTGACGCCCCGCTCCACGGCGGCGCGGATGAGCGCCACCGCGTCGTTCTCTTCCGGGAAATCGGTGAAGCCGAAATTGAGGCCCATGCAGCCGAAGCCGAGGGCCGAGACTTCAAGATTGTCGGCAAGCTTGCGTGTTTTCAAAGCGTCTCTCCATTGAAGAATTTTCGAACGGGGCAGGGTTTTCGAACAGGCATGTCCGGGACGTCGTTTGTGAGGGGCGCAGCACTCAGTATCTTGTCGGTGGGTGCGGCCGGTGGGTGCGTGGGGTGGCAAGATGTATCCTGCCCTGGGCGGGCATCGATGTCATGCGCGGAAATCAGGTGAACGCGGGTTTGCGACCAGACGCAGGTCTCCGCTTACGCCTGTGCGACTTCTTCATAAGTGAGCGCCGGCGGCGGGGCTTTGTCGGCGAGGGAAAGGCGTCTTGTGATGCTGCGCGCGGCCCGCGGTCTGTGCCGATTGCCGCAGCGCCGAGAAGGCCCGGAAAAAGGGCGATGTTAGCCGTTTTGTGACCATATTGTTGCCCGAGGAGGCCGTTCTTCTTCCGCGAGGTTAGCGGACTCAAGGAGCGGGACAGGAATGGGCAGTTTGCCCCCCGAAAGGGGGATGGGGGAAGGCGACGACGCATCGTCCGCAGACCGGATTTTCAAAGCGGGATTTTTCGTCTCGCTCGTGTTCATCGCCTTCGTTGCGGGGGCTATCGTAACGACGGCCGGGGTGACGCCCGGCAAGCAAATCGGCGATGCCTATCTCGGCGGCAAGGCGCTCTACGACCGCGCCACCACGACGCAAAATCTCTATCTGACGGATCTCTGGTATCCCGAGCGCCGGCCCGACAAGGGCGTGACGGTGAACGATGCGACGCGGACCGAGCAGGGGCTGACGCTCTATACCTCTGGCGAGGAGGCGGTGGCGCGGCTCATCGCCATGGACGGCACCGTCGTACACGAATGGCGCCGGCCCTACAGCTCCGTCTGGCACGAGGGCGCCGCCGTGAAGCGGCCGCAGCCCGACGCCTTCGTCTACTTCCGCAAGGCGATCGCCTATCCGAACGGCGATCTTCTCGTCGTCTACGAGGGGGCGGGCGACACGCCCTACGGCTATGGCGTCGCCAAGCTCGACAAGGATTCCAACGTCATCTGGAGCTATCTCGCCAATGCCCACCACGACATCGATGTCGGGCCGGACGGGCGGATCTACGTCATCACGCATGAGTTCGTGAACGAAAAGCTCGACGGATTCGACAATTTCAAGCAGCCGCGGCTCGACGATTTTCTCGTCATCCTGTCGCCCGACGGACAAGAGCTGAAGAAGATCGCGCTCATTCAGGCGGTGGCGCGGTCGGAATTCCGGCAGATGCTCTACACCGTGTCGGCCTTCGCCGTGTCGGACCCGCTGCACACCAACAATGTCGATTACATCACGGCGGAAGAGGCGGCGAATTTCCCCTATGCGAAAGAGGGGCAGGTGCTTGTGTCCTTCCGCGAACTCGGCGCCGTGGCGGTCCTCGATCCCGATGAGGAGACGATCACCTGGGCAAAACGCTCCGACTGGCTCGGCCAGCACGATCCGGACATTCTGCCGAACGGCGATCTCATCCTCTTCGACAATTTCGGCAATTACGATCGCGCCAATGCCCGCTCGCGCGTCATCGAGGTCAATCCGCGCACGTCGGAGATCGTCTGGGAATATGGCGGCACGCCCGAAGCGCCGCTCGACAGCATGATCCGCTCGGCGCAGCAGCGTTTGAAGAACGGCAATACGCTCATCACCGAATCCTCCGGCGGGCGGCTTCTGGAGGTGACGCGCGAGGGCGACATCGTCTGGGAGTACATCAATCCCGTGCGGGCGGAGACGCTTGCCGGCGAGACGGTGCCGCGCCTCTCCATCCTGTGCTGGGGCCAGCGATTGCCCCCCGATTATTTCGATGCCTCCTTCACCAGCTCGTTGCAGGCGACGAGCCAGACAGGGAAGAAAACGATATGAGACGGTTTGTGTTTTTTGCTGTGACCGCAGCACTTCTGCCTTCGGCCGCCTTCGCCTATGTGGGCCCGGGCGCGGGGCTCAGCCTTCTCGGCGCCTTGTGGGCGCTCGTCGCCGCGATCGGCCTTGCGATCAGCTTCGTCGTCGCCTGGCCGATCCGCAAGCTGATGCGCAATCGCCGCAAGGCGGCTGCTGCGCGGCAGGAGAATGCCGCCGGCGCCGCACCGCTTGCTTCCCAGGCCGCGACCGCAGAGCCGGCCGGCGTCAGCGAACGGACGGCGAATGGGGCTTCTTGATCTGCCGGCGCCGCTGTTCGGCTGGATCGACGGACAGCTGTCGCACATTCTGCCCTCCTTCCTGGTGGTCCTGATCTGGGCGTCGGTCGCCTCGATCGCCTCCATGGAGCTCTACCGGCTGTTGTCGCCGCAGGCGCGGATCGCGGAATTGCGGGTTGCGCTGAAGGGCGCGCAGGAGCGGCTTGCCGAATTCGACGGGCCGTTCGAGGAGGCCGGCGGGCTCATCCGCAATATGCTGGGGATCGCCCTGAAGCGGGTGTTTCTCGTGCTGCCGTCGACGCTGATCGCCTCGCTGCCGCTACTCACCCTCATTCTGTGGCTCGATTCCTCCTATGCGCGCACGCTGCCGCCGGAGGGCCAGAGCGTCACCGTGCGGGCGTCGGGCAATTACGGCGGCGAATGGGTGGAAGACCGGCCGGCGCCGCGTGCCATCGTGAAGGACGCGAACGGGGCGACGATCGCCGACGTGCCGGTGAAGGCGCCGGTGCCTGTCGTGCACAAGAAGCAGTGGTGGAACTACATCATCGGCAATCCGATCGGCTATCTCGCCGACGAGGCGCCGGTCGACGAGATCGAGATCGATTTGCCGAAGCGGGAGATCTTCACGGCCGGGCCGTCCTGGGCGCGCGGCTGGGAGATCATTTTCTTTCCGGCGCTGATCCTGATGTCGTTCGCCGCAAAATCCATCCGCAGAATCGAATAGATGGCGCAGGAACGAATAGATGGCAAAGTCTGAGACGAGCGGCCCGAAGGTCAGCGGCTGGATGGACTTTCTGAGCGGCCTCGTGGAGCGGCATCCGAGGGCGTGGATCAGGCTCGGCGATTTCGAAACGCGGATGGCGCGCGAGCGCGTCGCGGATATCAGGGTGGAGCGGCCGATCTATGTGACGGGGCTCGCGCGCTCCGGCAGCACGATGCTTCTCGAGCTTCTTGCGACCCATCCCGATGTCGCGACGCACCGCTACCGTGATTTTCCGGCCGTGATGACGCCCCTTGCCTGGAACTGGTTCACCGACCATGCGGCGAGCGGCGAGGCACCGGCGGAGGAGCGGGCGCACAAGGACCGCATTCTGGTGACGCCGGAAAGCCCGGAAGCCTTCGAAGAGGTGATGTGGATGGCGTTCTTTGCCGGTCTGCACGATCCGGCAGCCTCCGCCGTGCTCGACCGGGCGACGGCGCATCCGGAGTTCGAGCGCTTCTACCGCGAGCATATCGCCAAGCTTCTCGTGCTGCGCGGCGGGCGGCGCTATCTCGCCAAGGGCAATTACAACGTCACGCGGCTCTCCTACCTGCAAAAACTCTTTCCCGATGCGCGCTTCCTGGTGCCGGTGCGCGACCCGGTCTGGCATATCGCTTCACTGATGAAGCAGCACCGGCTCTTCGTCGAAGCCGGCAAGGCCGATCCGCGGATCACGCGGCATTTGAGCCGCACCGGGCATTTCGAATTCGGCCTGGAGCGGCGGGCGATCGGGCTCGGCGACAGCCAGGCGCCGGAGATCATGCGGCTGTGGGCCGAGGGCCAGGACGTCGAAGGGTGGGCGCGTTACTGGGCGGCGCTCTATGGGCATGTCGCCGACAAGCTCGACGCTGATCCGACGCTCTCCGCGGCCACCCGCATCGTGCCCTATGAGCGGCTTTGTGCCGATCCGGCGCGCGAGATGGCGGCGATCGCCGGCCATTGCGGGCTTCAAGGCGGCAATCTGCCGGCGCTTGCGGCCGAGCGGATCAGCGAGCCGTCCTATTATCGGCCCGATTTTACGCCAGACGAGTTGAGGACGATTGCGGCGATCACCGAGGAAACCGCGATGCGCCTTGCCCGGCATGCCGCGGATGTGCCCGCCAAGGCGGAGGCGCGCGCCGTCGCAATGGCCTGAGGCGCGATGACGTGGGGCGCGATGACGTGGGGCGCGCACCACGCGGGGCTGCGCATGTGTGCCGACAGTGGACCATCCCGGCGCAGATGCGATATGGTGCCAAAAGGTATTACCTTTTGGCGTCGAGGCGCGCATGGCATCTGCAACATCCATCAAGCTCGATGACGAGATGAAGGCGCGCGTCCGGCATCTCGCCGAGGCGCGGCAACGCACGTCGCATTGGATCATGCGGGAAGCCATCGCGCAGTATGTGGAACGCGAGGAGAGGCGTGAGGCGCTTCGGCGCGACACGCTGCAGGCGTGGGAAGAGTTCCGCGAGACGGGGATGCATGCGACCGCCGACGAGGTCGACCGGTGGCTGGAGAGCTGGGGAACCGAGGACGAAACGCCTGCTCCCGGATGTCACAAGTAAGATTTGCCCCGGCGGCGATCCGAGACCTGCAACGGCTCCGTGCGTTTCTGCGCCCGAAGAGTGCCGATGCCGCGCGCCGAGCTGGTGAAGCGATCCGGCACCAGCGTGAAGCCGGATACTCCTGAAGGTCTGTTTAAGGTCCGTGCGTGGCCTCAGCTTTTTACGCAAGCGGTTCTGAGGTGCCGACGCGCCGGGGAGGGCGCGCTGGGGTTTTTCAGGCGAGCTCAGGCAGGACGGCTTCGATCTCCGTCCGCCGGGCCTCGTATTGGTCGGGCAGTTTCAAGGCCTGGCCGAGATCCGTCTCGCTCTCGTCGATGGCAAAGCCCGGATCGTCGGTTGCGATCTCGAAGAGGACGCCGCCCGGCTCGCGGAAATAGACCGAGCGGAAATATTTGCGGTCCTTCTGCTCGGTCGTGGCGATTCGGTGCACCTCGCGCAGGCGCCGCGCCATCTCCGCCTGGCCGGCCTCGTCGGCCCGGAAGGCGATGTGGTGGACGGAGCCCGCGCCCATGCGGCCGCGCAGGAACTCTCCCGCGGCATGCAGATCGACGAAGGTTCCAGGCGTTGCCGGGGTGCTGCCCTTTGCCTGAAAGCGCGCAAGCGAACCGTCTTTGCCGGCGGCTTCAAAGCCCAGCACATCCGTCAGGATCTCCGCCGTCGGCTCCGCGTCCTCGAGGAGGAGCTTGACGCTGTGGATGCCGCGGATCGCGTGCTCCTGAGGAATCTCGCCATCCGACCAGCCCGGTTCGGCCTCAGCACCCGCGACGCCGACGAGCGCGAGATGCGTGCCGTCGGGATCGGTGAAGGCGATCGTCGTCTCGCCGAAGAGTTTTGTGGGCGCCTCATGGGCGACGCCCTTTTCGACGAGGCGCTGCGTCCAGAAGCTGAGCGAGGCTTCCGGCACGAGAAACCGCGTCTCCTGCGTTTCGCCGATGCCGGCGCGGCCGGGGGCGGCATGCTCCAGCGGGAAGAAGGTGAGGATGGTGCCCGGATGGCCGGCCTCGTCGCCATAATAGAAGTGGTAGCCGCCGGGATCGTCGAAATTCACCGTCTTCTTGACGAGGCGCATGCCGAGGATGCGGGTGAAGAAATCGAGATTGCGTCGCGCCGAAGCCGCGATCGCGGTCACGTGGTGGATGCCGTTGTGGCGCATGGTGGAAGCTCCAATCAGATGCGTTCGTGACGAACGCGCTCTTTCGTTCCTCCCACAGATAGGCTGGGAACGGCCGATTGCGATGGGGAAGACATTGCGCTGATGCAATGATATATGTGCAGAGAAGCCGTTTGAATTGCATGTGGGGAATGTTCAATTTCGGGGAAGAACAACCGAAATTGGAGCGACAGATGATCGATACCCGCCTTGCCCCCTATGGCGCCTTCCTCCTGCGCATCGCGCTCGGCGTGATGCTTCTCGCCCACGCTTATATGAAGATCGTGACCTTCACCGTTCCGGGCTTTGAAGGCTTTCTCGCCCAGCTCGGCCTGCCGACGCTCTTCGCCTGGCCGATCATTCTCGGCGAGCTTTTTGGCGGGCTGGCGCTGATCGCCGGCGTTTACAGCCGCCTCATCTCCATCGTGGTTCTGCCGATCCTCCTGGGCGCCATCTGGGTGCATGCGCCGAACGGCTGGAGCTTTTCCGCGGCCAATGGCGGCTGGGAATATCCGGCGTTCCTGTCGGTGGCGGCTCTCGTTCAGGCGCTGATCGGCGACGGGGCCTTTGCGCTGCGCCGCACGGTGCTGCCGGCGTCTGCCCATGCGGGCCGGGTCGCGGAAGCCGCATGAGGCTTCACGACAGATTTCGAAAAGACCGGCCGCGTTCTCCTTCCCGGGAGCGCGGCCGCCATTCTGTTTGAGGGAAAGATTGGTCGAGCCGTTCAAGAATCTCGCCTGGGACGATTTCCGCCTGATCAAGGCGATTGCCGAAGCGGGCCGGCTTCCGGCCGCGGCCGAGCTTCTCGGCATCAACCATTCGACCGTGTTTCGAAGGCTCGGGCAGATCGAGGCGACGCTCGGGGTGAGCCTCTTCGAGCGGCATCGCACCGGCTACGTGCCGACGGCGGTGGGCGAGGAGATGGTGGAGCTCGCCAGCGACATCGACGAGCGCATCACGGGCTTTGGACGCAAGGTCGCCGGGGCCGAGGTGGTGCCGGAGGGCGAGGTGCGCGTGACGACGAGCGACACGCTTCTGACGCATCTCTTCACGCCGCTGTTTGCGCGCTTTCGCGAGAAGGAACCGCGCGTGCGCCTCGACATCGTCGTTTCCAACCAGGCGCTCAATCTTTCCAAGCGTGATGCCGACGTGGCGATCCGGGCGACCGACACGCCGCCGGAGAACCTGGTCGGGCGGCGCGTGGCCCGCATCAACTGGGGACTTTACGGGCGGGCGGCCGATTTTCCGAGTGCGGAAGAGGTGGAGGTCACGGACCTGTTCGATCGGCCCTGGGTGGCACTCGGCGACCGAATGGCGGGGCTCAAGGCGGTGCGCTTCGTCCACGAGCACGTGCCGGCTGAGAAGATCGTCTACCGCATCAGCAGCGTTCTCGGCCTTGCCGAGGCGATCGCGGAGGGGATCGGCATCGGGCATCTGCCATGCTTCATCGGCAATGCCGAGCCCGGTTTGACGCGGATCGCCTCCGCAGAACCCACCTTTGCCACCGATCTCTGGCTTCTGACGCATCCCGATCTCCGCCATGCCGCGCGCATCCGTGCGCTTCTCGACTTTCTGGCTGCGGAAATCGCGCGCGATCGCGATTTCATCGAAGGCCGGGCCGGGGAAGGGCGGCAGGCTGGCACCAGCGCCGACGGATAGAACCTCTCCAATCATTCATCTGGAAAGAGTTTTACCTGTGGTTGCGGAGCGCTATTGTGCACCGCAGCAACCATATCGATGCGCGGCCGTTTTCCCCCTGCCGCTTCGGGGAAGCGGCTTTAGAGGAACCACGTTGAGAAACCTGTCCGACACCATTGCCCGGCTTTCCGCCTTGAAGGGATTTCATCTCCCGCGCGGACCGGTGGTCGATCGCCTTTTCGAGATCTCCCGCTTCGGCTCCAATCCCGGGGCGCTGCGCGCGCGAGCCTATGTTCCCGACGACCTTCCGGAGGGGGCTCCGCTCGTCGTCGTGCTGCACGGATGCACGCAAAGCGCGGCCGGCTACGACCACGGCTCCGGCTGGTCGCGGCTCGCCGACGAGGCGAAATTCGCGCTTCTGTTTCCCGAGCAGCAGCGCGGCAACAACCCCAATCTCTGCTTCAACTGGTTCCAAGAGGACGATATCCGCCGCGGCTCCGGCGAGGCGCTGTCCACCCGCCAGATGGTGGAGCATATGGTGGTGACGTACCGGCTCGACCGCAGCCGCGTCTTCGTCACCGGCCTGTCGGCGGGGGGCGCGATGGCGGGCGTCATGCTTGCGACCTATCCAGAGGTCTTTGCCGGCGGCGCGCTCATTGCCGGCATTCCCTATGGCAGCGCCACCTCGATGCCCGCCGCCTTCGACCGGATGCGCGGCCATGGCCTGCCCGGCGAAGACGAGCTGCAGGCGGCCGTGCGCGGTGCCTCCGACCATAACGGGCCCTGGCCGATCATTTCGCTGTGGCATGGCACCGGCGACCGCACCGTCGATCCGATCAATGTGGAAGCGACATTGGCGCAATGGCGGGCGCTGCATCACGTCGCCGCCGAACCCGACCGGACCGACGAGGTCGACGGCTATCCGCACCGGGTCTGGCACGACCGCAACGGGCGCGCGGTGATCGAGGAGTTTTCCATCACCGGCATGGGCCACGGCACGCCGATCGAGGCGGACGGGCCGAACGGTTATGGCACGCCGGCGCCCTTCATGCTCGACGTCGACATTTCCTCGACGCTGCATATCGCGCGCTTTTTCGGGATTGCCTCAGAACCCGCCGGCGGGCGCACACGCAAGGCGATCATGCGCATGGCGGACACGCCATTGCGGGCGGCGGCGCAGCCGCTCCGCAACGGCGCCGGCGCGACCGCCAAGGAGAAGACGGCTGGCGCGAAGACAGCTGGCGCGAAGACGGGCGGGGAGAGCGGCAGCCGGTCCAAAGGCTCCGGGCCGTCTGCCTCCGGGTCCTCGACCTCCGGTGTTGGCAGGGTGATCGAGGACGCGTTGCGCAAGGCCGGCTTGATGCGCTGAGTTTCGGGCGCGGCGCAAGCTGGTCTTTCTGCGCCTGAGGCCTGCAATCTTGTGATAAATTCCCTCCGGGAGAGGCCGGAGGGGGCAATGCCCAAGAATATCGTCATTCTCTTCGACGGCACGTCGAACGAAATCTCCGAAGACCGTACCAATATCCTGCGCCTTTACGGCACGCTGGAGAAAAGCGAGGACCAGCTCGTCTGGTACGATCCGGGCGTCGGGACGCTCGCCGCCGACAATTCCTGGGTGAGGTGGTGGCCACGCGTCGTCGAATTCTGGGGCATGGTGACGGGCTGGGGCCTCGATGAGAACGTCAAGGAAGCCTACCGCTTCCTCGCCGAGAACTGGGTGAGCGGCGACCGGATCTATCTCTTCGGCTTCAGCCGGGGCGCCTATTCGGCCACGGTGCTCGCCGGCTTCATCCACGCGATCGGTATTCTCGAGACGCGCAATTTCAACCTCCTCGACTACGCCTACCGCGCCTATCGTAGCGTCGGCGCCGAGCGCGAGACGAAGCTCGACGAGATCCGGCTCTACGACCGGGTTTTGCAGACCGAGCATCCGCCGATCCGGCTTCTCGGGCTCTTCGATACCGTCGCCTCCGTCATCGAGCATGGCGGCTATCGCATCCGGCTGCGCTCGCATGCCTTCACCAATGCCAATCCGAGCGTCGAACGCGTGCGCCATGCCGTGGCGATCGACGAAGTTCGCGTCATGTTCCGCGCGCAGCTCTGGCCGGAGGCGGAAAACCAGGATGTCCGCGAGGTGTGGTTTGCCGGCGTGCACGGCGATGTCGGCGGCGGCTATCCGGAGGCGGAGAGCGGCCTCGCCAAGGTGCCGCTCGCCTGGATGATCGGCGAGACGGCGGATATGGGGCTCGTCTATTCCGAAGAGGTGGTGCGGCGTCTTGTTTGCGGCGAGGGGGCGATGAAATACGAAGAGCCCGATCCACTCGGCAAACGGCATCAATCGATGAACTGGTTCTGGGCGATCTTCGAATTTCTGCCAAGGCTGTGCGTGCCAGGCTCTCACGGCCGGCGTTTTCTCGGTCTTGCCCCGCCCGCCTTCTTCTCGGGGCGGAAGATTGCCGAGGGCGCGCGCATCCATCGCTCGGTGATCATCCGGCGCGACCGGCTCGGCGAAACGCATAAGAACCTGCCGGAGGAGTTTGTCGTCGAGGGTTGAGCGCGATTTTGGCTTCTGCCGCCGCCTTTGAAGCGGGGCCCGGGCTTTTGGGGCCTGCCGTCATCGGCTATCACAGGCCATGACCTATTCCATTCTCGCCCGAGAGCCCGAGACGGGGGCGCTCGGCATCGCCGTGCAGTCGAAATTTCCGGGCGTCGCCAACCTCATCTGCCATGGACGGGCAGGTGTCGGGGTGATCGCGACGCAGGCTTTTTCCAATCCCGATCACGGCACGAAGGGGCTCGAGCTTCTGGCGCTCGGCGTGCCGCCGGAGACGGTGCTCGATCTCGTTCTCGCCGAGGATGCGGCCCGGGGCGAACGCCAGATCGCCATCCTGTCCGCCGATGGGCGGGCGGCGCAGCACACCGGCGCGGCGGTGGAAAGCTGGGACGGCGCGGCCTCCGTCGCCTTCGGAGACAATGCGCTCGCGCATGGCAATTCGCTCACCTCAGAGGACGTGCCAGCGGCGATGGTGGCGCGCTTTGAACGTGCCGAGGGCGATTTTCAGGAGCGGCTGATTGCAGCGCTTGTTGCAGGCCAGGAGGCGGGCGGCGAATTGCGCGGCGTGCAATCGGCGGGGCTGCAGGTGTTCCTGGCCGGGGTCGGCTATGGCGGGCGGCAGGGCAAGGCCGTCGATATCTCCATTTACGATCATAACGATCCCATTTCGGAGCTATCGCGCTGCTACCGGCTCCACCGTCTTTCCTATTTCGGATCGGATCCCGACAATCTCGTTCAAATTGATAGCAAAATCGCTCCGTATTTAATTCGATTGCTGATGCGCGAGGGCTATCTCGATCCGGATAGTTCCAATTCGGCGGATATCTGGGGGCCGGAGAAGATCGCCGCGATGGCGCGCTTCATGGGCGTCGAAAATTACGACAACCGCATCCGCGACGACGATTTGATCGACACGGAGGTCTTGAGCGACATCCGGGCGCGCAAGGGCGGCTGAGGGACCTCTGCCGCCGAAGTCCGCTTCCTTCGGATGCCGTCCGGCGCTTGTCACCGGCACCGAATGTGAAGCCCCTTTATAGAAATCGAACAGCAATCATGCTGAATTTCGTGTGCAACGAGCGAGATCGACAAAGGGACGTCGGAATGCAGGACGGACAGGACTACGATAACCCGCTGGTCAGAAAGCTCAACGGCTTCGTCCGTCTCGATGCAGAGGATTGCCGGCTTCTCGACGAGATCATCGAGAAGACCCGTTTGGTGCCGGCGCGGACCGACCTCATTCAAGAGGGCGACGAGCCCGACCATGTGCATCTGATCCTCGAAGGCTTCGCCTGCCGCTACAAGATCCTGGCGGAGGGCAGCCGGCATATCATGGCCTATCTCATCCCCGGTGATTTCTGCGATCTGCACATCTTCATCCTGAAGGAGATGGACCATTCGCTGTCGGCGCTGTCGCCCTGCAAGGTCGTGGATATTCCAAGGGAGCGGATCCTCAAGCTCATGGAAAGGCCGAAGCTCGCCCAGGCGATGTGGGCATCGGCTCTCGTGGACGAAGCCACGTTGCGCGAATGGCTCGTCAATCTCGGTGGCCGTGAGGCGACGGAGCGGGTCGCGCATCTTCTCTGCGAGCTGCTCTACCGGCTGAGGGCGGTCGGCCTTGTCGACGGCCACAGCTACGAGCTTCCGCTGACGCAGATCGATCTCGCCGACACGCTCGGCCTGTCGAACGTGCACATGAACCGCGTCTTGCAGCGGCTGCGCGGCGACGGGCTGATCTCGTTTGCGGGGTCCCGTCTCGTCATTCACGACATCGAACGGTTGGAAGAGTTCGCCGGCTTCACGCCGAACTATCTGCATCTGGACCAACAGAAGCTCGCGCCCCGCCCGCACGCCTGAGGGCTCAGAGTTCGCCGTCGGCGACCTCTCTTGCCGAGAAGCGGACGACGAAGATCCTGTTGCCTTCGGCGTCGATCACTTCGAGGCGCCATTCGTCCCCCGTCCAGAACTGGCGGCCCATATCGCGCATGATCTCGCCGGCCATGCGGACCGCTTCGGCCTGAGCCGTGTGGGTGTCGGTGATTTCGGTGCCCTCGCGGTCGAGCTCCGCGCTGTCCGGGTAGACGTTGAAAAAATAGCGAGGCACGGCGCTTCCTTCATCAAGCGATGCGCTCGTGTCATACCGACCGTTCGCGTGGTCCAAGATGCCACCTTCCGTCGGTCCATCACTCACCTGTGTTAGGTGGCCGGGAAAGCCAGCTTTCTGTCGCGACCGCTTCGTGGGTGCAGAGGTCTGTTTCGATCCCCTGGCTTAAGAGGGGCTATGCGGCCTCGCGGGTCTGCGCAACTTTTAGAATAGTTCTCAAGCCTGGCAACAGCCTGGAATTTTATGGGTGCAAAGACCGTATTCTCTGATTTGGAACGAGACGCCCATGCTCCGACTTGCCATGGCCGCCCTTGTGGCGGTTCCAGCCTTCGCCGCAAAGGCCGAACCTGTGCCATCCGATCCACTGGCCCCCGATCCCAAACGGCTCATCGACGCCTCCGTGATGGACGATATCCGCAGCTGGATGGATTCAGAAGTCGTGCGTCTCTCCGTCAGGACCCAGAACCAGCGTTATGGCACACTGGAGCAGGCCAAGATCGATCAGCTCGATGAACAATGGAAAGCGGAGCGCGAGGCTGTCGACAAGCCGTTGATCGCGGCGACGCTGTCGAACCCGCTGTCGGTCTATCTGACGCGCATGCAGGGCCAGTCGGCCGGCCTCTTCGTCGAGATCTTCGTGATGGACGACAAGGGGCTGAATGTCGGCCAGTCGTCGATCACGGGCGATTTCTGGCAGGGCGACGAGGCGAAATTCCAGGAGACTTATCCGAAAGGCGCAGGCGTTGTCTTTATCGACGCGCCGGAGTTTGACGACACTCTGCACATCTGGCGGGCGCAGGTGAACATGACGCTCGCCGACGAAGCCAGCAACACGCCGATCGGTGCCGTCACCGTCGAAGTCAATCTGACCGAGCTGGCGCGCCGCAAGCTCGCCATGGCCAAGTGATCGGAGACCTGACCGTGCTCAACAACATGTCTGTCACACTGAAAGCGATCCTGGCCTTCACGGTTTTGACCCTGATCGGCCTCGTGCTCAACGCCGTCATCTATCTGCAGGCGGTCGACGCCGAACGCGCCGTCGCCGATTACGAAGAACTCAAGTCTTCGATCGTCGAGATCGCCAAACTTGAAACCGCTATCGATGACCAATCCATCGGCCTCAAGAACTTCCTTCTGACCGGCGACCGCGACTGGGTCGAGACAATCGAGGCGAATAGGGCCGAAACCGAAACCCTCGTTGTGGAGCTTGCTCCGTTGCTCGAGCGTCTCGACATTGCCGACAATGTCGGGAAGGCGATCGTGAATTGGCGCCAGTGGTACGAGGATTTCGTCGTGCGTCAGGTCACGCTGATGCGCGATCCGATGACCGTCGATCTCGCCAAGGCGATCGAAGCGGCCGGCAACGGGCAGGCGGCCTTCCGGGCCATCAAAGCGGATATCAAGACGAGCCTCTCAGAGCTCGGCGAGCGCCAGAGCGTTCTGGCAACCGCACAGAACAGCGCCTTGTCCATGGTCGAAACGGTGGCCATCGTCAGCGCCGTGATCAGCGCGCTCTGCGCCGTTCTCTTCGGCATCTTCAACCATCTGAGCGTCGTGCGCCCGCTCGGCAATCTCGCCAAGGTCACCCAGGATCTCTCCGAGGGCCACACGGATGTGACGATCACGGAGGTGAAGCGCGCCGACGAGATCGGGCGGATGCACAATGCGCTGTCCGTCTTCCGGGCGAGCCTGGTGCGGGCGCGAGAGCTCGAGAGCGCCGCAGCCGAAGAGCGCGAGATCGCGAACCGGCAGCGCCGCGAAGCGATGCTGCGTCTCGCCGACGAGTTCGAGGCGTCGGTTCTCAGCCTCTCCGGCGAGATCAGCGCCGCCTCGCAGCAGCTGGAGGAGACGGCGGGTCTTCTTCAGGAGGTCTCAAGCTCCACGAGCGAGCAGTCTCTGACGGTGTCGTCGGCGGCCGAACAGGCGACCAACAACGTCCAGACGGTGGCGAGCGCCACGGAGGAATTGTCCGCCTCCACGCGTGACATCAGTGCCCAGATCGAGGCCTCTTCCAAGGTTGCCCGCACGGCGGCCGACGAGGTGGAGCGGTCGAGCCAGGCGGTCGACGGGCTCAATGCCGTCGTGCGGCGGATCGGCGACGTTACCAAACTCATCACCGACATCGCTTCGCAGACCAATCTTCTTGCGCTCAATGCCACGATCGAGGCGGCGCGGGCCGGCGAGGCGGGCAAGGGCTTTGCGGTCGTTGCCGCCGAGGTGAAGGCTCTCGCCGAGCAGACGGCCAAGGCGACGGAGGAGATCAACCGCCAGATCGGCGATATCCGCTCAGCGGCGGACGTTTCCATCGAAGCCACCCGCTCGATCGCGGAAATGGTGCGCGACATTGCCGAGCGGTCCGACGATATCGCAACGTCGACCGAGCAGCAGAATGCCGCCACGACCGAGATCGCTCAAAACATCACCGAAGCCGCATCCGGCACGCAGGAGGTCAGCGCCTCGATCAGCAAAGTGTCGGAATCGGCGTTGCGGACCGGCAATGCGAGCAACGAGCTGCGCAAATCGGTCGGCGATCTCGACACGCGGCTCGGCTCGCTGCGCGGTGCGATGAACCAGTTCCTGGAGAATGTCCGTGCAGCATAAGGCCCGACTCGGTTAAGGTCGGAGTGACAGTGGAGCGGGCGCCGCGCCCGCTTCGGAGCCCTCTCGATCTTGAGTGAATGGTTCCCTTTTCGCGTCGGCAGGGTGGTCCGGCAAGAGAGACGCAAAGCGCGATGCGGACATCGCGCAAGCGGCTCGAGGCAGCGGATCGCCGCCGACGCGAAGTCTCATCGGGCTGGGGCTCTCACCCGAGCCCCGCGATAGAGCGGTTCATCCGAGACGCTCTATCGGCGCATCCAGGCCAAAATTTCGCCGACGATGCCTCTTCGGAAGGTCAGGACGCAGATGACGAAGATCGCGCCCATGACGACCGTCACCCAGGAGCCGATCGTCGACAGATAGTTCTGCAGCGCGATGACGATGCCGGCGCCGACGACGGGCCCGAGAATGGTGCCCATGCCGCCGATCAGGGTCATCAGCACGACTTCACCCGACATGTGCCAGTTGACGTCGGTCAGGGTGGCGCTCTGGAAGACGATCGCCTTCGTCGCGCCGGCAAGGCCGGTGATCGTCGCCGACATCGTAAAGGCGAGCACCTTCAGGAGGGCCACCGGATAGCCGAGCGAGATCATGCGCGGCTCGTTCTCGCGGATGCCTTTCAAGGCCTGGCCGAAGGGCGAGTGGACGGTGCGGTAGAGGACGAAGAAGCCGGCGGCAAAGATCACGGCGACGAAATAGTACATGGTCAGCGTGTCGCGGAGATCGACGAGCCCGAAGACGGTGCCGCGCGGAATCCCCTGGATGCCGTCCTCGCCATGGGTGAAGGGCGCCTGCAGGCAGAAGAAGAAGACCATCTGGGCGAGCGCCAGCGTGATCATGGCGAAATAGATGCCCTTCTGGCGGATGGCGATCGCCCCGAAGACGAGGCCCATCACGCCTGCGGTGAGGGTGCCCGCCGCGATGCCGAAGACCGTGCCGATGCCCCAGACCTTGACGGCGTGGCCTGCCACATAGGCCGCCATGCCGAAGAAGGCGGCGTGGCCGAAGGAGAGAAGCCCGACATAACCGAGCATCAGATTGAAGGAGCAGGCGAAGAGGGCGAAGCACAAAAGCTTCATCAGGAAGATCGGATAGATGCCGAGGAAGGGCGCGACGGCGAGAGCGGCGATGCCGACGGCCGCGATCAGATAGCCGGCGAGGCGATGCCTGCGGAACGTGTCGTCGCTGAGTTCGACATTGGAGGTCGTGTCGGTCATTCGCGGGGCCTCCCGAAAAGGCCGTTCGGCCGCAAGATGAGAACGATCGCCATGATGACGAAGACGACGGTGGAGGAGGCCTCCGGGTAGAAGGTCTTCGTCAGACCTTCGACGACGCCGATGCCGAGCCCGGTGAGAATGGAGCCCAAAATGGAGCCGAGGCCGCCGATGACGACGATGGCGAAGACAACGATGATGAGATGCTGGCCCATGATCGGGCTCACCGTATAGACGGGCGCGGCGAGAACGCCGGCAAAGGCCGCCAGCGCCACGGCGAAACCGTAGGTGAGGGTCATCATCAAGGGCACGTTGATGCCGAAGGCGCGCACGAGCTCGCGGTTTTCGACCGCGGCGCGCAGATAGGCGCCGAGACGCGTGCGCTCCACCAAGAGCCAGGTGCCGAGGCAGACGAGAAGCGAGGCGACGATCACCCAGGCGCGGTAGGTCGGCAGGAACATGAAGCCGAGATTGTGCCCGCCGGTCAGGATTTCCGGCGGCGCATAGGGCTGGCCGGAGACGCCGTAGAAATTGATGAAGGTGCCCTCGATGATGAGGGCGAGGCCGAAGGTCAGAAGCAGGCCATAGAGATGGTCGAGGTCATAGAGGCGCGACAGCATGGTGCGCTCGATGACGATGCCGAAGACGCCGACGATCAACGGGGCGACGATGAGGCTCGGCCAGTAGCCGATGCCGAGATGATGCAACAAGAGCCAGGCGACGAAGGCGCCCATCATATAGAGCGCCCCGTGGGCGAAATTGATGACGTTCAAAACGCCGAAGATGACGGCCAGGCCGAGGCTCAACAGCGCGTAGAACGAGCCGTTGATGAGCCCGATCAGAAGCTGCCCGAACAACAGGGGCGCCGGCACACCCAGGATTTCCTGCATACGAGCCTTTCCTTGGTTGGGGGAACCTGGCGTTTGCGGGAGGCCCGGGCGGCGAGGCCGCGCCGGGCCGTTTCAGGGACGATCAGTTGCTGACGAGCTTGCAGCTGCCCTTGTCGAGCGGCTGGAAGGCCTCATCGCCCGGGATCGTCTTGACGATGTTGTAGTAGTCCCACTTGCCTTTGGACTCGTCCGGGCCCTTCACCTCGACGAGATACATGTCGTGGACCATGCGGCCGTCCTCGCGGATCTTGCCGTTCTCGGCGAAGAAGTCGTTGATCGGCATCTTCTTCATCTGGGTGACGACCGCTTCGCCGCCGTCATCGTCGATCTCGTCCACGGCTTTCAGATAATGCGTGACGGCGGAATAGACGCCGGCCTGCACCATCGTCGGCTTCTGGCCGTTCATCTTCTCGGCAAAGCGATCGGCGAATTTCCGCGTCTCGTCGGTGCGGTCCCAGTAGAAGCCCGTCGTCAGCGTCAGGCCCTTCGCGACATCGAGGCCGAGGGCGTCGACATCGGTGATGAAGCCCAAAAGGGCCGCGAGTTTCTGCCCGCCCTGGACGATGCCGAAGGAGTTCGCCTGCTTGATCGCGTTGGTGGTGTCGCCGCCGGCGTTGGCAAGGCCGATGACATCGGCGCCGGAGGCCTGCGCCTGCAGCAGGAAGGAGGAAAAGTCGGAGGTGGAGAGCGGGTGATTGACCGAGCCCAAAACCTCGCCGCCATTCTCCTTCACGACCGCCGAGGTGTCCTTTTCGAGCTGATGGCCGAAGGCGTAATCGGCGGTCAGGAAGAACCAGCTCTTGCCGCCCTGTTCGACGACCGCCTTACCGGTGCCGACCGACATGGCGTAGGTGTCGTAGGTCCAGTGCACGAAGGTCGGGGCGCACTGGTCGTTGGTGAGCGCGGTCGAGCCGGCGCCGGAATCAAGAAACGCCGTGTCCTTTTCCGAAGTGACCTGCTGGACGGCGAGCGCTACCGACGAGGTCGGCACGTCGACGATGACGTCGACGCCGTCCTGGTCGATCCATTCGCGGGCAATGGATGAGCCGACGTCGGGTTTGTTCTGATGGTCGGCGGAGACGACTTCGATATTGGCGTCACCGACCTTGCCGCCGAAATCTTCCACCGCCATGCGGGCGGCGACGACGGAGCCTTCGCCGGAGAGATCGGCATAAAGGCCGGAGCGGTCGTTGAGGACGCCGATCTTGACGACGTTGTCGGACATCTCCGCCTGGGCGGCACCCACCATCGCGGCGAGTGCGGCAAGCGCGGTTGAGGCCAGGGCGACCGATTTGATGCTCATTGGGGTTCTCCTCTCGTTTGGACTTTTTGTGGTTCTCCGGGCGCCGTCCGTTACACGCCCAGAAGTTCGTTGAGTTCGCCCATGCGCGTCTTGATGTCGTCGCGCTGGTAGCGGTCGACGACGCGGCCATGCTCGATGACGTAGTGACGGTCGGCGAGCCGGGCGGCGAAATGGAAGTTCTGTTCGACCAGCAGAACGGTGAAGCCGAGCTCCTGCAGGCGGCGCACGCTGGCGCCGATCTGCTGGACGATGACGGGGGCGAGGCCCTCGGTCGGTTCGTCGAGCAGGAGGAGCTTCGCCCCGGTGCGCAGAATCCGGCCGATCGCCAGCATCTGCTGCTCGCCGCCGGACAGGCGGGTGCCGGAGGCGCCGAGAAGCCGCTCCTTCAGGTTCGGAAAAAGCTCGTAGATTTCGGGGATGGGCAGACCGCCCTTCTGCACGACGGGGGGCAGGAGAAGGTTCTCCTCCACGGTGAGGCTCGCAAAGATGCCGCGCTCTTCCGGGCAATAGGCGATGCCGCGGCGGGCGACCTTGTCGGGCTTCAGGTCGATGAGCTCCTGGTCGTCGAAGCGGATCGAGCCGGAGCGGCGTCCGACGAGGCCCATGATGGAGCGCAAAGTCGTCGTCTTGCCGGCGCCGTTGCGCCCCAAGAGGCTGACGACCTCGCCTTCGCGGACTTCGAAATCGACGCCGTGGAGAACGTGGGATTCGCCGTACCAGGCGTTGAGATCGGAGACTTCGAGGATGGTCTTGCGCACGCTCATGCCTCCGCCTCGTCGCCCGTGCCCATATAGGCCTCCCGGACCTCGGGGTTTTGTGAGACCTCGTCGTAGCTGCCCTCCGCCAGGATCTGGCCGCGCTGCAGGACCGTGATCGTGTCGGAGAGGTTGGCGACGACTTCGAGATTGTGTTCCACCATCAAGACAGTGCGGTTTTGCGCCACCTGGCGGATGAGATCGGAGACGCGGGCGATGTCCTCATGGCCCATGCCGGCCATCGGCTCGTCGAGGAGCATGACCTTCGGTTCGAGGGCGAGCGTGGTCGCAATTTCGAGCGCACGCTTGCGGCCATAGGGCATCTCGACCGCCAAGGTGTCGGTGAACTCCGACAGGCCGACGGCTGCGAGAAGCTCGTAGGCGCGCTCGTGAAGCCGCTCCAGAACCCGGCTCGACTTCCAGAAATGGAAGGAGAGGCCGGTCGGGCGCTGCAGCGCGAGGCGGACGTTTTCGAGCGCCGTCAGATGCGGAAAGACCGCAGAGATCTGAAACGAGCGCACGAGCCCGTCACGCGCCACATGATGCGGCGTCGATCGGGTGATGTCGTGGCCGGCGTAACGGATCGTGCCCGAGCTCGGCTGCAGAAATTTGGTGATGAGGTTGAAGCAGGTCGTCTTGCCGGCGCCGTTCGGGCCGATGAGAGCATGGATCGTGCCCTCACGTACCCCGAGACTGACGCCATCGACCGCCGTGAAGCCGGCAAAATACTTCGTGAGATTCTCGGTTTCGAGAATGAATTCCGACATTTCCCCGCCTGATCACAGTTGCCCAATGCGCAGCGGGTTTGCGGGGAAGCATTGTCATCCTCCCTGCGGCCCCGCCGTCTTTTGTTCACAGCAGCCGCGGAGCGGTTCTTTGTTTTATTCCGCTCGGTGCATGTTGTCGCACCGGATTGCCTGAAACTTCAAGTCAGATCGGGCCGGAGATGCGGAGATTTTCTGAGAAACGTCAGCTGACGCAGTGGCGGAAACGGGTTTTTCTTGCGCCTTCCCGGTTCGTTGACGGTGATGAGGGCGCGGTGGCATATCGGCCAGCAGCCGGCCTGACGAGACGCCGGCGGGAGCCCAGAAAAAGCGGCGAAGGCAGCGAGGCGAAGGTGGCCAAGAATATTCACATGATGATCCGCGTGCTCGAAGAGGAGCGCTCGGTGGCATTCTACGACAAGGCGTTTGGCCTCAAGATCGCCGACCGTTACGAGTTCGACGGCTTCACGCTCGTCTATCTGGCAAACGAAGAAAGCGAATTCGAGCTGGAGCTGACGATCAACAAGGGCGAAAGCACACCTTATGATCTCGGCAACGGCTACGGGCACATGGCCGTATCCGTCGGCGACCTCGATAAAGAGCATGCGCGTATGCGCGAGGCCGGGCTGGCGCCGAAGGACATCAAGGAAATGGTGCATCAGGGCGCGCCCTTCGCGCGCTTCTTCTTCATCGAAGATCCCGACGGCTACAAGATCGAGGTTCTCGAGCGCGGCGGCTGGTTCAAGTGAACTCAGCGCGCGGCTGAGACCCGGCCTCCGGCGCGAACCGGGCGCTGGCTTTCGGGATGGTGTTCGAAAGGGGCGGGAGCGCGCCTTTTCAGGCGCGTTCGGGCTTCGGCTGGCGGATCATCGGGGCGGCTTCGACGACGAGGGGGTCGAGGCCGGTGCCGCCCGCATCCAGGATCTCGAAGAGCTTTGCGCGCATGCGCGGTTCCCAGAAGGAGTTGATGTGGTCGGCGACGCCGGCGGCGGCCTCGTGGTCCGGGCGGCTCTTGAAGAAGGTGGCGATCTGGTTCGCCATATAGGCGAGTTTGTCAGGCGACATGGGTGAGCCTCGCCGAGGTTTCGGGCGTGTCGGTGATGCGGCCCGGATGGGTGAAGACTTCAAAGTCGCGGTCGCGGACGATGGCGACGAGGGTGATGCCGGCGGCCTCCGCCATGCGGACGGCAAGTGCTGTGGGAGCCGAGACGGCAAGCAGGATCGGGCTGCCGGCGACCGCCGCCTTCTGCACCATTTCGACCGAGACTCGGCTCGTCAGCACGATGGCGCCCTCAGTGGCCGGGATGGCGCGGCGGGCAAGCGCGCCTGCGAGCTTGTCGAGCGCATTGTGGCGGCCGACATCTTCGCGCACGGCGACGAGGCCTTCGCCCGGAGCGTAGAGGCCCGCGGCATGCACGGCGCGCGTTGCGGCATGCAGCGGCTGGGCCCGGGAGAGCGCGCCCATGGCACGGGCGATGTCGGCCGGCGACAAAGTGAGATCGGAGGCGGGGACGATGGGCGGCTGGCGCACGGCGCCTTCCAGGCTCTCGATGCCGCAGAGACCGCAGCCGACGGGACCGGCGAGGCGGCGGCGGCGTTCGGCGAGCTTTTCGTCCGCCTCTTCGGCCAGCATGATCTGCACGTCGATGCCGGCTTCGAGTTCGACGATGTCGACGGCGTCGATCGCCTCGGCCGTGTCGCCGATGCCCTCCGTCAGGGTGAAGCCGACGGCGAAATCGACGAGATCGGCGGGCGTCGCCATCATCACCGCCTGGGTGGTGCCGCCATAGGTGAGGGCGATGGCCGTCTCTTCCGGCAGGTCACGTTCGCCCGGCCGCGCCGTGCCGAGGCGATGGGCGATGCGGGCGACCAGGTGATGGGTCTTTTGCATCATCCGCGCTCCCTCACTCGGCCGCTTCCATCGCCGGGGCGATGCGGCGGGCCTGGCGGGTCTGCTCCTCATATTCCTGCTGCCAGTCGCTCGGTCCGTTCGACAGCGCCACCTGGACGGCCGTCACCTTGTATTCCGGGCAGTTGGTCGCCCAGTCGGAGAAATCCGTGGTGATGACGTTCGCCTGCGTGCCGGGATGGTGGAAGGTCGTGTAGACGACACCCGGCGCGACGCGGTCGGTGATGCGGGCTTTCAGCGAGGTCTCGCCGGAGCGGCTCGCGAGCCGGACCCAATCGCCATCCTTGACGCCGCGCTGTTCGGCGTCGTGGGGATGGATTTCGAGGCGATCTTCCTCGTGCCAGACGGTGTTGGCCGTGCGCCTCGTTTGCGCGCCGACATTGTACTGGGTGAGGATGCGGCCGGTCGTCAGAAGGAGCGGGAAGCGCGGGCCGGTCTTTTCGTCCGTCGCCACATATTCGGTGACGACGAACTTGCCCTTGCCGCGCTGGAAGCCGCCGACATGCATGACCGGCGTGCCCTGCGGCGCCTTGTCGTTGCACGGCCATTGCACCGAGCCTTCCTTTTCCAGGAGGTCGTAGGTGACGCCCGCGAAACTTGGCGTGGTCGCCGCGATCTCGGCCATGATCTCGCGCGGATGGGTGTAGTTCCAATCGCAGCCGAGCGCGTTCGCCAGAAGCTGCGTCACCTCCCAATCGGCATAGCCGTTCTTCGGCGCCATGACGCGGCGGACGCGGTTGATGCGCCGCTCGGCGTTCGTAAAGGTGCCGTCCTTTTCCAGGAAGGTGGAGCCCGGCAGGAAGACATGGGCGTAATTCGCCGTCTCGTTGAGGAAGAGGTCGTGGACGACGACGCATTCCATGGCGGCGAGACCGGCGGCGACATGCTTCGTATCGGGGTCGGATTGCAGGATGTCCTCGCCCTGGATGTAGATGCCGCGGAAGGAACCGTCGACGGCGGCATCGAGCATGTTGGGGATTCGAAGCCCCGGCTCGTCGTCGAGCGTGACGTTCCAGAGCTTTTCGAAGATGTCGCGCGTCGCCTCGTCGGAGATGTGGCGGTAGCCCGGCAGCTCATGCGGGAAGGAGCCCATATCGCACGAGCCCTGAACGTTGTTCTGGCCGCGCAGCGGGTTCACGCCGACGCCCGGGCGGCCGAGGTTGCCGGTCGCCATGGCGAGATTGGCGATCGCCATCACCGTGGTGGAGCCCTGGCTGTGTTCGGTGACGCCGAGGCCGTAATAGACCGCGCCGTTGCCGCCGGTCGCATAGAGACGTGCCGCGCCGCGGATGGCGGCGGCCGGAACGCCGGAGATTTTTTCGACTTCCTCCGGTGAGTTGCGCGGCTCGGAGACGAAGGCCGCCCAATCCTGGAACTCGTCCCAGTCGCAGCGCTCGCGGATGAAAGCCTCGTCGAAGAGGCCTTCGGTGACGACGACATGGGCGAGCGCGGTCAGGACCGCGACGTTGGAGCCCGGCTTCAGGGGCAGGTGATAGGACGCCTCGATATGCGGCGAGCGCACGAGATCGATGCGGCGCGGATCGATGACGATGAGTTTGGCGCCTTCGCGCAGCCTTTTCTTGAGGCGCGAGGCGAAGACCGGATGGCCGTCCGTCGGATTGGCGCCGATCAGGATGACGACGTCGGTCTTCTCGACGCTGTCGAAATCCTGCGTGCCGGCGGAGGTGCCGAAGGTGGTCTTGAGGCCGTAGCCGGTCGGCGAATGGCAGACGCGGGCGCAGGTATCGACATTGTTGTTGCCGAAGCCGGCGCGCACCAGCTTCTGGACGAGGAAGGTCTCCTCGTTGGTGCAGCGCGAGGAGGTGATGCCGCCGAGCGCGCCGCGGCCGTATTGATGCTGGATGCGGCGGAATTCCGACGCCGTATGGGCAAGCGCCTCCTCCCAGGAGACCTCGCGCCAGGGATCGGTGATCTTTTCCCGGATCATCGGGTTGAGGATGCGGTCCCTGTGATTGGCATAGCCGTAGGCGAAGCGGCCCTTGACGCAGGAATGGCCGCGGTTCGCCTTGCCGTCCTTGTAGGGGACCATGCGGATAAGTTCCTCGCCGCGCATCTCCGCCTTGAAGGAGCAGCCGACGCCGCAATAGGCGCAGGTGGTGACGCGCGCATGCTCCGGCAGGCCGTTCTCGATCACCGATTTTTCCTGGAGCGTCGCCGTCGGGCAGGCCTGGACGCAGGCGCCGCAGGAGACGCATTCCGATGCCAGGAACTCTTCGTCCTGGCCGGCGGCGACCACGGAGCCGAAGCCGCGGCCTTCGATCGTCAGCGCGAAGGTGCCTTGCACCTCCTCGCAGGCGCGCACGCAGCGCGAACAGACGATGCATTTCGTGGGATCGAAGGTGAAATAGGGATTGCTCTCGTCCTTCGGCCGGTAGCGCGGGTTCGCCTCGCCGTTGTTCCTCGCCTTGACGTGGTTGGCACCGTCATAGCCGTAGCGCACGTCGCGCAGTCCGACTTCGCCCGCCATGTCCTGGAGTTCGCAATCGCCGTTTGCCGCGCAGGTGAGGCAGTCGAGCGGGTGGTCGGAGATATAGAGCTCCATGACGCCGCGGCGGATCTCTTTGAGGCGCGGCGTCTGGGTATGCACGACCATGTCCGGGGCGACCGGCGTGGTGCAGGAGGCGGGCGTGCCACGCCGTCCCTCGATCTCGACGAGGCAGAGGCGGCAGGAGCCGAAGGATTTCACCATGTCGGTGGCGCAGAGTTTCGGCACCTGAATGCCGGCTTCGGCGGCCGCGCGCATGACCGAGGTGCCGGCCGGGACGGTGATCTCAAAGCCGTCGATCGTGAGCGACACCGTCTCTTCGGAGGTGGAGGCGGGGGTGCCGTAGTCGATTTCGTGGATGAGGCTCATCAGGCTGCTCCTCGGCTCTACTCGGCAGCTTCGGCGAAGGGGGTGGGGCGGAAATCGTCGGGGAAATGTTCGATCGCGCTCAAGACCGGGAAGGGCGTGAAGCCCCCGAGGGCGCAGAGCGAACCGAAACGCATGGTCTGGCAGAGGTCGGTCATGAGCGCGATCTGCGCCTCCGGGTCTTCGCCCGCGGCGATCCTGTCGGCGACCTCGACACCGCGCACGGAGCCGATGCGGCAGGGGGTGCACTTGCCGCAGGATTCAATGGCGCAGAATTCCATGGCGAAGCGGGCCTGCTTCAGCATGTCGACGGTGTCGTCGAAGACGACGATGCCGGCGTGGCCGATCAGGCCGTTCTTCGCGGTATAGGCTTCGTAATCGAAGATCGTGTCGAAGAGGGCGCGCGGGAAATAGGCGCCGAGCGGGCCGCCCACCTGCACCGCCTTGACCGGGCGGCCGCTTCTCGTGCCGCCGCCGATCTCGTCGACGAGCTCGTGCAAGGTGAGGCCGAAGGCGATCTCGAAGAGGCCGCCATTCTTGACGTTGCCGGCGATCTGAATGGGGATCGTGCCGTGCGAATGGCCGACGCCGAAATCGCGAAAGAATTCCGGCCCGTGGTCGAGGATCGCCGGTACGGTCGCAAGCGAGATGACGTTGTTGACGACGGTCGGGCGGCCGAGAAAGCCCTCATGGGCGGGAAGCGGCGGCTTCGCGCGCACGACGCCGCGCTTGCCTTCCAGGCTGTTCAGAAGCGAGGTTTCCTCGCCGCAGACATAGGCGCCGGCGCCCATGCGGATTTCCATGTCGAAGGCGTGGCCGGAGCCCAGAATGTCGGGGCCGAGAAAGCCGTGGCTGCGGGCAATGGCGATCGCGTCGCGCATCGTTGCGATGGCATGCGGATATTCGGAGCGGGTGTAGACGTAGCCGCGCGTCGCGCCGGTGGCGAGACCCGCGATCACCATGCCCTCGATCAGCATGAAGGGGTCGCCCTCCATGATCATGCGATCGGAATAGGTGCCGCTGTCGCCCTCGTCGGCGTTGCAGACGATGTATTTCTGCTCGCCTTTCGCCTCGGCGACGGTCTTCCACTTGATGCCGGTCGGAAAGCCGGCGCCGCCGCGACCGCGAAGACCCGACGTGATCATCGTCTCGACGATCTCTTCGGGCGTCATCATGACGGCATTGCGCAGCCCCTTCAGACCGCCATGCGCCTCGTAATCGGCCGGATCGAGCGGATCGATGATGCCGCAGCGCGCGAAGGTGAGGCGGGTCTGGCGGGCGAGGAAGGGAATTTCTTCCGTTTCGCCCTGGGCGAGGGGGTGGTCGCCGCCGGACAGAAAACCCGCAGCGAAGAGGGAGGCGACGTCTTCGGGCGCGACGGGCCCATAGGCGAGGCGGCCGTCTTCGGTCGCGACCTCGACCATCGGCTCCAGGAAGAAGAGACCACGCGAGCCGTTGCGGATGAGACGGATGGCGAGACCGCGGGCTTCGGCCTCGCGGGCGATTTCGGCCGCGACCTTGTCGGCACCGAGCGCGAGCGCGCCGGCATCGCGCGGGACGTAGACCTTGATGGGGCCTTTTACGTGATCGGTCATCGCCGGGCCTCGTCGAGAAGCGGGGCGAGGCGGGTCTCGTCGAGGCGGCCGGTCACCTCGCCGTCGAGCATCGCGGCCGGGGCGCAGGAGCAGAGGCCGAGGCAGTAGACGGGTTCGAGCGTGACGGCGCCGTCGGGTGTCGTCTCATGCCAGTCGATGCCGAGGGCCGAGCGCACGCGGTCGGCGATTTTTTCGCCGCCCATCGACTGACAGGCCTCGGCGCGGCAGACCTTCAGCACATGGCGGCCGGAGGGGGTGTGGTGGAAGTCGGGATAGAAGCTGACGACGCCATGGACTTCGGCGCGGCTCAGATTGAGGCGGTTGGCGATGACCGGCACGGCCTCTTCCGGCACGCAGCCGAACTCTTCCTGGAGATCGTGCAGGATCGGCAGGAGGGGGCCTTCGAGGGCGGCGTTGGCATCGACGATCGCTGTGGCGCGGACGGCAATGTCCGCTGCGCCTGTCTGGGCAGTCATTCTTCCTCCCATGGCCGGCGATTGTTTTTGCCGGATTTCTTATTGCGGTAATTTTGACGCGCGACGTCATGTCTTATCAATAGCTTTATCCCGTCGAGTGATCGGGAAAACCTATCGAGCGCTAGGCCGAGGGCCGTTTCTCTCGGGGCAGAAGCTGCGAAACCTTGCGGGCTTCGGCGAGAAGGGCGGCAAGAACCGGCGTGTGCGGCTCGCGGTAGGCGGCGACGAGGCCGATGCTTTCCGCGGCTTCCGGCTCCACGATCGGGATCGCCGTCAGATTGTCCAGGCGGCCGAAGGCGTCCACCAGCCGCCAGGGCATGACGCTCGACCAGCGGCCGGTGCGCACATGGGCGAAGAGGGTGATGACGGAGTTGGATTCGAGCGTCGGATCGGCGCTGGCGCCGGCCTCGCCCATCTTCTGATTGACGATGCGGCGGTTCTGCATGTCGGGCGTCAACAGGCAGAGCGGCGCGGCCGCCACCTCTTTCCAGGTGATGCTCGACTTGCCGGCATGCGGCCCGTCCGCCTGGGTGACGAAGGCGTAGCGTTCCTCGTAGAGCGGCACGGTGGTGACGCGGCCGAGCGGCTCGTTGTCGAGATAGGTGATGCCGACATCGATCTCGAGATTTTCCAGAAGCGACAGGATCTCGACCGAATTGCGCGACAGGACGGTGAAGGTGATGCCGGGATGGGCCTCCGCAAAGGGCGCGGTCAGCTCGGCGACGGCGGAGAGCGCCGTCGGGATGGCGGCGATGCGCAGATGCCCGGAGAGGCCGTAGCGCGCAGTTCTCAGATCCTCCTGCATGGAGCGGACGTCGGCGACGATGCGGCGCGCCCATTCGAGCACCCGCTGGCCTTCCGGCGTCAGCCCCTGATAGCGCGAGCCGCGGCGCACCAGCATGACGCCGAACTGGTCTTCGAGCTGCTTGATGGCGGAGGAGAGCGTCGGCTGGGTGACGCGGCAATCCTCTGCGGCACGGCCGAAATGCTTCTCGCGGGCAAGCGCGATGAACATTTCCAGCTTGTCGATCATGAGCGTCTCCCGCCGCCTTGCGGGTCTTCTGCCCGCCTGCGACGTGCCCACGATACAGGATGCGGGCGTTCTGGAAAGGCGTCCGGGCGACAGGCCCAGACGCGGGGCGGCAAAGCGGCCGGCTGCAAGGCCCGGCTATGGGCGGGAAAGAGGGCCGGGCGATGTGCCCGGCCGCAAGTCCCATCATTCGGCGGCGGCGACGACGCGCCCTTCCACCTCTTCCGTCGTCTCGTCGATATGGTGCTTCTCGTGCACCGGACGGACGAGGGAATTGGCGATGAGCGCCAGCACCAGGAGCCCCGCCATGCAGTACATGGTGGTGTTGTAGAGGCTCGGCGTCGGATCGACGGTGCCGGCGGGGGCGATCTCCATCAGCCGTCCGATCGTCACCGTGTTGGCGGCGATCAGCTGGTCGAGCTGGTCGACGCCGGCACCAAATTTCTCCCGGAAGACGGAAGGATCGATGCGGGTCGCGAGATCGTGGATCGCGTTCGACAGGGACATTTCCCGCAGCTGCGTGATGGCGAGGGGCCCGAGAACGCCCGCCGTGCTCCAGGCCGTCAGAAGCCGCCCATGGATGCCGCCCACATATTTGGTGCCAAAAATGTCGGCGAGATAGGCGGGGATGGTGGCAAAGCCGCCGCCATACATGGTGAAGATGATCATCGTCGCGGCGTAGAACATGACGAGCCACGTCACCGCCGGATCGACGCTCACCTGCTGGGCCGCAAACGGGATCGACAGGTAGAGCAGCGTGCCGAGAACGAAGAAGCAATAATAGGTGTTCTTGCGGCCGATATAGTCCGATGCCGAGGCCCAAAGGAAACGGCCGACCATGTTGAAGACCGAGATCATGAAGACGTAGGTCGCGGCGAAGGCGGAATTCACGATCAGGGGCAGGGTGGTGCCAAAAATCTCCGTCATCATGGTTTTGGCGACGCCGATGACGCCGATGCCGGCCGTGACGTTGAAGCACAGCACGATCCACAGAAGATAGAATTGCGGCGTCTTCAGCGCCTGGTCGATGTGGACGTCGTTGTCGGAGATCATCTTGCGCTGTGCGACGTGCGCGGCGGCCGGCTCCCAACCCTCCGGCTTCCAGCCCTCCCGCGGCACGCGGTAGGAGAAGGAGGCGATCACCATGACGACGAAATAGACGATGCCGAGGGTGAAGAAGGTCATTGCGGCGCCGGTGTTGCCGGTGCCGGCGACATAGATGCCGGGCTCGATGGCGACGGAGGCTGCGGCGACCTGCTTGGCGCCGGCGACGACGACCTCGACCATCTGGCCGTTGACCTCGGCCATGCGGCGACCGCCTTCGGTGACGAGGGAGACGGCGCTTTCCGGCCCGAGATAGGTCGGAACCTCATAGAAGGTGCGCAGCAGAAATTCCTTGATCGGCGTGGCGATCATGGCGCCGCCGCCAAAGCCCATAATGGCCATGCCGGTCGCCATGCCGCGCCGGTCCGGGAACCAGCGGATCAGGGTCGAGACGGGCGAGACATAGCCGAGGCCGAGGCCGCAGCCGCCGATGACGCCGTAGCCGAGATAGACGAGCCAGAGCTGGTGGGTGACGATGCCGAGGCCGCCGACGATGAAGCCGCCGCCCCAGCAGAGCGCGGCGACGACGCCGACCATGCGCGGGCCGACCTCTTCGAGCCACTTGCCGGCCAAGGCCGCGGCAAGGCCCAGAAAGACGATGGCGACGGAGAAGATCCAGACGACGGATTGCAGGCTCCAATCGCCGGCGGAGGCGGCGACGACGCCGAATTCACGCGTCAGCGGCGGGTTGAAGATACTCCAGGCATAGACGGAGCCGATGCACAGATGGATGGCGATCGAGGCCGGCGGAACCTTCCAACGGTTGAAGTTCTCGCCGGCGACGATGTGTTCCTTCTTGAGGCTGTCGAACATGTCGCGATTTTCCCTCCCGGGCTCGCCCCGCCGCGCCGCGTGATCGCGGTCTTTCGGCAAGTGAGCGCCCCTTGTCGTTTCCTCCCTGCGCGGAGCATGGCCGCGCAGCGCCCGCCCGTTTTTTCGGCGTGGCGTGAGGACGCTACGCAAGAGGGATGCCAGAGCGGGGGAGGCGAGAAAGCCGCGGTTTTCAGGGAGTCCTGTCGAGGGGCAGAGGGACAAAACGTCCCTCGGGCGGGAAGAGACGTCAGCAAAAATAGGACAAATTGTCTCTGTGACGCCGAGTTTGCAGCGGGGTGATCTGGTGCCGTTAGCGCGCTTCGGGGAGCCAGATCACGAAAGTCGTGCCTTCGCCCGGCGTGCTTGTGACCGTCAGGGAGCCGCCCTGCTGAACGATCAGCGTCTGGCTGATCGAGAGGCCGAGGCCGGTGCCCTCCTGGCGCTTGGTGGTGAAGAAGGGATCGAAGATTTTCGACAGCACCTCCGGAGGGATGCCGGTGCCGGTGTCTTCGATCGCGATCTGAATGCCCGGCGTGCCGTCGCGATCCGTATCGGATGTCGTAATCGTCAGCCGGCCGCCGTCCGGCATGGCGTGGATGGCGTTGACGATGAGGTTGACCAGCACCTGCTGCAGCTCGGTGCGGTTCATGAGGACGAGGCGGGTGGCGGTGTCGCGGCGCGCGACCTCTATCTCCGCCTTGTTGAGGAGATGCTGGACGAGAGGCAGGCAGTCGGCGACGACATCGGCGGGGGCGTGGCTCTCGACGAAGCCCGCATATTCCTCCGGCCGGGCGAATTGCAGGAGTTTCGTCACGATCTGGCCGATGCGGTCGATCTGTTCGTCGATGAGGCGGATCTCCGTTTCGGCCGGGGCGGCCGCGTCGCCGAGGATCGAGCGCATGACTTCGAGATTGCCCTGCATGACGGCGACGGGATTGTTGATCTCGTGGGCGACGCCCGCGGTGATCTCGCCGATGGCCGCGAGCTTTTCCGACATGATGAGCTGTTTCGTCGTCGCCTCGAGCTGGCGGTTCGCTTCGCTCAGCTCGCGCGTGCGGTCCGCGACGCGGGCGTTGAGCTCCTCGTTCCAGGAGCGGAGTTGCCGGTCGCGCTCCTGCACCTGATCGAGAAGCCCGTCGAGATGGGCGGCGACGCGGGCGATCTCGTCTTCATTGTCGGGAAGGGCGGTGCGGGCGCTCATATCGCCGGCCTCGACCTTGGAGATCGTCTCCGTCATGCGCTCCAAGGGGCGGAAGACAGAGCCCGCCCAGCGCAGGAAGAGCGGCACGCTCAAGGCGGTGACGGCGGCGAAGGCGGCGATGAGGGTGAGAAGCGAGACGAGCTTGGTGCGCTGAAAAGGCGCTTCCAGGAAGCCGACATAGAGCATGCCGACGCGGCGCCCGAAACTGTCGGTGATCGGCTCGTAGGCGGAGATGTACCAGTCGTTGACGACGAAGGCGCTGTCGAGCCAGACGCGGCCTTCGCCGAGAACGGCGGAACGCACGGCGGCGGAGACGCGGGTGCCGAGGGCGCGCTTGTCCTCAAAAAGCCGGACATTGGTGGAGACGCGCACATCGTCGAGGAAAAGGGTCGCCGTGCCCTGGCTGCCGGCGGGCAGGCTCTCCTCGCGGTAGACGAGGTCGTTGATCGTATCGATGAAGACGAGGTTCTGGTTGAGGAGGAGGCCGCCGACGAGGGCGGCGGGGCCCTGGCCGGGCAGGCGCACGGGGCTTGCCGAATGCACGACCATGCCGCGGGTTTCGGCCGTCTTGTCGGTCGGCACGGCGTTGGGCGTGTCGACGAGGGGAAGGCGCGCCTGCGCGGCAAGCGCCGGCGAAATGGCGGCGAGCTCGTCGCCGGAAAAGATGTCGATTGCCGTCGTGGGTTTGCCGGCAAGGGCGCTTTGGACGACCGGCCGGTCGCCGGAAAGGTTCGGGGCTGCGCCGGACGGGGAAGTGGCGCGCACGCCGTCGCCGGCGCTGACGAGATAGAGAAAATCGAGGCCGAGCGCCTTGCGGCTCTTCTCCAGATAGGCGGCGAGCGGAGCGGGGGCATCCGCCTCGATCACGTCCCGGAATTCGGCGGAGCGGCCGAGCGCGTCGATCTCGTCGCCTGTCGTCTCCAGGATGCGGTTGAAATACTGGTCGGCGATGGTGAGGTCGCCATGCACCTTCGACTTCAGAAGCTGGTCGAATTTCGCGTTCCAGCGGACGATGGTGACGCCGAGAAGAAGCGGCAGGATGACGAAGGTCGGCAGGAGCGCGATCGCCAGGAGACGGAAGCGAACCGAGCGGTGCCGGCCGATCTTTTCGGGGCCGGGCCGCGCAAGGCCGGGCTGCGCCGGCTCCAAACTCATCTCAGCGGCCCCAGCTCAGATATTCCAGGCTGAGCATTTGCGGTCGATGGTCTTGCGCGAGATGCCGAGGCGGCGGGCGGCCTCGGCGCGGTTGCCGCCGGTCGCTTCCAGAACGCGCAGGATATGGCGGCGCTCCACCTCTTCGAGCGCTTCTCCGGGCGCGCCGGCGATTTCGGGGGAAGGGGCGCTTTCCGCGCCGGGGGCGGGATCGCCGCGAAATTCCGGCGGGAAGCGACCGAGGATGAGCGAGCGTTCGATGAGGTTTCTGAGCTCGCGGACATTGCCGGGCCAGTCATAGGCGGCGAGGCCCGCGCGCACGGCGGCATCGATTTCGACCGGGGGCATGCCGAGCTGCTTCGACAGGCGCTGCATGAAGAGGGTGGCGAGCTCGATCACGTCCTCGCCGCGGGCGGCGAGCGGCGGCATGGCGATCTGCATGACGTTGATGCGGTAGAAGAGGTCGGTGCGGAAACGGCCCTCTTCGACGGCGGTTTCGAGGTCGGCATTGGTGGCGAAGATGAAGCGCACATCGACTGGCACTTCGCGCTCCGAGCCGACCGGGCGCACGCGCCGGTCTTCGATCGTGCGCAGGAGCTTGCTCTGCATGGGAAGCGGCAGTTCGGCGATCTCGTCGAGAAAGAGCGTGCCGCCATGGGCATGGATGAAGAGGCCCTCGCGGCCCGCATCGGCGCCGGTGAAGGCGCCTTTCAGGTGGCCGAAAAGCTCCGCCTCCAGCATGTCGGTCGGCATGGCGGCGCAGTTGACGGCGACGAAGGGCTTGTCGGCGCGCTCGGAGAGGGCGTGGATGGAGCGGGCCGCCACCTCCTTGCCCGTGCCGGACTGGCCGGTGATGAGAACCGAGGTCGGCAGGGGCGCGACGCGGGCGATGGTGTCGCGCACCTCGCCGATGCCGGCGGAATGGCCGATCAGCTTGTCGCGCAGCAGCATGTGATCGGCGGTGGAGCGCAATTCGTGGCGCAGGACATGGATTTCGCGCTGCAGACGGATGCGGTCGAGGCAGCGCGCGACGGCGTTGAGGATCTGGTTGGAGCGAAAGGGTTTCAGGACAAAATCGACGGCGCCGGCGCGCAGCGCCTGGATGGCGGTTTCGAGATCGGCATAGGCGGTGATCAGGATCGCATCGGCGAAAAGGCCGATCTCGCGCTGTTCCGTCAGCCATTCGACGCCGCTCTTGCCGGGCATGATGTTGTCGAGAATGACGACGTCGAAATGGTGCTCGTCGAGCCTTTTGGAGGCTTCGGCGGTGTCGGCCGCCTCTTCCAGGCGCTTGCAGCGGGGCTTCAGCGTGCGGACGAGAAAATTGCGCATGCCCGGCTCGTCGTCGACGACGAGGATCGAGGCTTGGGCGAGCCAGGGCCCGAATTCGGGAACGCGCGGCGCAGGCTCAACGCTGCGCGCGACCGTGACGCTCATGGGGCGAGGCTCATGGACGGTCCTCAAGAGGGTTTCCTCGGTTTCTCGCGAGGATGGACCCCCGAGAGAAATCGTTTTCTTGTTTGGAGCCATGATGGGCACAAGCCGGCCCGAATGCAAAGAGCGGGCGGACAGCGCCTGCGGATGCGGCTGCGGACGGTGGCTATCCGGCCTGCGGCTCGTTTGCGAACGAAGGCGCGGCTTCGGCGTCGCTCTGGCGCGTAATCGTCTGGCGCACGAGGAGGTCGGTGTTCGGCGAAAAGCGTGCCTGGAGCGGCAGCATGGCGGCGCCCAGAACCCGCGCCATCGGCCCGACGGAGCCTGAGACGATCTCGGCCCGGCTGAGGCCGAGACGGTTGAAATCCTGCACGGCCTCGGCGAGGTGGCCGGTGATGCGGGTACGCCAGGCCGGCGGCAGCAGGCCGTCGACCACGATCGTCTCGAAATCGATGACGCTCATGGCCGAGATGACGGCGCGGGCCATTTCCTCCGCCGCCTGCAGGGCCCAGACATCGAAGATACGCGCCGCCCCCGGAACGTCGTCGCCGCGCAGAAGCGCCTCGCCGGCGTCGATGCCTTCCTCGATGAAGGCCTGCTGCAGCTGGATGATGGAGGCGGTGTGGATGAGCTGCTGCGGCGCGCCCGTGGCGCTTTGATGGGCGGTCGGCATGGAGCCGATGGCGCCAGCGTTGAACTGCTCGCCGCGATAGAGCTTGCCGTCGATGACGATGCCGCCGCCGATGAAGGTGCCGAGATAAAGGTAGAGCGCGCTGCGGCGGGTGACGGCGTCGCCCAGGATGACTTCCGCGGCGCAGGCGGCCGTCGCGTCATTGTGCAGGGAGGCGGGGAGGCCCGTCGCCTCCTGAAGCGCTGCGGCGACGTCGATGTCGCGCCAGGCGTCGAGCGTGCCCGGCGCCAGATCGAGCTCCGGCGCCCAGGATTCAAGCTCGCTCGGCATGGCGATGCCGAGGCCGACGACGCGCTTTCTGGAAGCGGCATCGAGGGAGGCGAGAAGGTCGCTCGCCTGGGCGATGGCGAGGCGGACCGTCTCTTCGGGCAGGGGTGCGTCGTAGCTTTCCTGGGCGGATGCGATGACCTCGCCCAGGAGATTGACGAGGATCGCTTCGACGCTGCGGCGGCCGATCTTGACGCCAAGCGAAAAGGCGCCCTTCGGATTGGGGGCGATTGGGGTCGAAGGCTGGCCGACTTGGCCGCGGACCTTGTCGCGCTTGATGAGAAGACCTTCGGCGAGGAGGCGGTTGACGATGACGGAGGCGGCCTGGCCGGAGAGGCCGGTCTCGCGCGCGATCTCCGCCTTCGACAGCGCGCCGGCGCGCAGGAGCGCGTGGATGATCAGGCGCTCGTTGTAGGCGCGCAGCCCGGTTGTGTCTCCGCCTCGCATCTCGCCGTGCCTTCGCAGTCCTTGCGGTTCGTCCCTTTGCGGCAGGGCAGGCTAGCCGAAAGGAAATTAAAAAACCAATGTGATTTAGTTATTGACTTTAGGTGTTCGATGTGGATGGGTGCGTGCGCCATGGCTGCCGGTCAGGCGGCGCTGCGCTGCCTATCTCTGGGGGTCGGCTCGTGTGGAAGCCGCCGGCCCGAGCGCGGCGCCGCCGACCATCCCGGCCCGCCGAGCAAGATCATAAGGCCGGAAAGACAGGCCAAAAACGGGCCGAGAAAAACAGGCAGCCGGCGGGAGGAGAAGATGCAGCGAGGCTTTCCTCACATTCCGACAGGAGCGGCCTGATGTTCGTCGTCTGCGGCGAGGCGCTCTGGGATCTTTACGGTTCGGATCAGGGCGAAGGGCTCTCCTTCGACGCGCGCATCGGCGGATCGCCTTTCAACGTCGCCGTGGGGCTCGCCCGGCTCGACCAGGAGGCGGCGCTCTTCACCGGTCTTTCGACCGATCTTCTGGGCGAAAAGCTTTTTGCGGCGCTCAAGACGGAAGGCGTGGAGACCGGCTTTCTTCTGCGCTCCAGCCGACGCACGACCCTGAGCCTGGTGACGCTCGGCAAAGACGGCTCGCCGTCTTATGCGTTTTATGGAGACGGGGCGGCGGACCGGGCCGTCAACCTGTCCGATCTGCCGGTTTTCAGCCGCGATATCTGGGGCGTGCATGCCGGCTCGTTTTCGCTCGTCACCGAGCCGATCGGCACGAGCCTTCTGTCGCTCCTGGGGCGAGAGGCTGGCGAGCGGCTGGTGACGCTCGATCCCAATGTGCGCATCAACGTGGAGCCGGATCTCTCCCTCTGGCGCGAGCGTCTCGACGCCTTCGTGCCGACGGCCGATCTCATCAAGGTGAGCGAGGAGGATCTCGGGCTTCTTTATCCGAGCGCGCCGCCGGCGGAGACCGCCGAACGCTGGCGGGCGGCAGGCGCGACCCTGGTCGTCGTCACCTATGGCCGGGAGGGGGCGGAAGCCTTCGGCTCTTTCGGACGCGTGTCCGTCAAAGGCTCCAAAGTCGACGTCGTCGATACGGTCGGGGCGGGCGACAGTTTCATGGCCGCCTTTATTGCAGGCCTTTCAGAGCGCTCGACGAAATCGCGCGAGGCGCTGTCCCTGCTGCGCCGGGACGAGGTGGAGGCGCTTCTCGCCTTTGCCACGGAGGCGGCCGGCATCACCTGCGGACGCCGCGGCGCCGATCCGCCCCGGCGGGCGGAGCTTGGTGCTGCCGCCAGCCTGGACGGGTGATGGAGGTTTTTCGAGCGGTCTTGCGAACGGACGGCCGCTCGGAGAACGGCAGATCAGGCGCGGGAGCGGCCGTAGGCGCCTTCATAGGCAACCCGGCGGATCTCACTGCGGTCGAAGCCCATGTCGGCGAGGTCGCGGTCCCGGTAGCCTTCCAGCTCGCGCACGAGTTCGCCGTACTGGTAGCGCTGCTTCACGGACGTCCAGGCGCGCGACAGGAGGGTGCGAGCGCCATCGCCCATCGATACGGTCGAGGCCGGTGCGGCGAGCGGCCCGGAAGCGGGGCGTGCGAGAGTGAGGGTCTTCATGTGGCTTCTCCATCATGGGACGGCAGGGGGAATTGCCGTCTGAATTTCTGTTCGTGGGCCGGCAGTCTGCCTCGACGGGCTTTCGCCGGCCTGTGTTGCATTGCGGTAGTTGCCTGCAACCGCTCTTTGGTGCGCTTCCACGAACCCGTTTTTATGTTGATGGTGTCGGGCCCTATGCCGATATTGCGGCGCATCATAATCGTGCTGTGATGCACAAATAATGACGGCGGCGGCGCTTGCGAAGGCGCCCTTGGGTCAAAGGGGCTGTGACCCAGCTGCAAAGCCGAGGTGTGATGGAACTCCCGAGTCAGATGATCCTGTTTGCGACCGTGGTGGAGAGCGAGAGCTTTTCGGCGGCGGCGCGCTCGCTCGGCCTGACGCCATCGGCCGTCAGCCGGCAGATCGGATTTCTGGAAGATCGGCTCAAAGTGCGGCTTCTCAACCGCAGCAAGCACGGCCTGTCGCTGACTGAAGAGGGGCGCGCCTTCTACGAGCGTTGCGCCGATCTCGCGGCCAGGGTGTCGGAGGCGGAAAACCTCGCCACCGCGATCAGCGGCCAGCCGGTCGGGGTCTTGCGGATCGCGGCCACCGTCGCCTTCGCCAAGGCACAGCTTCTGCCGATCATGCCGGAGTTCATGGCGCGCTATCCGGAGCTCAAAGTCTCGCTCGAGGTGACGGATCGGCCGATCGATCTCGCTGCGGAGGGCATCGACGTCGCCATCCGCTTCACCGAGCAGGTGGAGGACAGTTTTGCGGTGGCGCGCAAGCTTGCCCGCAACCGGCGGGTGATCTGCGCCGCGCCCGCCTATCTGAAGCGCGCCGGCACGCCCACGACGCGCCAGGATCTCGCGCATCACAATTGCCTGCGCCTTTCGACCGTGACGCGCTGGAACGACTGGCATCTGGAAGGGGCGGAGGGGGCCGATCCCGTGCCGCTCACCGGCAATTTCGAGGCCAACAGCGCCGATGCGATCTATCACGCGGCGCTTTCCGGCCTCGGGATCGCGCGGCTTTCGACCTATCTCGTCGGCGAGGACATCAAGGCCGGGCGGCTCGTCAGGCTCTTGCCGGATTATGCCGACGACGGGTCGGACATTCTGGCGCTCTATTCGGAGAAGCGGAATCTGTCGCCGCGGGTGCGCGCCTTCATCGATTATCTGAGGGCGCATTTCGGCAATGTGCCGCCCTGGGAGCGCGAAGAATAAACGCGCCTTTCAGGATTTGATACTCGGCAGTTTCAAATTTTATAGACTGTGCGACATTGGCGCTAAGTCACGAGGGAATCGGGACTTATTCTGCTGTCACGCTAATTGCAAAATCAAAGTGATTTATTTATTTGACAGCGGCAAAACCGCGTGATCTAGTCTTGTGCAAGTTGCCGTCGGGTCTTTCCCTTCGTGCAGCGGACGACAATTTAGATATCCGAAGATGAGGCGAGGGCCGCGGTTTCGCGCAACTTCGCCCTTCATGTCCGTGCCTTTCGGCGCGGGCAGAGGGATGCGATGTCGACATCCGGTGTCGTGTCTTTCCCGTAATGATAAGCCGCGAGGCCTTCGGGCCGAAGACGCGCAACGGAGGAAACCTGATGAGACGCTCCCTTTGGGCGGTCGGCGCTGTATCCGTCCTCGCCTTCACTGCCGCAGCGCATGCCGAAACGATCACCATCGCCACCGTCAACAATGGCGACATGATCCGCATGCAGAAGCTCGCCGAGGATTTCACCAAAAATCATCCCGATATCCAGTTGGAATGGGTGACTTTGGAAGAAAACGTTCTGCGCCAGCGCGTGACGACGGATATCGCCACCAAGGGCGGTCAGTACGACGTCATGACCATCGGCAATTACGAAGTGCCGATCTGGGCGAAGCAGAACTGGCTCGTCGCTCTCGACGACATGCCGGACGGCTACGACACCGACGATATCCTGCCGTCGATCCGCAGTGCGCTGACCTATGAGGACAAGCTCTATGCGGCGCCTTTCTACGGGGAATCGGCGATGGTCATGTACCGCACCGATCTCGCCGAGAAGGCGGGCGTGGAAATTCCCGATCAGCCGACCTGGGCGGACATCAAGAAAGCTGCCGAGGCGATGACCGACAAGTCGAACGAGGTCTACGGCATCTGCCTGCGCGGCAAGCCGGGCTGGGGTGAGAACATGGCGTTTCTGACCGCCATGGCGAATTCCTACGGCGCGGCCTGGTTCGACAAGGATTGGAAGGCCCAGCTCGACAGCGACGAATGGAAGGCGGCGGTCAACGACTACCTCGACATGATGAACGAGTATGGCCCTCCGGGGGCCTCCTCCAACGGCTTCAACGAGAACCTGTCGCTCTTCCAGCAGGGCAAATGCGGCATCTGGATCGACGCCACGGTCGCTGCCTCCTTCGTGACCGATCCTGACGAATCCACCGTTGCCGACAAGGTCGCCTTCGCGCAGTTCCCGAACAAGGAAGGCGTCGACAACCACGGCAACTGGCTGTGGTCGTGGAACCTCGCCATTCCGACGTCGACGGATTCGGAGGATGCCGCCAAGCAGTTCATCGCCTGGGCGACGTCGAAGGATTACACGAAGCTCGTCGCCGAGAAGGAAGGCTGGCGCGCGGCACCTCCGGGAACCCGCACCTCGCTCTATGAGAACGAAGAATACCAGAAGGAAGCGCCATTTGCGGAAATGACGCTGAACTCGATGCAGGCGGCGACGCCCGACAAGCCGTCCGTTCAGGACGTGCCGTATACGGGCGGACAGTTCGTCGCCATTCCCGAGTTCCAGGGCATCGGCACGGCCGTCGGGCAGATGTTTTCAGCTGCTCTCGCCGGACAGATGAGTGCGGATCAGGCGATCCAGAACGCCCAGCAGCTGACGAACCGCGAGATGACGAAGGCCGGCTATCCGAAGTGATGCGCGGCGCGTGACCGGCCGCATATCGCCGGCTTCACGCACCTGCCTGGGGCGGTCGCCGACGCCGTGACCGCCTCGACATGATCGGCGCGGACGGATGTCGTTGCGGCGTCCGCCCGGGCCCTCTTCACCGGCTCGTTCCTCATCGCCCGAAAGGGTTCGCTCATGGCCACTGCGCATTCGCGTTCCGCCGCGCGACTGATGATCTCTCCCGCCGTGCTTCTTCTGCTCGGCTGGATGCTGATCCCCTTGTCGATGACGCTCTACTTCTCGTTCCTGCGCTACAATCTTCTGATGCCGGGAGCGCACGATTTCATCGGCTTCATGAATTATCGGTTCTTCCTGACCGATCCGGCGTTCTTCTCCGCGCTCATCAACACGCTTCTCCTCGTCGGGGGTGTTCTCGTCATCACCATCGTCGGCGGGGTGCTTCTGGCGATCCTGCTCGATCAGCCGATGTGGGGGCAGGGGATCGTGCGGGTTCTGGTGATCGCGCCGTTCTTCGTCATGCCGACGGTCTCCGCGCTCGTGTGGAAGAACATGTTCATGAATCCCGTGAACGGGCTCTTCGCGAACATTTTTCGGGCGCTCGGGATGCAGCCCTTCGACTTTCTGGGACAGGCGCCGCTCGCCTCCATCATCCTCATCGTCTCATGGGGGTGGCTGCCTTTTGCGACGCTGATCCTCTTGACGGCGCTGCAATCGCTCGACCGCGACCAGCTGGAAGCCGCCGAGATGGACGGGGCGGGGCCGTTGAGCCGCTTCTTCCACATCATGCTGCCGCATCTGGCACGCGCCATCACCGTCGTCGTGCTCATTCAGACGATCTTCCTGCTTTCGGTGTTCGCGGAGATCCTCGTCACCACCAATGGCGGGCCGGGCTATGCCACGACCAACATCACCTATCTCGTCTATGCCCAGTCGCTCCTGCAGTTCGACGTGGGTGGCGGATCGGCCGGCGGCATCGTCGCCGTCATTCTCGCCAATATCGTCGCGATCTTCCTGATGCGGATGATCGGCAAGAACCTGGACGTCTGAGCCATGGCCCACACTCCGACAAAAGGTCGAAAGCTGCTCTTCACGCTGATCGCCTGGACGATCGGTTTCCTGATCTTCTTTCCGATCCTGTGGACGATCCTGACGAGTTTCAAGACGGAGGCGGAGGCGATCGCTTCGCCGCCGTCCTTCGTGTTCTTCGACTGGACGCTCGACAATTACGTCGAGGTGCAGGAGCGTTCCGCCTATTTCCGGCATTTCTGGAATTCGGTGGTGATCTCGATCGGCTCGACGGTTCTGGGCCTCCTCGTCGCCATTCCGGCGGCGTGGTCGATGGCCTTCGTGCCCAGCAAGCAGACCAAGAACGTGTTGATGTGGATGCTGTCGACCAAGATGCTGCCGCCCGTCGGCGTCTTGATCCCGATCTATCTCATCTTCCGCGATGCCGGGCTTCTCGACACGCTGACCGGGCTCGTCATCGTGGTGATGCTGATCAACCTGCCGATCATCATCTGGATGCTGTTCACGTATTTCCGCGAGATCCCGGGCGAGATTCTGGAGGCGGCGCGGATGGACGGGGCGGGGCTGCGCTCGGAGATCCTTTACGTGCTGACGCCGATGGCGGTGCCGGGGATCGCCTCGACGCTTCTCCTCAACATCATCCTCGCCTGGAACGAGGCGTTTTGGACCTTGAACCTGACGGCCGCGAAATCGGCGCCGCTGACGGCGTTCATCGCGTCTTATTCGAGCCCGGAGGGGCTCTTCTACGCCAAGCTTTCCGCCGCCTCGACCATGGCGATCGCGCCGATTTTGATCCTCGGCTGGTTCAGCCAGAAGCAGCTCGTGCGTGGGCTCACCTTTGGGGCGGTCAAATAGGGGCGCGGCCAAGACGCGGCTGCCGCCCCGGCGGCAGCCGACAATAAACGGCGCGGCGACGAACGCGGCGAAAAGGGACGGATATGGGACACATCTCGCTCAACCAGATCACCAAGACTTTCGGCAATGTCCAGGTGATCCCGCCGCTAGATCTCGAAATCGAGGATGGCGAATTCATCGTCTTCGTCGGCCCGTCCGGCTGCGGAAAGTCGACGCTTCTGCGGCTGATTGCGGGGCTCGAAGATGTGACGTCCGGCGAGATCAAGATCGACGGGCGGGACGCCACGGAAACGCCGCCGGCCAAGCGGGGCCTCGCCATGGTGTTCCAGTCCTACGCGCTCTACCCGCATATGAGTGTGCGGAAGAACATCGCCTTCCCGCTCAAGATGGCGGGGTTCGACAAGGCCGAGATCGACCGTAAGATCGACGATGCGGCGCGCGTTCTGAACCTCACCGATTATCTCGACCGGCGGCCGGGCCAGCTTTCGGGCGGCCAGCGCCAGCGTGTTGCCATCGGGCGGGCGATCGTGCGCGAGCCGGCGGCGTTCCTGTTCGACGAGCCTTTGTCGAACCTCGATGCGGCGCTCAGGGTGAATATGCGCCTCGAAATCTCCGAGCTGCACAACAAGCTCGAGACGACGATGATCTACGTCACGCATGATCAGGTGGAGGCCATGACCATGGCCGACCGCATCGTCGTCCTGCGCGCCGGTATCATCGAGCAGGTGGGCACGCCGCTCGAACTTTATTCCAAGCCGCGCAATCTCTTCGTTGCGGGCTTCATCGGTTCGCCGAAGATGAACTTCATCGAGGGGGCGGTGGCGGAGCGGCGCGACGCGGCCAAGGTCGGCATCCGGCCCGAGCATATGCAATTGTCGCTGGAAGAAGGCCGCTGGGAAGGCACTGTCAGCGTCTCCGAACATCTCGGCTCCGACACGTTTCTGCATGTGGAGACGGAGCGCGCCGGCATGCTGACGGCACGCGCCGACGGCGAGTTTCCGGTGCGTCACGGCGACCGCGTGTTTCTGACGCCGCAGGATGACAAGATCCATCGCTTCGATGCCGAGGGCATGGCGCTGTCATGAGGCGGCTGGAAGGCAAATCCGCCATCATCACCGGCTCGGCGCGCGGCATCGGGCGCGCCTTTGCAGAAGCCTATGTGCGCGAAGGGGCGAGGGTGGCGATCGCCGACATCAACCTCGACCGCGCCGAAGAGACGGCAGCCGAGATCGGCGAGGCGGCCTATGCGGTGCCGCTCGACGTCACCGATCAGGCCTCGATCGACGCGGCGGTGGCGCAGGTTCTGGACCGCGCCGGGCGCATCGACATTCTGATCAACAACGCCGCCCTCTTCGATCTGGCGCCGATCGTGGAGATTCGCCGGGAGAGTTTCGACCGGCTCTTTGCGATCAACGTCTCCGGCACGCTCTTCATGCTGCAGGCGGTGGCGAAGGCGATGATCGACAAGGGCGAAGGCGGCAAGATCATCAATATGGCGAGCCAGGCGGGGCGGCGCGGGGAAGCGCTCGTCGCGGTCTATTGCGCGACGAAGGCGGCCGTGATCAGCCTCACGCAGTCGGCGGGACTCGATCTCATCCAGCACAAGATCAACGTCAATGCGATCGCGCCGGGCGTGGTCGACGGCGAGCACTGGGACGGGGTCGATGCGCTCTTTGCGAAGTACGAGAACCGGCGGCTCGGGGAAAAGAAGCAACTCGTCGGCGAGGCGGTGCCTTACGGGCGCATGGGCCGCGCGGAGGATCTGACCGGCATGGCCGTGTTTCTTGCAAGTTCCGAAGCCGATTACATCGTCGCCCAGACCTACAATGTCGATGGCGGCAATTGGATGAGTTGAGGGGGGGGCATCCCAACCGGAAGCTCGCGGGTGGGGGCTGTGCTTGCGAATTCATACAGGCCCTTCTTCTGACCGACGACCCCCACCCCTGTCCCCTCCCCACAAGGGGGAGGGGGACGCATGACGATCCGCTCTTCGCGCGGTCTCGCAGGGCCGGGAAGTGCGGACTTATCGAATGGGGCGCGGCCCCGGAGGGGTTCGGAGAGGACGTTCCTCCACCCCGGAAGGAGTGACATGACGACGAAGCTTGCAGCCGAGAACCTGAGCGAAATGGCGCCGAGGGTGCATGTCCCAGGCTATGACCGGGCCGGGCTGTCGGCCGGGATTTTGCATTTCGGCATCGGCAATTTTCACCGCGCGCATCAGGCCGTCTATCTCGACGAGCTGTTTGAAACCGGGCGCGACCACGATTTCGCGATCCTCGGCGCCGGCGTCATGGCGGGCGACGAAAAGATGCGCCAGGCGCTCGACGGCCAGGATTTTCTGACGACGGTCGTCGATCAGTCGGCGGCATCTTTCAATGCGCGCGTCACCGGCGCCATGGTCGGCATGCTGCCCGTGGGCGATGCGCAGGCGATCATCGAAAAACTCGCCGATCCTGCGATCCGCATCGTCTCGCTGACGGTGACGGAGGGCGGCTACTTCATCGATTCCACCGGGCGCTTCAATCCGGAGCATCCGGCAATCGCCGCCGACGGCAAGACGCCCGACGATCCGAAGACCGTCTTCGGGCTGATCGCGGCGGGGCTCAAGGAGCGGCGGGGCCGCGGACTTCAGGCTTTCACCGTGATGTCGTGCGACAATATCCCCCACAATGGCGTGGTGGCGAAGAACGCCGTCGCCGGGACGGCCCGGCTGTCAGACCCCGCCTTTGCCGACTGGATCACCGAGAACGTCGCCTTTCCGAACGGCATGGTCGACCGGATCACGCCGGCGACGGGGGACCGGGAGCGCCGGCTGCTTCAAGAGGAATTCGGCGTCGAAGATGCCTGGCCGGTGTTCTGCGAGGATTTCAAGCAATGGGTGCTTGAGGACAATTTCCCGGCCGGACGGCCGGCGCTTCAAAATGTCGGCGTGCAGTTCGTGCCGGACGTGACGCCGTTCGAGATCATGAAGATCCGGATTCTGAACGGCGGGCATGCGGTGATCGCCTATCCGGCGGGGCTTCTCGACATCCATTTCGTGCACGAGGCGATGGAGCATCCGCTCGTTTCGGCGTTCCTGGAGAAGATCGAGCAGGATGAGATCGTGCCGGCCGTGCCGCCGGTGCCGGATACGGATCTGCAGGTCTATTTCGGCGAGATCAAGCGCCGCTTCGCCAATCCGAAGATCGGCGACACGGTGCGCCGTCTCTGCCTCGACGGCTCCAACCGGCAGCCGAAATTCATCGTGCCGACGATCGCCGACCGGCTGAAGGAGGGGCGCGACGTGACCGGCCTCGCGCTCGAATCGGCGCTGTGGTGCCGCTATTGCTTCGGCGAGACGGAAAGCGGCGCCGTCATCGAGCCGAACGACCCGAACTGGGATCTGCTCGTGCCGAAGGCGCAGGCGGCGCGCGCCGATCCCGGCGAATGGCTCGGCATGGACGATGTCTATGGCGATGTCGGGCGCTCCGACGATTTCCGCGAGCTTTTCGCGCATTGGCTGCGCACGCTGTGGGACGAGGGAACCGAGAAGACGCTTCAGCGCTATCTCGACGGCACGCGCTAACCGCGCATCGACATTTCGCTTTCTGCAGAGGCCTGCCCGCATCGGTTGCGGGTGGGCCTTTTTCTTTCTCGATTTTTGGGGGATTTGCGCGGCGGGCGCGCTAGGCGGAGCGGGCTTTCGCCCGCATTTTGCGTATGCAGTAGGATTTCCGCCTGGCCAGTTCTCTACCTAAAGGCCGTTGAAAGGCCCCGACAATGAGGTATACGTTGTTGGCAATCGGGCGACCCGCGACGAGCCTTTCCGGCGGGTCAAACCCTTTGGAGATGAGATGACCGACGCTGCCAATCTGCCGCAACTGCGCTCGCGTGCCTGGTTCGACAACCCCGACAACCCCGATATGACGGCGCTTTATCTGGAGCGCTACCTGAATTTCGGCCTGTCCCAGGAAGAGCTGCAATCGGGCAAGCCGATCATCGGCATCGCGCAGACGGGTTCCGACCTTTCGCCGTGCAACCGGCATCACCTCGAGCTCGCCAAGCGCGTGCGCGACGGCATTCGCGAGGCCGGCGGCATCGCGATCGAGTTTCCGGTGCATCCGATCCAGGAGACGGGCAAGAGGCCGACGGCGGCGCTCGACCGCAATCTCGCCTATCTCGGGCTCGTCGAGGTGCTCTACGGCTATCCGCTCGACGGCGTGGTGCTGACGATCGGGTGCGACAAGACCACGCCGGCGTGCCTGATGGCGGCGGCGACGGTCAACATTCCGGCGATCGCGCTCTCCGTCGGGCCGATGCTGAACGGCTGGTTCCGCGGCGAGCGGACGGGCTCCGGCACGATCGTGTGGAAGGCGCGCGAATTGCTGGCCGCCGGTGAGATCGACTATCCGGGCTTCGTCAAGCTCGTCGCCTCCTCGGCGCCTTCGACCGGCTATTGCAACACGATGGGCACGGCCTCGACGATGAATTCGCTCGCCGAAGCGCTCGGCATGCAATTGCCGGGGTCGGCCGCGATCCCGGCACCCTACCGAGACCGGCAGGAGGTCTCGTATCTGACGGGGCTTCGCATCGTCGACATGGTGCGCGATGACCTGAAGCCGTCGGATATCCTGACACGCGATGCCTTCATCAATGCGATCCGGGTGAATTCGGCGATCGGCGGCTCGACCAACGCGCCGATCCATCTCAACGCGCTCGCGCGGCATGTCGGCGTGGAGCTTTCGATCGACGACTGGCAGACCTATGGCGAGGACATTCCGCTTCTCGTCAATCTGCAGCCGGCGGGCGAGTATCTCGGCGAGGATTATTATCACGCGGGCGGCGTGCCGGCGGTCGTCAACCAGCTGATGGGGGCGGGGCTCATCAACGAAGCGGCGATCACGGTGAATGGGCAGACGATGGGCGACAATTGCCGCGGCGCCGAGATTGCCGATCTCAACGTCATCCGCCCGTTCGACCAGCCGCTTCTGAAAGGGGCGGGGTTCCGCGTCCTCAAGGGCAATCTCTTCTCCTCGGCGATCATGAAGCTTTCGGTGATCTCCACCGAATTCCGCGAGCGCTATCTCTCCAATCCCGACGATCCGATGGCGTTCGAGGGCAAGGCGGCCGTCTTCGACGGGCCGGAGGATTATCATCACCGCATCGACGATCCGGCGCTTCAGATCGACGAGAACACCATCCTGTTCATGCGCGGGGCGGGGCCGATCGGCTATCCGGGTGCGGCGGAGGTCGTGAACATGCGCGCGCCCGATTATCTCCTGAAGCGGGGCGTGCATTCGCTGCCGTGCATCGGCGACGGGCGGCAATCGGGCACGTCGGGGTCGCCCTCGATCCTCAACGCCTCGCCTGAGGCGGCGGCCGGTGGCGGTCTCGGACTTTTGAAGACGGGCGACCGCGTGCGCATCGATCTCGGCCGCGGGGAGGCGAATATCCTCATCAGCGACGAGGAGCTTGAACAGCGGCGCGAGGCGCTGAAAGAGGCGGGCGGCTATCCCTTCCCGGAGAGCCAGACGCCCTGGCAGGAGATCCAGCGCGCCATGGTCTCGCAGCTCGAAACCGGCATGGTTTTGGAGCCGGCGGTCAAATACCACCGCATCGCCCAGACGAGCGGCATTCCGCGCGACAATCACTAGCGGTCACGGTTCATGGGCTCCGCGTCTGGCGCGGCGGGCGGCGTCAGACGGGCGGCGGGCGGCGTGAAAAGCAAAGCATCTCAAGAATGTGTGGAGGGCCTAACCCTCCCGCAAAAATCAATAAACGAGGAACGGAGGAAGCCTGATGGGGCGGCGACTTGAGGGAAAGATCGCAGTGTGTACAGCGGCGGGGCAGGGGATCGGCCGCCGCGTGGCGGAACGGTTTCTGGAAGAGGGGGCGCGCGTTTACGCGACCGATCTCGACGCCGAGAAGCTGAAGGGGCTTAATACTCTGGGCGAGGTCGATACGGCCGTGCTCGACGTGACGGACGGGCGCGCTGTCGGCTCCTATATGAAGACCGTCGACACGCCCGACATCCTCTTCAATTGCGCGGGCTTCGTGCACCACGGCACGGTGCTCGATTGCGACGACAAGGACTGGGATTTTTCGTTCGACCTCAACGTCACCTCCATGCACCGCACGATCTCGGCCTTGTTGCCGCGCATGCTGGAGAACGGGGGCGGGTCGATCATCAACATGTCGTCGGCGGCCTCCTCGATCAAAGCCGCGCCCAATCGCTACGTCTATATGGCGACGAAGGCGGCGGTGATCGGGCTGACGCGCTCGATCGCCATCGACTTCATCCGCAAGGGCATCCGCTGCAACGCCATCTGCCCGGGCACGATCGAGAGCCCGTCGCTGGAAGCGCGGATTTCTGCGCTCGGCGAAGAGGTGGGCGGTGTGGAAAAGGCGCGGGCGATGTTCGTCGAGCGTCAGCCGATCGGCCGGATCGGCACGCCCGACGAGATCGCCAATCTCGCCATCTATCTCGGCTCGGAGGAAAGCGGTTTCACGACCGGCACCACGCAGGTGATCGACGGCGGCTGGTCGCTTTGAACGATAAAAGGCCCGAAGGGTCAGGGAGGATTTGATGCGGATATTGGTGCTCGGCGCGGCCGGCATGGTCGGGCGGCGCCTGGTCGAGAGGCTGCTTGCCGACAAGGAGCTCGGCGGGCGGGCGATTGCGGCGATCGATGCCTTCGACGTGGTGGCGCCGGACTATCCGGATGTGCCGGAGACGATCACGGTGACCTGCGAGGCGGGCGATATCGCGTCCGCGGAGACGGTCGAAGGGCTGATTACGCGCCAGCCGGACGTGATCTTCCATCTCGCGGCCATCGTCTCGGGCGAGGCGGAAGCGGATTTCGACAAGGGCTACCGCATCAATCTCGACGGGACCCGCCATCTCCTCGAGGCGATCCGACAGGCGGGCGAGGCGTATCGGCCGCGGCTCGTCTTCACCTCCTCGATCGCCGTCTTCGGCGCGCCGTTTGAGGAGAAAATTTCCGACACGTTTTTGTCGGCGCCTTTGACGAGCTACGGCACGCAAAAGGCGATCTCGGAGCTCCTTCTCGCCGATTACACGCGCAAGGGTTTCGTCGACGGGGTGGGCATCCGCCTGCCGACGATCGTGGTGCGGCCGGGCAAGCCGAACAAGGCCGCGTCCGGCTTCTTCTCCGGCATCATCCGCGAGCCGCTGGCGGGGGTCGAGGCCGTGCTGCCGGTCGAAGACGATGTGCGCCACTGGATCGCGAGCCCGGCGGCGGCCGTCGGGTTTCTGATGCATGCGGCGACAATGGATACGTCGACGCTCGGGCCGCGGCGCTCGCTCAACATGCCGGGGCTTTCGGTGACGGTCGGCGAGATGATCGCGATCCTGCAGGAGGTGGCGGGCGACGAGGTCGCGGGGCGCATCCGGCGCGAGCCGGACGAGGCGATCCGCGGCATGGTCCATGGCTGGCCGCGCGACTTCGAGACACAGCGGGCGCGCGAGGCGGGCTTTTCCGCCGATGCCGATTTCGCCTCCATCATCCGCGCGCATATCGCCGACGAAGAGGCGCGACGCGAAAAGGAGACGGGATCATGAGCGAAAAACCGCAGATCGGCTTCATCGGCGTCGGGCTGATGGGCCAGGGCATGGCGAAGAATCTCGTCGAAAAGGGCTATCCCTTGACGATTCTCGGCCACCGCAACCGCGCGCCGGTGGAGGATCTGAAGGGCCGCGGCGCCAAAGAGGCGAAGGATGTCGCGGCGCTGACGGAGGCCTCCGACGTCATCTTTCTGTGTCTGCCGGGAAGCCCGCAGGTGGAAGCCGTCGTCGGCGAAATCCTGGCGGCGGGGGCTTCGGGCAAGACGCTCATCGACACCTCGACCAGCAATCCGGTGTCGACGCGCGCCCTCGTCGAAAAGTGCCGGGCGGACGGCGTGACGCTCATCGATGCGCCTTTGTCGCGCACGCCGAAGGAGGCCTGGGAAGGGCTTCTCGATGCCATGGTGGGGGCGAGCGAGGCGGATTTCGACCGCGTTCATCCGATCATCGCCACCTGGGCCGGCAAGATCGTGCGCGTCGGCGAGCCGGGTGCCGGCCACACGATGAAGCTTCTCAACAATTTCCTGTCGCTCGGCTATGCCGCGATCTATTCGGAGGCGCTGGCGATCGGGGCGAAGAACGGCCTCGATGCGGCGACCTTTCATTCCATCATCGGCGGCGGGCGGATGGATTGCGGCTTCTACCAGACTTTCATGAAATGGGTGGTGGAGCGCGATCCCGAGGCGCACAAATTCGCGCTCAAGAATGCGCATAAGGATATGCGCTATGTCGTGTCCCTGGCGAACGAAAGCGGCATCGCCTCGCATGTCTCCTCGGCGGTGAAGAACAATTTCGCCACCGCCGATGCGACCGGGCATGGCGAGGAATATCTGCCGCGCATCGCCGACATCGTGGCGGAGCTCAACGGCATCAAACATGAGACAGGATCGTGACAACGCTGCGGGCGGCGAGCCCCTGGATGCGGCGGGCGTGAGAGCGCCGGCGGACAATGCCCGGCGGCGGCCCGTGCCGCCGGCGGTGACAGGTGCGCGCGGGCGGCCGAGCCTTGAAGGCGTCGCCGACATGCCGGCGCGCGAGCGCGCCTATCACGAGCTCAAATTCCGCATCATGGAAGGCCGGCTGCCGCCCGGAACGACGCTTCTCGAAGCGGAGGTGGCGAACCTTCTCGGCCTGTCGCGCACGCCGGTGCGGGAAGCCCTGATCAAGCTCGAAGAGGAAGGGCTCGTCGATGTGCGCCCGCGTCACGGCATCAGCGTGCGGGCGCAGTCGATCGACGATCTCTCCGACATCTACGACGTGTTTTCGACGCTCGAAGTGAAGGCCGTGGAGCTTGCCGCAAGGCGCGGCATCGAGACGAACGACGGGCGGCGGCTTTCCGGCATTCTCGACCAGCTGGAGCGGGCGACGCAGCGCGAAGACCCGGTGCGCTGGTCGCATCTCGACGATCAATTTCATTCCGAGCTCGTCAGCCTCAGCGGCAACAACCGGCTGTGCGCGACCCTGCGCCAATACTGGGATCAGCAATACCGGGCGCGCATGGCGATCGTGCATATGCGGCCGAGCACGGCGCAGTCGGACCGCGAGCATCGGGCGATCCTTCAGGCCGTGGTGGAGCGCGATATCCGCCGCGCGGCGCATCTGCATCAGCAGCACCGCGACCGCGCCGACCGGCTGGCGCTCGAACTTCTGCGGCGGGGGCCGGCGTGAGGCTGCCCGCATCCATCTTCTCTGCGCAAACGACCAATCCGCGGCAAAGCGGCAGCGATAAACGATACGAGGAACACGCCCCATGAACAGGATCGACCTTGAAAACCGCACGGCCGTCATCACCGGCGGCGCCCGCGGCATCGGCTTTGCGACGGCCAAACGCGTGCTCGACAGCGGCGGGCGGGCCGTCATCTGGGACATCGACGGAGCAGCGATCGAGAATGCGCTCGGCGAACTCGGCGAGAAAGCGAGCGGCGCCGTCGTCGAGCTGACGGATGCGGGGGCGGTGGCGGAGGCCGCGAAAGAGGCGGCCCAGAAGGCCGGTGGCATCGACATTCTCGTCAACAATGCCGGCATCACCGGCGGCAACGCCAAGACCTGGGAGCTCGATCCCGACACCTGGCGCAAGGTGATCGAGGTCAATCTCGTGGCGCCGTTTCTCACGAGCCATGCCGTCGTGCCCCTGATGCTCGAAAAGGGCTATGGGCGGATCGTCAATGTCGCCTCGATCGCGGGCAAGGAAGGCAATCCCAACGCCTCGCATTATTCCGCCTCGAAGGCGGGGCTGATCGGGCTCACCAAATCGCTCGGCAAGGAGCTCGCCGGCCACAACATCCTCGTCAATTGCATCACGCCGGCGGCGGCCCGCACGGCGATCTTCGATCAGATGACGCAGGAGCATATCGACTACATGCTGTCGAAGATCCCGATGAACCGGTTCGTGGAGCCGTCCGAGGTGGCGGCGATGATCTGCTGGCTCGCCTCGGAGGATTGCTCGTTTTCGACGGGCGCCGTCTTTGACATTTCCGGCGGCCGCGCCGTCTACTGATTTTTGAAATCCCCCAAGACAATCCGAGAAAGGATGCCATGAAGCTCGTTCGCTACGGCCCTGCCGGCCAGGAAAAGCCCGGCCTCATCGACGACGAGGGCGCGCTGCGCGATCTGTCCGGCGAGGTCGACGACATCGCCGGGGAGGTGATCTCCGATGCCGGGCTCGAGAGACTGCGCGCGCTCGATCCCACGTCCCTGCCGAAGGTCGCGGGCAATCCGCGCTTCGGCCCGTGCGTCGGCCAGGTTTCGAAGATCCTGTGCATCGGCCTCAATTATTCCGACCATGCGGCGGAGACCGGTGCGGAGCCGCCGAGCGAGCCGATCATCTTCGCCAAGGCGTTGTCGGCGCTCTGCGGGCCCAATGACGACGTGGAGATGCCGCGCGGCTCCAAGGCGCTCGACTGGGAGGTGGAGCTTGCCGTCATCATCGGCAAGCGCGCCAAATACGTGTCCGAGGACGAGGCGATGCAGCATGTGGCGGGCTTCGCCATCATGAACGACGTCTCCGAACGCGACTTCCAGACGAAGCGCATGGGCCAGTGGACGAAGGGCAAGAGCCACGACACGTTCGGCCCGCTCGGACCCTGGCTCGTCACACGCGATGCCGTCGCCGAGACGCACAATCTCGACATGCATCTCGACGTCAACGGCGAGCGGCGCCAGAGCGGCAACACCAACACGCTCATCTTCAACGTGCCGCATGTCGTTTCGTATCTGTCGCAGTTCATGACGCTGATGCCGGGCGACGTCATTTCCACCGGCACACCGCCGGGCGTGGGCATGGGTATGAAGCCGCCTGTCTATCTGAAGGTCGGCGACGTGATGGAACTGGCCATCGAAGGGCTCGGCACGCAGCGGCAGAAAGTCGTCGCGGCCTGAGGAGGAGGATTTCCGCCGGCGCAGCCCATGCTGCGCCGGCGAATGGAAAAGCGTTGCAGCTCTCGGCTTAGCCACAACGTATACATTGACATTGCCGGGTACTGCGGGAGATAGTTTCTCCGTGAACAAAAAGAGCTGCGCATGACGCAGCCGGGCAGCGCCTCCGCAGAAGAGGCCTGCCAAGAACAGACATCGCGCACCGGGAGGACATATGCGCAAAAGAACCTTTCTCGCCGCGGCCGCGGCGCTTCTCGCCACAGCCGTGTGCGGCGCGCCGGCCGCGATGGCGCAATCCGATTATCCCAATCGTCCGATCCAGATGATCGTGCCCTGGGGTGCGGGCGGCGGCACCGATGCCGTCGGGCGCATCTTCGCTTCGATCCTGCAGGAAGAGCTCGGCGTGCCGGTCAATGTCGTCAACCGCACCGGCGGGTCGGGCGTCGTCGGCCATAGCGCCATCGCGACGGCCAAGCCGGACGGCTACACGATCGGCATCGTGACGATCGAGATCGACATGATGCATTGGCAGGGGCTGACGGATCTCACCTACAAGGACTTCGATTTCCTGGCGATGGTGAACGCCGATCCGGGCGGCGTCATGGTGTCGGCCGATTCCGATTACGAGACGGCGCAGGATCTTCTCGACGCGATCAAGTCCGAGCCGAAGGGGTCTTTGAAGGCGTCCGGCACCGGGCAGGGCGGCATCTGGCATCTCGGCCTTCTCGGCTGGATGTTGTCGGAAGATCTGCCGCCCGATCAGATCACCTGGGTGCCGAGCCAGGGTTCGGCCGCGGGCATCACCGATATGGTGGCGGGCGGTGTCGACCTCGTTCCGTCGTCGCTGGCGGAAGGCCGCTCGATGATCGAGGCCGGCAAGGTGCGTCCGCTCGCGTCGATGTCGGAGGAGCGCCAGGAGATGTTCCCGGACGTGCCGACGCTGAAGGAGGCCGTGGGGTCCGACTGGACGCTTGCGGTGTGGCGCACGGTTGCGGCGCCGAAGGGTCTGCCGGACGACGTGAAGGCGAAACTCGCGGGGGCCGTCGAGAAGGCCTACAACAGCGAAGAATACAAGAAGTTCATGGCCGATCGCGGGTTCGGCATGCGCTGGGCGGGGCCGGAAGAGGCGACGGAGGTCGTCGCATCCGACGATGAGAGCCTTGGGCGCGTCATGAAAGAGGCCGGGCTCGCGGCCGAATAAGGGCGATCGGCGGCGCCTGCGGGCGCCGCCATCTGCCGGGAACCTGCGATGAAATTCAATGATTTCGTGCTCGGCGTGCTGGTTCTGATCGGTGCGGCCGCGATCCTCGTCTCAGCGAGGAACTTCTCTCCCATTCCGGGCCAGGCCTATGGGGCCGAAACCATGCCGAACGCCATCGGCATCGTGGCGGCCGGGCTCGGCATCTTCATGGTGGCGAAAAGCGCGCTGGCGGGCTTTCCCGGGCGGGCGGTGGCGCTTGCCGACTGGGCGAGATCGCCAGCGGCGGTGGTCGGGGTGGCGACGGCTTTGGCGCTGATCGTCGTCTATATCGTCTTTTCCGAGCGCGTCGGCTTCGTGCCGATCGCCTTCCTCATTCTCCTCGTCTTCATGCTGACCTTGCGCACGCGCATTATCGTCGCCGTGCCGGTGGCGATCTTCGCCACGATCCTGGTGCAGCAGACCTTCGGGCGGCTTCTCCTGGTGCCGCTGCCGCGCAACGACTTTCTTTCCTTTTTGTGGTGACGACGATGGATATTCTCGCGCAGGCCGCGGGCCTCGTCTTTCAGCCCTATGTGCTTCTCGTCATCTTCGCGTCGGCCTGTTTCGGGCTCTTCGTTGGTGCGATCCCGGGTCTGACGGCGACGATGGCGACGGCGCTTCTGGTGCCGATCACCTTCTTTATGGATCCGGTGCCGGCGATCGCGGCGATCGTGACGGCGACCGCGATGGCGATCTTCGCCGGCGACATTCCGGGCGCGCTGTTGCGCATGCCGGGGACGCCGGCGAGTGCCGCTTATGTCGAAGACGCCTATCGGATGACGCAGGACGGGCGTGGCGACGAGGCGCTGGGCGCGGTTCTCGTGTTTTCCTCGATCGGCGGCATCTTCGGCACCATTGTGCTTGTGACGACGGCGCCGGCGCTTGCCGAAATCGCGCTCAAATTCTCCTCGTTCGAATATTTCTGGCTCGTGCTTTTGGGGCTCTCCTGCGCCATCTTCGTGTCGCCGAGCTCCGTCACGCGCGGCATGATTTCGCTTCTGATCGGGCTTTTTGCGGCGACGATCGGCATCGACAATCCGGCCGGACAGCCGCGCTACACTTTTGGCAATGTCGAGCTTTTGGCCGGCGTGCAGTTCATTCCGGCGATGATCGGGCTCTTTGCCGTGTCGGAGGTTCTGCGCTCGATCGTCTATTCGAAGGATCGGCCGAGCGTCGATCGCTCCGGCAAGCATACGGTGTTCACGCGGCAATGGACGAATATCCGCCGCTATCCGATCCAGATGCTGCGCGGGAGCGCGACGGGGACGGCGATCGGCGCGCTTCCAGGCGCCGGCGCCGATATCGCGGCGTGGATTTCCTATGCCGTCTCCAAGCAGTTTTCGCGGCAGAAGGAGAAGTTCGGGCGCGGGCATGTGGAGGGTCTGGTGGAGGCCGGGGCGTCCAACAACGGCGCCGTTTCCGGCGCCTGGATCCCGGCGCTCGTCTTCGGCATTCCGGGCGATTCCATCACCGCGATCGTGATCGGCGTTCTCTACGTCAAAGGCATGAATCCGGGCCCGACCGTGTTCATCAACGATCCGCAGCTGATCTATGCGGTGTTCATGGTGTTCTTTCTGGCGAACATCATCATGCTGCCGCTCGGCTGGGTGGCGATCAAAGGCGCCTCGACGCTTCTTTCGATCCCGAACCGGGTGTTGATGCCGGTCATTCTGCTCTTCTGCATCGTCGGCTCGTTCGCCATCAACAATTCGGTTTTCGGCGTTCTCCTGATGCTGATCTTCGGCGTGCTCGGCTTCATCATGGAGGAAAACGACATTCCGATCGCCCCGGCGATCCTCGGCCTCGTGCTCGGGCCGATGCTGGAGCAGAATTTTATCACCTCGATGATCAAGGCCGATGGCAGTTTTCTCGCCTTCTTCGAGCGGCCGATCGCGGCGGGGCTCGGCATCTTTACGATCGTGGTCTGGTCGATCCCGATCATCCTCTATCTGCGACGGCGATGGGCGGGCTCCGCGGCCTCTCCCAAGGAGGATCTCCCTCAAGGATGAGGGGGCCCCTGAAAACGAATGGAAGATGTCATGACACGACCCGAGCTTTTGATGGTCGGCCCTCTCGCCGACGCGGTGACTGCCGAGATCGAGAAGGATTTTACCGTCCATCGCTATTTTGCGGCGGACGACAAGGAGGCGCTTCTCTCCGAGATCGGCGAACGGGTGCGCTTCGTCGCGACCGGCGGGCACCATGGCTGTTCGGCGAAGATCATCGAGGCGCTGCCGAAGCTCGAGATCATTTCCTCCTTCGGCGTCGGCTATGACGCCGTCGATGTGGAGGCGGCGAAGCGGGCGGGGGTGCACGTGACCAACACGCCCGACGTCCTCAACGATTGCGTGGCGGAGATGACGGTGGGGCTGATGATTGCGCTCGCCCATCGACTGCCGCAGACCGACCGTTATGTGCGCGAGGGGCGCTGGCCGGGGGGCGATTTTTCGCTGACCGACGAACTCCGCGGGGCGCGCGCCGGCATTCTCGGGCTCGGGCGCATCGGCAAGGAGATTGCCAGGCGGCTGCAGGTCTTCAAGATGGAGGTCGTCTATCACGGCCGCCACAAGCAGGCGCACGAGCCCTATCCCTATTTCGCCGACCTCACCGAGATGGCGAAGGCCTGCGACTGGCTGGTGGTGATCGCGCCGGGATCCAAAGAGACGCAAGGCATCGTCAGCCGCGGCGTGATGGAGGCGCTCGGGCCGGAGGGGATGCTCGTCAACATGGCGCGCGGCTCGCTCGTCGACGAGCCGGCGATGATCGGGCTCCTGCAATCCGGCGGGCTCGGCGGCGCGGCGCTCGACGTTTTTGCCGACGAGCCCAACGTGCCGGACGAACTGAAGGCGCTCGACAATGTCGTCTTGTCGCCGCATCAGGGCAGCGCCACGCACAAGACGCGCGCGGCGATGGGGCAGATGGTGGTCGACAATCTGCGCGCGCATCTCAAGGGCGAGCCGCTGCTGAGCCCCGTCGCCTGAGGCGGCCGGGAAGGCCCGCTGTCTGCACGCGGTAAGGACTTCGAGCCCATAACGCAGAAGGGCGGCCATGCCGCCCTGTCGTCCTCAGACTGTCGTCAGGCTATGTCGTCAGGCCCTTTGAAGGAGGCGCCGCGCCATGCTGCGCCCCGTTGCACGGTCCAAGCCGCGCCATGCGCGTTTTTTTTTGGCTCGGACCGTGTTTCCAGTACGCCTATTCCTTCACCGCACCCGTCATCGACGAGACGTAGTAGTCGACGAAGAAGGAATAGAGGATGACGACCGGCAGCGAGCCCAGGAGGGCGCCGGACATCAGGGCTCCCCATTCGTAGATGTCGCCGCGCACGAGCTCGGTGAGGACGCCGACCGGCACCGTCTTGTTCTCCGAGGAGGAGATGAAGGTGAGCGCGTAGATGAATTCGTTCCACGACAGGGTGAAGGCGAAAATGCCCGCGGAGATGAGGCCGGGGACGGCGAGCGGCAGGATGACTTTCGTCAGGATCTGGAAGCGCGAGGCACCGTCGACGAGGGCGCTTTCCTCAAGCTCGAAGGGGATGGTGCGGAAATAGCCCATCAACAGCCAGGTGCAGAACGGGATGAGGAAGGTCGGATAGGTGAGGATGAGAGCCAGGCGGGAATCGAAGATGCCGACCTGGAAGACGATGAAGGCGAGCGGAATGAAGAGGATCGACGGCGGCACCAGATAGGCGAGGAAGATGAGGAGGCCGGTGGTGCGCGCGCCGGTGAAGCGGATGCGCTCGATCGCATAGGCGGCGAGGACGGAGGCAAACAGCGACAGGAAGGTGGAGGCGAAGGCGACCAGCATCGTGTTCCACAGCCAGCCCGGATAGGACGTCTCGAAGAGCAGGTAGCGGATATGGTCGAGCGTCGGCTCGACCACCCAGAAGGGGCTGTAGCGGTCGTAATTGGTGAGCTGATGGTCCGGTTTGATCGCCGTGATCGCCATCCAATAGAACGGGAAGAGCAGCACGAAGATGAAGACGGCGAGCGGCAGATAGACGACGAGGATGCGCCGCGTCACCGTGTTGAACTGATCCATGCCCTCCGTGTCGTCGCGGGTGGAGGCTGCGGGGCTGAGGCTTTTCTTGGCCATGGGTGCGTTTCCTCAGTCGTTGCCCTGCTGCCAGCGGCGGCGCTGCAGCCCGAAGAACGAGAACAGAATGGCGGCGAGCAGGAAGGGGATCATGGCGACCGCAATCGCCGCACCTTCGCCGAGCTGGCCGCCGGGAATGGCGCGCTGGAAGGAGAGGGTGGCCATCAGATGCGTGGCGTTGACCGGTCCGCCGCGCGTCAGAACGTAGATGAGCTGGAAATCGGTGAAGGTGAAGAGCACCGAGAAGGTCATGACGACGGCGATGATCGGGGTCAGAAGCGGCAGCGTCACCTTGGTGAAGCGCTGCCAGGAGGTGGCGCCGTCGAGCGCTGCCGCCTCGTTCAGGGATTGCGGGATCGTCTGCAGGCCGGCGAGAAGCGAGATCGCCACGAAGGGAATGCCGCGCCAGACATTGGCGGCGATCACCGAGGCGCGGGCATGGTTCGGCTGGCCGAGGAAGTTGATCGGCGCATCGATCAGCCCCCATTGCATCAAGACCCAGGAAATAATCGAGAACTGGCTGTCGTAGATCCACCAGAAGGCCAGCGCGGACAAAACCGTCGGCACCACCCAGGGCAAGAGGATGATCGCCCGGAAGAAGGTCTTGAAGGGCAGATGCTCGTTCAAGATGAGGGCGAGCCAGAGGCCGAGGCCGAATTTCAGGACCGAGGCGACGACGGTGTAGAGAATGGTGTTGTAGACCGACAGCCAGAAGATCGGGTCGTCGAAGAGCCAGATGTAATTCTCAAGGCCGATGAATTCGCCGGTGCGGCCGATGCGCGTGTCGGTGAAGCCGAGCCAGACGCCGAGACCGAGCGGATAGGTCAGGAAGCACAGGAGAAAAACCGCCGCCGGCAGCATGAAAAGAAGCCCGAGGCCGTTGCGGCTCTCCAGGAACCTCGAAAGCAGCGAGCGGCGTGGGGTCAGCGGCACATCCGTCATTGTGAGCCTGTCTCATCTTTTGGTCGGCGCGGCGGCTTAAGGGCGCGCGCTCACTGTCTGAGGGGGCTTTGAGATAACGGGCGCCGGCCGTAGCCGGCGCCCGGCTCCCCCCGGTGCCTCAGCTGTAGTAGCGCCTGGCGCGGCGTTCCGCGTTCGCCATTGCGTCTTCGGGCGAGCGCTGACCGGTGACGGCCTCGGCGAACATGTCGACGAGGACGTAATCGGCCATGACGCCGGCGGAGGCCGGTCCGAGCGGGCCGGCATAGCCGTTCGGCCGCAGGCTTTCAGAGGCGCGCGAATAAGGCTCGTGCACCGGGTTCGACGTCCACACCGGATTGTCGGCGAATTCTTTGAGCGCCTGGCAGCAATAGGCGCTGGCACCTTCGATCCAGGCGTTCATCTTGTCCGACTGGTACATGAATTCCAGATAGGCCTTCGCCGCCTGCGGATATTTGCAGTGCTTGAAGATCGAGAGCGTCGAGGTCTGGTGAAGCTCGACCGATTTTCCGATCGGGCCGACCGGCAGGTTCACCGTGCGGATATCCTCGGCGATCTCCTTCATCGCCGGATCCTTGGCGGCGGCGTAATAAAGCGAGACGCCGTTTGCCGTCAGCGAGATCTGCTCGGCGAGGAAGGCGCGGTTGTTGTTGATGTCGAGCCAGCTTTCCGTGCCCGGAATGAAGGTCTCGTAGAGCGCCTTGGCGTATTCGATCGCGGCCTTCGTCTCCGGGCTGTTGATCGTCACGTTGCTGTTTTCGTCGACCATCATGCCGCCATGGCTCCAGAGAAGCCAATGGGCGTAATTGTTGCCGTCGCCGACGGCCTTGCCGTGCGGGAAGCCGGCGGGCGTGCCGTTCGCCTTCAGCGCCTTGCAGAGTTCCAGGAAGCCGTCCGTATCCTCCGGGAATTCGGAGAAACCGGCTTTCTCCATATGGCTCTGGCGGTAGCAGACGGCGTTGCCGATGGCGCAGAGCGGGACGGCGATGAAGCTATCGTCCTGACGGGCATAGCCTTCGAGACCTTCGTACCAGCCGCCATGCGCCTCGCCGAGTTTGGTGGCGAGATCGGTCACGTCGACGAGCTTGTCGGGATACTGGAAGGGATCGTCGAACCAGCTCATCACCATATCGGGACCCGAGCCGACATTGGCGGCAACCGCAGCTTTCGGACGGACATCCTCCCAGCTTTCCTGGTCGATGCGGACCTCGACGCCCGTCGCCTCGGTGAAGGCCTTGGTGTTGGCGTTCCAGGCCTCTTCCTCGCCGGTGACGAAGGGCACCCAGCGCAGGAGGCGAAGCGAAGCGCCTTCTTCCGGCTGAAACGTCATGCCGGCGGATTGGGCGAACGCCCGGCGGGCGCCCGGGACGCCGGAAAAGGCGGCGCCGGCGGCAAGGCTCGCCGTGCCGCTCAGAAAGGTTCTGCGATCGATTGGCATTGTCGGTTTCCTCCACGTTGCGGGATGTTTTTTGATGCGCTTCTTGCGGCTCCCGCGACCGCAGCGATGAGGGCTTTTTGCCCTTCTGGCCGGCCTTTGGCCGGAGATTTCACCCATTCAAATCGTCAAGGCGCTCACACGGAGAGCCGGTCGCCCTCCCTGGCATCGAAGAGATGGACGGAACCCGCGTCGATGGTGACTTTGAGCTCGTCGCCGGGGCCGGCGGAGATGCGCTCGCGGAAGACGCAGACGATCTCCGTTTCGCCGAGGAAGGCAATGACATGGGTCTCGGAGCCCGTCGGCTCGACCACTTCCACGCGGAGCGTGGTGTCGCCGCCGAGCTGAAAGTGTTCCGGGCGCACGCCGTAGATCATCTCGCGCCCGGGTTCGGCATCGCCGGGCTCGGCGATCGGCAGACGCTCGCCGTCGCCGGTGACGAAGATGTTGCGGTCGTTCGCGTCGAGGGTGCCGGTCACCATGTTCATCGCCGGCGAGCCGATGAAGCCCGCGACGAAGAGGTTTTCCGGCCGGTCGTAGAGATCGAGCGGTGCACCGACCTGGGCGACGATGCCGTCATGCATGACGACGATCTTGTCGGCCATGGTCATCGCCTCGATCTGGTCGTGCGTGACGTAGACGGTGGTGGTCTTCAGGCGCTGATGGAGGTTCTTGATCTCCGTGCGCATGGAGACGCGCAATTTGGCGTCGAGGTTCGACAAGGGCTCGTCGAAGAGGAAGACCTGCGGCTTTCTGACGATGGCGCGGCCCATGGCGACGCGCTGGCGCTGGCCGCCGGAGAGCTGGCGCGGATAGCGGTCGAGGAGATGGGACAGGCCGAGCATTTCCGCGGCGGGCGAGACGAGGCTTTCGATCTCCTTCTTGGAGACGCCCTTGAGCTTCAGGGAGAAGCCCATGTTTTCCGCCACCGTGATGTGGGGGTAGAGCGCGTAGTTCTGAAACACCATGGCGATGTCGCGCTCTTTGGGCGGCAGCGCGTTCACGACGCGATCCCCGATCAAAATCTCGCCGGCGGTGATGTGTTCCAGACCTGCCAGCATGCGCAGGAGCGTGGACTTTCCGCAGCCCGAAGGTCCGACGAGCACGACGAACTGGCCTTCCTCGATATCGATCGAGACGCCGTGCAACACTTCCACCGATCCGAACGCCTTGCGGACGTCGCGGAACGTCACCGATGCCATACGTTTCCTCGCCTTGGATTATTAATGTATTCGTTATGGCTATAGTGGCGGCTCTTCCGGCGCTGTGCAACCGTTTCCTCAACAATGCGGAAAACGACCGAAAAACTTTGGAAATGCTGGAAGATGAGGCCACGGACGACGGTGGCGGAAAGCTGACGGCGCTGCCTGAGGGTTCACGTATACGCACATTGTGCGATGTCTTTTGGGCGTGACGAGGTGCCGTGCGGGGCGCCGCACGGCGCTCTGCAAGCGACGCTGAGATAAACCTGGAGGCCGCGCTTTATTGCTGGCCGATATCGACCACATCGACGGTGACGTCGCGGGTGCGGCCGTCGCGCTCGAGCGTGAGCTCGACAGTGCCGCCGACGCCCGCCGCTTCGAGCTCTTTGGTGAGGCCGGTGAGGCCGCGGACTTCCTCGCCGTCGATGCCGACGATGATGTCGCCGATGGTGCCGCGGTACTGATTGAGGCCTTCGATGCCGGCCCGGTCGGCGGGCGAGCCCGGCACGATTCCGGCGATGACGACGCCCGATATGCCGAGATGGGCGGCGATCGATTCATCTGCCGCCAGAATGCCGATGCCGGGTGTCGGCACGCGCCCCGAGGAGATGAGGGAGGGGACGACGCGGTTCGCGACATCGACGGGGATGGCGAAGCCGATGCCGGCATTGGCGCCGGACGGCGAGAAGATCGCCGTGTTGATGCCGATGAGACGGCCGGCGGAATCGAGCAGGGGGCCGCCGGAATTGCCGGGATTGATCGCCGCATCGGTCTGGATGACGTCGGCGATCTCGCGGCCGCCGCTCGTCGGCAGGCGGCGTTTCAGGGCGGAGATGATGCCCATCGTCAGCGACTGGTCGAGGCCGAAGGGGTTGCCGATCGCATAGGCGGTCTGGCCGACCTTCAAGTCGTCGGTGGTGCCGAGCGGCACCGGCGGCGGCATGCGCGCGCGCGGGGCGAGGCGCAGGACGGCGAGATCGTAATTGGGGGCGCGGCCGACGAGCGTTGCCGGCACCACGTCGTCATCGGCCAGGCGGACGGAGATCGACGCGGCGTTCTCCACCACATGGTTGTTGGTGACGATGTGGCCGGCCTCGTCCCAGACGAAGCCGGTGCCCGATTGCAGGCTGTCGCTTTGGCCGAAGCGGGTGCCGCGCGGACGCGCCACGACCTGGACGACGGAGGGGGCGATCTCCTCGAAGACGGAAACGCTCGCACGTTCGAAATCGGAGAGTTCGGCGCGGGGCGCGACCGGACGCGGCGCGGTCGCGGAAAAGAACAGGCGGTCGAGATAGGGCTGGAGCACCAGAAGGGCGAGAAGAACGACGAGGAGCGCCAGAAGGGCGCGGGTGCGGGTTTCGTTCACGTCCAGTCTCCGAGCGGGCCTCTTCAGATGATTGGCACCGGCTTTTCGGGGAGGCAAGCGCGCAGGCTGGGATTAGGTGGGCGGTCATGGAGGAGAGAGGGGCAGAAGCTCCGCCGTTTCTCGTGCCCCCTGCCTGTGCGCGCCTGGGTGGTGCGATCAGGCGCTGGACGAATTAGGGGCGGCCGGACAATGGTGACGACTGTTGCTCGCCGGGGCTCAGGCCGCCTTCTCACTCACTCGAAGGAGTGCCGCGGCGATTTTGCGGTTTTGGTGGCTGGATCGAGAGAGTGGGCATGGTCTTTACATGCGTAAAGCGGCCTTTTCGCAAGCAACATAGAAGCTTGCCGGTTCCATCGATCGACGGATCTCTCGGTCGGCGGCCCAGACAGAGAGGAAGCGCTCATGCCACGACGGATTGGACTGATATTGGCAATGGCTATTGCCCTTTCGACGATGAGTGGGGTCGCGTGGCCTGCCGAAGGCGAGAGCGCCGACTTTCGGATCCCGCCGCCAGAGGGCATGTGCCAGCTTGACCCCGACGACAGCGGTCTTGAAGGCGAGGTTTATAATTACAACCGCGAAAAGATGGCGCGGTCGGGAAACTTCCTCATCGCGCTTTTCTTCCCTTGTGAGATGCTGGAGATCGAGAACCTTGCAGATCAGCCGGATGTGACACCTCATTGGGTCATAGTCTACAGCCAGAACATGATCGACGGCGAATTGGTGAAAAGCCCGCTTACGCTGGACCAAGCTCTCAGGTCGATGGAAAACGCATTTCGCGATATGAATGTCGCCGGGTCGCGTGTGAATAGCAGAATAGAGGACGTAATCAAAAGCCTGGATACAGGCGTCAGCTTTGAGACCGGGCCGTTGACGGAAATCGTGGAAAGCGACAACCCGGCGATTCTTTATGTGAAGTTGTTCACACGCGCCAAGACAGAAAAGAAAGTGGTCGACGCCCGGTCGGTCATCGCATTCACGCAGGTTGGAGGCTTTGACGTTTCCATCGCCACCCACATGACGAACGGCTCCAACGACTCCTATGTGCAACTGATAAGGCAGGCTCGCGAGATGGCGGAAGCGATGCGGGCCGGGTCGACCTTCCCGACCGAGTGAGGGTAGGCGAGTCGTTCATCCCCGGATGCCCCACCTTATCGGGGCTTGGCGTATACAGCCCTTCAGGCGAGCGGAAGCGTTCGCCGGTGAGGCCGGCCTCGTCGGAGAGCATCTGCTCGCGGCAGGTGGGGGGGGGGACCCGAAACATGTTTGCATGCCGTTCGTTAGGACTATGCGGTTGCCGCTCTTCCTGAGACCCCAATTCCGGCCGCAACCCGAACGGCGCCGCGCACCGGCAGCTCCCCTCCGACGACCAGCAGGACAAGTCCCCCTGCGAGAGGCCCCCAGATTTCAAACATGTCGACCCCTTTGCAGCTGGGAGGAGCAATAACTGATAGAGCTCAACCTACAGCGGTCAATGGAACGTGTCCCCTGGCCCGGGGCTGGAGACCGCGTGGATAGGATGAATGGACGGGGAAGCCGTCGCGTCGAAAAGTCTCTCTCGCGGAGACGCGGAGTGACGCGCCATGCTGCTGAATACGCTTTCTCCGTGCCCGGTCTCGCCAACAGCGATGCTGGACGGAGCCGCCGCTCTCAGACGATCAGAAGGAATCCCACATGCCAGATCTTTCCGATGCCGATCTCAACCGGCTTCTCACGCAGGATGCGCCTTATGGGGACCTCACCACGCAGGCGCTGCAGATCGGCGGGAAGGCCGGGCGCATGAGCTTTGCCGCCCGCGATGCGATGGTGCTGTGTGCGTCCGAAGAGGCGGCGCGGATGATCCGGCGCGCGGGCGGGGAGATCGCCTCGGTGTTGCCGAGCGGATCGACGGTCGAGGCGGGGACGGTGTTTTTGAGTGCGGTCGGGCCGGCCGCAGCGCTGCACAAGGCCTGGAAGGTGTCGCAGACGCTCGTCGAATACGCCTCCGGCATCGCCACGCGCGCCAACCGTATCGTCGCGGCGGCCCGGGCGGAGGCGCCGGAGATCGTGGTTGCCTGCACGCGCAAGAATTTCCCCGGCACCAAGGAGATTTCCATCAAGGCGGTGATGGCCGGCGGGGCCGGCATCCACCGGCTCGGATTGTCGGAAACGATCCTCGTCTTTCCGGAGCACCGCGTGTTTCTGGACGGCGACACGGCGGCGTGGATGACGGCGCTGAAGCGGCACGCGCCGGAGAAGAAGATCGTGGTGGAGAGCGATGACCTCGACGAGGCCGAGGCGCTCGCGAAGGCCGGGGCCGACGTCATCCAGCTGGAAAAGCTCGAGCCGGAGGCGGTTGCGGAGATGGTGCGGCGGGTGGCCAGCCTGACGCCGCGGCCGGTGGTGGCGATGGCCGGCGGCGTCAACGAGGCGAATGCGGCGCGCTACGCGGCGACGGGCTGCGACGTGCTGGTGACATCGGCACCCTATTTCGGCCGGCCGAGCGACGTGAAGGTCACGATCGAACGCGGGTGAGGGTGCGCAGGCGGGGCGGGTGAGCCTTGTCCCGGGTCCGCAGCGAGGTCTTGTCCCATTGCGTTCAGTCGGTTCGGTCCGCTAGCTGACGCGATGCACGACTTTCTTTGCGCCATGCCAGTCCTGTTGGCGAAGCGATGACGGATCCACAGAATGTGAGCGATCTGAAGCCCAAACGCATCCTCGTTCTGGGCGCAACCGGGACGATCGGCCGTGCCACGGTAAAGGCGCTCATGGCCCGCGGCCATGAGGTCGTCTGTTTCGTGCGGCCGAAAGCCGGTGTCGGCGGGGCGCTGACGCCGGAGGGGACGGCGAAGCTTCTGGAGGGGGCAAAACTGCGCTTCGGCGAGGTGACTGACCCGGCTTCGCTCAGACGCGACGGGTTTTCCGGCGAGGCTTTCGACGTTCTCGTCTCCTGCCTGGCCTCGCGCACCGGCGGTGAGAAGGATGCCTGGGCGATCGATTATCAGGCGCATTCAGACGCCCTTGTCGCGGCGCGGGAGGCCGGCGTGAGCCAGATGGTGCTCTTGTCGGCGATCTGCGTGCAGAAACCGCTTCTCGCCTTCCAGCAGGCAAAACTCGCCTTCGAGAAGGAATTGATCGCGTCGGGGCTCACCTATTCGATCGTGCGGCCGACGGCCTTCTTCAAATCGCTTGCCGGCCAGATCGACCGGCTGCGCGCCGGAAAGCCCTATCTTCTCTTCGGCGACGGGCGGCTGACGGCGTGCAAGCCGATCAGCGACGACGATCTCGGGCGCTATCTCGCCGAATGCGTGGATGACGACAACCGCCACGACCAGATCCTGCCGATCGGCGGGCCGGGCGATGCGGTGACGCCGATCGAGCAGGGGGAAAGGCTGTTTCAGCTTCTGGGCAAGGAGCCGAAATTCAAGCATGTGCCGGTGGCGCTGATGGATGCGATCATCGCCGGGCTGAGCGGGCTTGGCAGGTTCTCGCCGAAGCTGCGCGCCAAGGCGGAGCTCGCCCGGATCGGCCGCTATTATGCGACGGAATCGATGCTGCTCCTCAATCCCGAGACCGGGCGCTACGACGCGGCGGCGACGCCGTCCTACGGCACCGAGACGCTGTTCGATTTCTATGCGCGGCTCGTCAAAGGCGAGGCGCGTGTGGAACGCGGCGACCACGCGGTGTTTTGACGGCCCTTCCCGGGGGTTCGGCAGGGGGCCTTGGCGGAGGAGGCCGCGGCCGATAGGCTTGCCCGCACACAGGAGGACGACCTCTCCCGTTTCGGGGTGCCCAGCTCGGGTCGCTCATTTCGGGCTGCAATGTCCAGGACGGCCTGGCCCATCGGATGTGGAGGGGCTCGTGCCTTGGATCTATCTCGTCGTCGCCGGTATTCTCGAGGTCGTCTGGGCTTTTGCGATGAAGCAGTCCGATGGCTTCAGCCGGCCCGTCCCGACCCTCATTACAGTGGCCGCCATGGCGGTGAGCCTGTGGCTTCTCGCGCTCGCCATGCGCAGCATCCCGCTCGGCACCGCCTATACGATCTGGACCGGCATCGGCGCGATGGGGGCGTTCGTCGTCGGGATCGTCTTTCTCGGGGAGCCGCTGAATGCGGTGAGGATTTTGGCTGCGCTCCTGATCGTTTCGGGGCTCGTGCTGATGCGGGTGGCGAGCGCCTGAGGGTTCCGCCGAGGTCTGGGCCTGCCGCCACGGTTGCGGGGCGCAGCGAAAAGATCGGGCGGATCAACCGCTTCCGCGCCGGCCTGCGACTTTCTGCGTCGGTGCGATCGTTGCAGAACGTTTCTTGCGTGGAAAGAATGAGTTAGAAGAGCGGCGCGGTTCTTTCTGGTGCTCTTCGCGCAACTCTGGTGCCAGCGTTCGGGACCGAAATGTCCGCTCGATGCGGCTGCGAGCGCCTGCCGTCGACGGCGGGCGGCACCGGCGCCAATCGGCGCCCCCTTGGGTTCAGCGAGGCTGATATGGCGAGAGTTTCTCCGGTACGGACACCCAATGTCCGCCAGATTCGGGCCTTTCTCGCCGTCGCGAAGCATCTGCGCTTCACCCGGGCGGCGGAAGATCTCAACATCTCGCAGCCGGCGTTGACGGTGCAGATCAATCAGCTTGAAGAGGTCCTCTCCATCAAGCTCTTCGATCGCAACAAAAGACAGGTGTCGCTGACGCCGGCGGGGCGCAACCTCTTGCCGATGTTTGAACGCATCGTCACCGACCTCGAAGACGTGGTGATCGCCAGCACCGATCTCGCCTATGCGCGGCGCGGGGCGGTGCGCGTGGCCGCCCTTCCTTCCGTCTCCGCCAGCCTTCTGCCGAAGGCGCTCGTTTCGTTTCGGCGCACGCATCCCAATATCAGCGTGCGCATCCGCGACGTGGTTGCCGACGACATCATCAACATGGTGAAGGCCGAACAGGTCGATTTCGGCATCGGCATCCGTCTGACGCCCGACCGCGACATCAAGGTCGAGAATTTCATCACCGACCATATCTGCGCCTTCTTCCGCCGGGGGCATCCGATCGAGGACGCGCCGCCGGTGCTGACCATCAAGGATTGCGCGCCCTATCCGCTCATCCTGACGAGCCGCACCAGCAGCGTGCGGGTGCTGTTCGAACGCGCGCTCGCGCGTGAGGGGGTGGAAGTCCATATCGCCGGCGACGTGAACTACATGTCGACCGCGCTCGGCATGGTGCGGGCGGGCTACGGCATCGGCATCCTGCCGACATCGGCGGTTGATTCCGGCCATACGATGGGGCTCGGCTTCAAACGCATCGACGCGCCCTGGCTCAACCGCCGCGTCGGCATCATCCGCAAATCGGGCCGCTATCTGAGCCCGGTCGTGGAGCATTTCATCCAGGCGGTGCAGGACACGGCGGGCAACCTTCCGAGCGCGAATTTCCGCTCCGTGCGCCGTTCGGAGCCGATCGCAGCGGTGGAACGCAAGGTCTCCTGATAAGGCGAAGAGAGGGGACGGAGAGGGAAGACCCTCGGCGTTCTTCGGTGACCGCGAAAGGGGCGTCGCCCACATTTGTCATTTGGGCGAAAAGGCGGCGAGCCGATGGCCGTCCGGCGGTCTCGGCATGGCGAAAACCGTATTACTTGCCAGGCCATAGCTCTGTCGGCGGGGGCCCATGCGTCGCGTCCGCCCGTTTTTCCGGCAAAGAACATTTCCTGTGCAGCCGCATCGGCTTTCCCCTTCGTTGTTCGTTCCGCGGGCCCAAGCGGAGGTGGAATGCCTGCAAGGCTCCATCCCGATTCAACGGCTGGTGAGCCGGCTGCTCTGGAGTGTACTCAATTCTGCTGTAAGGACATGCCGGCTTTCGGCGTGTTCGCCGGGCGAAGGCTCGGAACAGCGTGCCGTCGACGTAAGGCGCTCATTTTTCGGGCATTCTTCGCCGGCTCAGAGCGAGGCCAAGGTGTCCATTTATAATTTTTTCCTATTAGTCCGTTCCAATAAATTCAATTCCTTAAACGTCGCTCTTCTGACACATTCTCTTCCTGAGATGAGGTTGCCTCAGATCAAAAGCAGTTAAGCGACGTATATCTTTGTCATGCGGACGGTAAATCCGCACGAGAAGTGGCGCCTGTATTTTCTGTTAAATCAGTAGATCCCAAAAACGGGCCCCTTGAACCAACATATACGTTACTTGGGGCAAGCCAGTTGAGGTCAAGCCATGTTGGCTCTACTCGGACTCATAACAATCCTCGTTCTGCTCACGTCGATCATGACCAACCGGCTGTCGCCGCTTGTCGCTCTGATCCTCGTGCCTCTGATTGCCGCCCTCCTTGGCGGTTTCGGTCTTGAGACCGCAAAGTTCATCGTCGATGGGCTCAAAGGAATTGCTCCGGTCGCGGCGATGTTCGTCTTCGCGATCGTCTTCTTCGGCATCGTCACCGACGCCGGCATGATGGACCCGATCATCGACCGGATCCTGAAGGCCGTCGGCTTGCGTCCGACACGCATCGTCATGGGGACGGCGCTGCTTGCGCTGATCATCCATCTGGACGGGTCGGGTGCGGTGACGTTCCTCATCACCATCCCTGCCATGTTGCCGCTCTATGACCGGCTCGGCATGGATCGTCGCGTTCTGGCTCTGGTCGCGTCACTCGCCGCCGGCGTCAACTTCCTGCCGTGGACCGGCCCGGTGCTGCGCGCCTCCGCCGCTCTCAGCGTTCCCGTCACCGACATCTTCAACCCGCTCATTCTGGTGCAGGTCGTCGGTCTCCTGTTCACCTTCACGACCGCCTACATCATGGGGCGGCGCGAAGAGAAGCGTCTCGGCCTGACCGGCGGGGCCGATGCCACCGGCGAAGCTGTCGTCACCGGCCGCGTGCTCACCGAAGCGGAACAGAAAACCCGCCGTCCGAAGCTCTTCTGGGTCAACATCCTGCTCACCCTCGGCGTGCTCGGGACGATGATGTCGGGTGTGGTTCCTGCCGCCATCATGTTCATGATCGGCACCGTCGTCGCCCTCGTCATCAACTATCCGAACGTGGACGATCAGAAGGCGCGGGTGGACGCCCATGCCAAGGCGGCCTTGATGATGGCGACGATCCTCTTCGCCGCGGGCTCCTTCACCGGCATTATGCGCGGTACGGGCATGCTGACCGCGATGGCGCAGAGTGCCGCCGGCTTCGTGCCGGAGGCGATGGCTCAGCACATCCCGTTCGGCCTCGGTATCATCGCCATGCCGCTCAGCCTCCTGTTCGATCCGGACTCCTACTACTTCGGCGTCATGCCGGTCGTGGCCCATGTCTACGAGAACTTCGGTGGTGCTCCGATCGAAATCGCCCAGGCGTCCGTCCTCGGCCAGATGACCACCGGCTTCCCGGTGAGCCCGCTCACCCCCGCCACCTTCCTGGTGGTCGGTCTGACCGGCATCTCGCTCGGCGAACACCAGAAATTCGCGATCCCCTTCCTGTTCGGCGCCTCCGTCCTGATGACGTTCTGCGCCGCCCTGATCGGTGTCTTCCCCTTCTAACGCCCGGCCCGCTCCGAGCCTGACGTTTCATTCCAGGAGTATTTCATCATGAAAACCATTCGTATCGGTGCCGGTGCCGGGTATTCCGGAGACCGCATCGAGCCGGCGCTCGAGCTCGCCCAAAAAGGCAAGATCGACTACCTCGTCTTCGAGTGCCTGGCCGAGCGCACGATCGCCATCGCACAGAAGGCGAAGCTCGCCGATCCCACCAAGGGCTATGACGCCCTTCTGTCCGATCGCATGGAGGCCGTTCTCAAGGTCTGCGCCGAAAAGGGCATCAAGATCATCACCAATATGGGCGCGGCGAACCCTGAAGCCGGGGCCGAAAAGACCCGGGAAATCGCGGCTGCGCAGGGGCTCTCCCTGAAGATCGCGGCAGTTTCCGGCGACGATGTTCTGGAGACCCTGAAGTCCGGCGACATCAAGATCACCGAGACCGGGCAGCCGGCGGCGTCGATGTCGAACGTGCTCGTCTCCGGCAATGCCTATCTCGGTGCCGCGCCGATCGTGGAGGCGCTGGAGCAGGGGGCCGATGTCGTCATCACCGGCCGCGTTGCGGATCCGGCCTTGTTCCTCGCTCCGCAGATCAAGGAGTTCGGCTGGGCCTTCGACGACTGGGCGCATCTCGCCAAGGGGACGGCCGTCGGCCATCTTCTGGAATGCGGCGGCCAGGTCACCGGCGGCTATTTCGCAGAGCCGGGCCGCAAGGACGTGCAGGGTCTCGGCCATCTCGGCTTCCCGATCGCGGAAGTCAGCGAGGACGGCAGCTTCGTCATCACCAAGGTGGAGAGCGCGGGCGGTCACGTCACGACCGACACCTGCAAAGAGCAGATCCTCTACGAGGTGCATGATCCGAAGAGCTATCTGACGCCCGACGTGACGGCCGATTTCTCGCAGATCACCTTCACCCAGGAAGGCCCGGACCGGGTCCGGGTCGAGGGCGTGACGGGCCGTGAGAGGCCGGCGACGCTGAAGGTCTCCGTCGGCTATGTCAACGGGTATATCGGCGAGGGGCAGATCTCCTATGCGGGGCCGGGTGCCTTGGCCCGGGCGAAGCTCGCTCTCGAGATCGTCCAGGAGCGGCTCGACATCATCGGACTGCAGAGCAGCGAGCTGCGCTACGACCTCATCGGCGTCAACGCCATCCATCGCGACGTCCTCGCGCCCCAGCCCGAGCCGACCGAAGTGCGCGCCCGCGTCACCGGCCGTTGCGAGAGCATGAAGGAGGCCGTGCGCATCGGCAACGAGGTGGAGACCCTCTACACGAACGGCCCGGCCGGCGGCGGCGGTGCGACCAAATCGGCCCGCCAGGTCGTGGCGATGCTTTCCGCCCTCGTGCCACGGGCAGCCGTGACCCCGCGGATCCAGATCATTGAGGTGCAATCATGAAACTCTTCGACATTGCCCATTCGCGTACCGGCGACAAAGGCGACATCTCCAACATCTCGGTCATTGCCTATGACGAGAAAGACTATGCGCGGCTTGCCGCCCATGTGACGGCCGAACGGGTGAAGGAGCATTTCAAGGGCATCGTCCACGGCGACGTCGTCCGCTACGAACTGCCCAGCATCGGCGCCCTGAACTTCGTCATGTACGAAGCGCTCGGCGGCGGCGTGACCCGCTCGCTCGCTCTCGACCCGCACGGCAAATGTCTCGGCTCCGCGCTTCTGGCGCTGGAAATCCCCGACAGCGACGTCTGAGCCCCTCTTCGGGGGAGGAACTCCCCCCTTCCGGCAGGCCTTCGGCGCAGACCGGTCCTCCCCCGAAGAAACCCTCTCGCAGGCAAGGAAAATATCATGTGCGAAGTCATCTGCGTCGACGATGCCGTTGAACGGATCGAAGACGGCGCGGTGGTGATGATCGGCGGTTTCATGGGCTCCGGCACGCCGCCGCGGCTGATCGATGCCCTGGTGCGGCAGAAGAAGTCCGATCTCACGATTATCTCAAACGATACGGCGAAACCCGGCATCGGCATCGGCAAGCTCATCGATGCCGGCCTCGTGAGCAAGGTCATCACCAGCCATATCGGCACCAATCCGATCACCCAGAAGCTGATGATCGCCGAGGAGCTCGACGTGGAGCTGGTGCCGCAGGGCACGCTCGCCGAGCGCATCCGGGCGGGCGGCTTCGGCCTCGGCGGGGTTCTGACCCGCACTGGCGTTGGCACGCTGGCGGCCGAAGGCGAGACGACGCTCGAGGTCGACGGTGAGACTTATGTGCTCGCCAAGCCGTTGCGCGCCGATGTGGCGCTCATCAATGCCAAGCTCACCGATTATCTCGGCAATCTCACCTATTCGCTGACGGCGAGGAACTTCAATCCGCTGATGGCGATGGCGGCCGACAAGGTGTTCGCCGAAGCCGAAGCGATCGTCCCGGTCGGAACGCTGGCACCCGATGTGATCGCCACGCCGCATGTCCTGGTCGACTATCTGGTCTCGAAGGAAGCCTGCCATGGATAACAAGGTTCTGATCGCCAAGCGGATCGCGCAGGAGCTGAAATCCGGCGATCTCGTCAATCTCGGCATCGGCATGCCGACGCTCGTCGCCTCCTATCTGCCGAAGGATCTGGAGGTCTTCTTTCAGTCCGAGAACGGCATCATCGGCATGAGCATGCTGCCGCATCCGGGCCTGGAAGATCTCGATCTGACGGATGCCGGCGGCAATCCGATCGGTGCCGTGCCGGGAGCGGCGGGCTTCGATTCCGGCTTCTCCTTCGGCCTCATCCGCGGCGGGCATCTCGACGTGACGGTGCTCGGCGGCCTGCAGGTCGACGAGCGCGGCTATCTCGCCAACTGGATGGTGCCCGGAAAGATGGTGCCGGGCATGGGCGGGGCGATGGACCTCGTCGCCGGGGCGAAGAAGGTGATCGTCGCCATGACGCACACCGCCAAGGGCGCGCCGAAGATCGTCAAGGAATGCAGCCTGCCGCTGACGGCGGAGCGCCGCGTCGATCTGATCGTGACGGAAATGGCGGTCATCACCCCGACCGCGGACGGCCTCGTCCTCAGCGAGGTCGCACCCGGAACGAGCGTCGAGGACGTCCTGGCGGCAACCGAAGCGAGCCTCATCGTTCCCGACGCCGTGGGCGAGATGAAGGTGGCCGCCTGAGCGACCGCCGACAAAAATCCTCTCCCGGCACCATGGCCGCCCGGCAGAAAGCGCGGGCGCCTTCAACGGGGCGGGGAGGGGGTCGCAGCAACCTCTTCTCATGGGACATCCCATCATGACTGACATCGTAATCACCGCAGCCGCACGCACCGCCATCGGATCGTTCGCAGGCGGGCTTTCCACGGTTCCGGCAGCAGAGCTCGGCGCCGTCGTCATCCGCGCGCTTCTGAGCCGCGCGGGGCTCGCCCCGCAGGAGGTCGACGACGTGATCCTCGGCCATGTGCTGACGGCGGGGCTCGGGCAGAACCCGGCGCGGCAGGCGGCGATCCAGGCCGGGCTGCCGGTGACCACGACGGCGTTGACCGTCAACCAGGTCTGCGGCTCGGGGCTGCGCGCCGTGGCGCTCGGCCTGCAATCTCTCACCTGCGGCGACGCCAATGTCATCATTGCCGGCGGGCAGGAGAATATGAGCCTTGCCCCGCATGCCACCTATCTGCGCAAGGGCGTGAAGATGGGGCCGGCCGAGATGGTCGATACGATGATCAAGGACGGCCTGTGGGACGCCTTCAACGATTATCACATGGGCATGACGGCGGAGAACGTCGCCGACGGCTACGGCATCACCCGCGAAATGCAGGACGCTTTTGCCGCCGCCTCGCAGCGCAAGGCCGCAGCAGCCCGCGAGGAGGGTCGTTTCGCCGCCGAGATCGTTCCCGTGAGCGTGCATTCGCGCAAGGGCGAGACGATTGTCGATGCGGATGAATTCATTCGTACCGACACGACGCCGGAAGGTCTTGCGAAGCTCAGACCCGCCTTCAGCAAATCGGGCAGCGTCACGGCCGGCAATGCGTCGGGCATCAACGACGGCGCGGCCGGCGTGGTGTTGATGTCGTCGGAGACGGCCGAAAAGCGCGGCGCGACCCCGATGGCCCGCATCGTCTCCTGGGCGACCGCCGGCGTCGATCCGAAGATCATGGGCACCGGCCCGATCGCGGCCTCGCGCAAGGCGCTCGACAAGGCCGGATGGTCGGCCACGGATCTCGACCTTATCGAGGCGAACGAGGCCTTTGCCGCCCAGGCGATCGCCGTCAACACCGAGCTCGACTTCGACACCGACAAGGTCAACGTCAATGGCGGGGCGATCGCGCTCGGCCATCCGATCGGTGCCTCCGGTGCGCGCATCCTGGTGACGCTTCTCAACGAAATGCAGCGCCGCGACGCCAAGAAGGGCCTCGCCACGTTGTGCATCGGCGGCGGCATGGGCATGGCGCTCTGCGTCGCTCGCGATTGAGGCGCTGAACCACCCGTCATCCTCCTCCCTCGCTCCCCCCGACCTCCGGCCCGACAGCTCCCTCCCATTCCAGATCGGTCCGGCGGTCGCGCCTCCCGCCCGTCCACACTTCCGGGCGGGAGGCGGCAGGGAGCCCGCTTCCTCCGCCCGTTCGTCCCCCCGTTCATGCCCCCCGCTTATCCTAGGACTTTTCCCATGACTGCCTTTTCTCAGATCCCCGAAACGCGTTCGCAGCTCGCCCGCCTCAAAGAGCTGTGCACGCATCTGCCGCCGCTGCCGACCTCCGTCATCTATCCGTGCGATGAGACCTCTCTGCGCAGTGCGGCCGACGGTGCGCGCGAGGCGCTGATCGATCCCGTGCTCGTCGGTCCGAGCGCGATGATCGAGAAGCTCGCGCTCGCCCACGAGATCGACATTTCGGGCCTGCGCATCGTCGAGGCGCCGAATGCGGCCGCCGCTGCGGCGCGCGGCATCGATCTCGCCCGGGAAGGAGAGACCGGCGCGGTGATGAAGGGGGCGCTGCATTCCGACGAATTGATGGGCGCCGTCGTCAAGCGCGACCGCGGCCTGCGCACGTCGAAGCGCATCAGCCACGTCTTCATGATGCGCGTTCCGACCTATCCGAAATCGCTGATGATCACCGACGGCGTCGTCAACATCGCGCCGACGCTCGAAGACAAGGCGCATATTGCGCAAAACGCCATCGACCTGGCGCGGGCGCTGGGCGTGGAGGCGCCGCGGGTCGCGGTTCTTTCCGCGGTCGAAACGGTCAATCCGAAGATCCCGTCGACCGTCGATGCGGCGGCGCTCTGCAAGATGGCCGATCGCGGCCAGATCCGCGGCGGCATCATCGACGGGCCGCTCGCCTTCGACAATGCGATCTCGGCCGAAGCGGCGCAAACCAAGGGCATCGTCTCGGAAGTCGCGGGCCGTCCCGATATCCTGCTCGTGCCGGATCTCGCGGCCGGCAACATGCTCGTCAAGGAACTCACCTTCCTCGGGCGTGCCGAGGTCGCAGGCATCGTTCTCGGCACCGCCGTTCCGGTGATGCTGACGAGCCGCGCCGACAGCCTCGATTCCCGCCTGTCCTCCTGTGCGCTCGCCTCTCTCGTCGCCAACCATGCCGCGGTCGCGTGAAATGGAGTCTGCCATGCCCTCAGAAATGTCGCGCGAAGGCGCCCTCTTGGTTCTCAACAGCGGCTCCTCCAGCATCAAGTTCACCGTCTTTCAGGTCGCCGATGCCGGGAAAGACATTTCCCCTCTGTTCTCCGGCCAGGTGACCGGCATCGGCACGGCGGCGGAATTCTCCGTCAAGGATGTCGATGGCGCCTCGCTTGCCCGCGAATCCTGGGCGGAGCGCGATACGGGCGGTGTTGCGCCGCTGTTGCGCGATCTCATCGCCTGGATCCGTGCCCGCCTGCCGGATCTGCCGCTTCTCGCCGCCGGGCACCGCGTGGTGCATGGCGGTGCCGGCTTCCATCATCCCGTGCGGGTGACGAACCACGTTCTCGACGAGCTGGAAACTCTGGTTCCGCTCGCCCCTCTGCACCAGCCGCAGAACGTTTCGGCGATCCGGGTGTTGGCCGAGAGTTTCGATGGCCTGCCGCAGATCGCCTGCTTCGACACGGCCTTCCACCATTCGCAGCCGTTTATGGCGAAGACCTATGGTCTGCCGCGGCGATTGAGCGAGAAGGGCGTGCAGCGCTACGGCTTTCATGGCCTCTCTTATGAATATATCGCCGGCAAGCTCCGCGAGACGCTGCCGGAGGTGGCCGAGGGCCGGGTGGTCGTCGCCCATCTCGGCAACGGGTCGAGCCTCTGCGGCCTCAAAGACGGGCGCAGCATCGACACGACGATGGGTTTTTCGGCGCTCGAAGGCGTGCCGATGGGGACGCGTTCCGGCAGCCTCGATCCCGGCATTCTGATCTATCTGATGCGCGAGATGGGGATGGACGCCGATGCGCTGGAACATCTCCTTTATCAGGAATCGGGACTTCTCGGCGTTTCGGGCATTTCCAATGACATGCGCGTGCTTCTGGAAAGCGACCGGCCGGAGGCGAAAGAGGCGGTCGATCTCTTCTGCTACCGCGTGGCGAAGGAGATCGGGGCGCTCTGCTGTGCGCTGGGCGGGCTCGACGCGCTCGTCTTCACCGCCGGCATCGGCGAGCATTCGGCTCCGGTCAGGGCGCGGATCTGCGAGTACCTCGCCTTCCTCGGGATCTCGATCGACGCGGCGGCGAACGAAAGCGGTGAGACGCTCATCTCCGCACCCGCGACGCTTCCCGTCGCGATCATCCCGACCAACGAGGAATTCATGATCGCCCGCCATGCCGTCGATCTCATGAATTTCCGCAACGCCGCGTAACGGGATCATGTCTGCTATTTGAGATGCGGTAAGGCGCGTGCGCCTTGCCATGATGCGTGGCGGGCTCTGTCCCTGAGCTCTCCGGCCCGACGCGCCGGGCGCCAGCAGCGCCGTTTCGCGCAGACGGCGCCATTTCCTCTGCCGTTTCGCTGGCTTATCCTGGGGACAGTCGCCCCTCGCGCAGGGGCGTGGATCGAAACAGGCGGAGCGCTGCGCGTTTGAGGCGGGGACGATCAGCCGCCTGCGCTCGGCGTATGGCCGAAGGTTCGTTTGAAGGCATGTGAGAAGGCGCTTTGTGAGCTGTAACCCACCGCGGCCGCAACGGCTGCGACGCTCTCGCCGGCGCTGAGCTGGTGCTGTGCCAGAACCATGCGCCAGCGGGTGAGGTAATCGAGCGGCGGGCGGCCGACACGATCGGCAAAACGCTGCGCAAAGGCTGAACGCGACATGCCGACCTCCGACGCCAAGATCGGCACCGTCCAACGGCGCGCGACATCGCCGTGCAGCGCCGTGAGCGCCTTGCCGATGCGCGGATCCGCCAATGCGGTGATCCAGCCGACTTTGTTTGCAGGACGGGTGGCGACGAAGGCGCGGACCGCCTCGATGACGAGAATTTCCGCCAGCCGCTCGGCGACGAGCGCGCCGCCGAGCTCCTTGCTGTCGACCTCATGTCGCAAGGATTTCAGCGTCGTTGCGACAGACGCGGCGGCGGGTGAGGTCCGGTCGACGCGCAGAAACGCCGGCAGCGCGTCGAGGACGAACGCGGCGCTGCCACCGGAAAAGCCGCTGCCGCCTCCCATCATGACCGTCTCGTCGCCCGCCCCGAGACGCACCACGTCCTGTCCCGGGCCGGCATAGAGCGGCATGCCTTCGATCGGGTCGACCGCCGGATCGCTGGCGACGACATAGCGCGTGTTGGCGATCAGGACGACATCGCCTTCCTCCAGCATCTCCGGTGGCCGGCCCGGAAGGAGGAGAAAGCATCGGCCGCGGGTCACCGCCACGAATTTCAGCCGGGCGCGCCCGTCGAAGGCAAGGGCCCAGTCTCCAGCGGCTTCTAGGCCCGTTCCCCGAACGCTCCGAGCGCCAAGCGCGGCCAGAACCTGCGAGAAGGGATCCATGGATATTTCGGCGTATCGCGACGAAGACATGGCTTATCGAGCATAGATCATCCGGGAATGGCCGCATAGGCTCGTGCTTCCAATTGGGAGACGGAGCCTTCACCGTGACCATCGCCAACAAAGTCGTCGTCCTGACGGGAGCCGGCCGCGGGATCGGCCGGGCGACCGCCCTTCATCTTGCCGCGCACGGAGCGCATCTGGTGCTCGGCGCACGAAGCGAGGCGGAGATCGCCGCCGTGACGCAAGAGATCGAGCGAGCGGGCGGCAAGGCCGTCTATCGTGCGACCGACGTCACCCGACGCGCGGACCTCGACGCGCTGGTTGAACTCGCCTGCGAGCGTTTCGGCCGGCTCGACGTCATCGTCAACAATGCGGGCATCGGCCCGATTTCGCGCTTCGCCTCTCTGTATGTCGATGATTGGGACGCCATGATCGACGTGAATTTGCGGGGCGCGCTTTACGGCATCGCCGCGGCACTTCCCGTTTTCGGCCGTCAGGGAAGCGGGCATATCATCAACGTCGTTTCGACGGCGGGCCTCAAAATCGTGCCGACAATGGGCGTCTACGCGGCGACCAAGAACGCGCTGCGCACCGCCACCGAAGCGCTGCGGCAAGAATCGCCCAATCTGCGTACGACGGAAGTCTCTCCGGGTTTCATCGACACGTCGTTTGCAGAGCGTGCGATCAGCGATCCCGACATCAAGGCCGCGATCCAAAAGCGCAAGGACGAGCTGGCGATTTCACCCGATGCGATCGCACGGGCGATCGCCTTCACCATCGACCAGCCTGAGGATGTCGAGATCGGCAGCATTGTCGTGCGTCCGACCGCTCAGGATTGATGAGGCGGGCTCCTCACCCCCGCCGAAGAGCCTCGCCGCGATGCGGAACGCTCCGATGAGAGATCTGCGGCCCGTCTCAGAAGCGGGTGATGACGGTGGCGCCGACGGACTGGAATTTGTCCATGGCCATCAGGGCCTCGGGCGCCTCGGCAAGGCTGATCTGATCGCCCACCAGGCGGGCGGGATCGAGCTTGCCGCTCCCCACCATGTCGAGCATGGCGCCATAGCGGTGCGCCTGCATCCCGTGAGAGCCGAGGAGCTCGATCTCCTGGCCGACGATCTTGGGCATGGGGATGGCAGGGGCGGCATGTTCGCCGAGCATCAGCCCGACCTGAATGTGTTTGCCCCGGGGCCTGAGGCCGAGGATGGAGTTCGTCATGGTCACCGGATGGCCGAGCGCATCGAGGGAGACATGCGCGCCGCCCCTGGTGATCTCTTGGATCGCGGCGGGGACATCCGCCTCCTGGCCGTTGATGACGGCGACGGCACCGAGGTCTTTCGCGAGATCGAGTTTTGCCGGATCGAGATCGACGCCGATGACGTTCGCCCCGGCCGCCGAGGCGATCATGACGGCGGAGAGACCGACCCCGCCGCAGCCATGCACGGCCACCCACTGGCCCGCGCGCACCTTGCCCTGATCGATCACCGCCCGGAAGGACGTGGCAAAGCGGCAGCCGAGGCTCGCGGCGGTCGCAAAGGCCATGCCTTCGGGCAGTGCGACGAGGTTCAGATCGGCCTGGTGAATGGCGACATATTCCGCGAATGAGCCCCAATGGGTGAAGCCCGGCTGCTCCTGATTGAGGCAGACCTGCTGATGGCCCGCGGCGCATTCCGGACAGCTGCCGCAGCCGCAGATGAAGGGCACGGTGACCTTGTCGCCCACCTTCCAGCGGGCGACATTCCGGCCGACGGCCGCAACGACGCCGGCGAGCTCGTGGCCCGGAACATGCGGCAGCTCAATGTCGCTGTCATGCCCCATCCATCCATGCCAGTCGCTTCGGCAGACGCCGGTCGCCGCGACCTTCAGCACGACCCCATGGGTCTCCGGGCTCGGGTCATCCACCGTGACCAGCCGGGGCGCTTCTTGAAATTTCTCGAACAGGACGGCTTTCATCGCAGGGGTCTCTCCGTTTCGCAGAGAGCTTTAGGGCGAAATCGCGGGCGTGAGAATGCCTTTGCCGGTTCTGTGGGTCCGCTCACGCCCTGTTCGCCCGATAACGGTCACGCCTTGTCGGATGATGTCACCTAATCTATTTTGATATCATTGCCATCACCGGGTCGGAGGTGCCATCAGATGCCTGCGGTGACCATTCGCAATCTTTCGGACGAGACCCATCGCGCTCTCAAGGTGCGCGCGGCGCAGCATGGCCGCAGCACCGAAGCCGAAATGCGCGACATTCTGGAAGCGGCCGTGCGTCCCGCCGAGCGCCTGCGCCTCGGCTCTGCCCTGTCGGCGTTGAGCCGCAAGGCCGGGCTGACGAATGCCGATTTCGAGGCGCTGGAACAGGCCCGCGACAAGACGGCCGCCACGCCGATGAGCTTTGAATGATCGTTCTGGATACGAACGTCGTCTCCGAGGCGATGAAGCCGGAGCCGGACCCTGCCGTGCGCGACTGGCTGGACGAACAGGTGGCCGAAACCCTCTACATCTCCAGCGTGAGCGTCGCGGAACTCCTGTTCGGCATCGGCGCGCTGCCGGATGGACGGCGCAAGCAGACGCTCGCAGCGATGGTTGATGCGATGCTGCCGCTGTTTGAAGGTCGAATCCTCGCCTTCGACACCGATGCCGCCCGTCATTATGCCGATCTCGCCGTTGCTGCGCGCAAGGCCGGCAAGGGCTTTCCAACGCCGGACGGCTATATCGCTGCGATTGCGACCGCCCATGGTTTCACGGTCGCGACACGCGACGCCAGCGCCTTCGATGCGGCAGGTGTTCCGGTGATCGACCCTTGGAAGGTCGAACATCGATAGTCGGGTTCTGACGATGCAAACGACGACGATCCTTCTTCTGCTCATCGGATTCGCGGCCGGGTTTTTCATCCGAGCCTTGCGCGCGAAAAGCCAAGCCGTCAAAGCCAGGCGCCACGCCGATGCGCTCGATCAGCAGATCGAGACGCTTCGAGGCGAGAACGTCACCCTCCACGAAGCCGAATCCCGACGGCTGGAGGAGAATGCTCGCCGCAAGCGCTTCTTCGAGGAAAACGACGTGTCCGATGTGGAGAACCAGATCAAGTTCATGCGTCAGGCCGAATTGCGCGCGGTGCGTCCCGTCAACAAGGAGGCCGTGCGTGTCCTCTATGCGCTCAAACAGTGGATAGAGGACCACCGACCGGACTGGCACATGGCGTTCGAGGTCTCCATGGGAGCCTTCATCAAGACGTCTTATGACCCTGAGGACCGGATGCAGAAAGCGGTGTTCAGTTCCTACAACAGCAAGCGGGTGGATTTCCTGCTGATCGACAGGTTCGGTAATCCCGCCCTAGCCGTCGAATATCATGGCACAGGGCATGCTCTGTCCGACGATGCACTGAGTCGTATGGAGGTCAAACGCCTGGCCCTCGATCGGGCGGGGATTCCGCTCCTCGAAATTCCTGCCAAGACGTCAAGGGCCGAAATCTTGCGCATGCTGGAGCAAAGGTTCTCCACCGACGCGCCGCTCGCAAGCTGACGGCACGGCCCTCCGCTTTTCACCGGGCTTTCGGCCGCGCGGGAACCAGGCTCATAGTGCGCTTCCGCCGGAGAAACGGGAGCAAGCGGGAGGTGTCGATCTCGGTCGGAGCCTGGATGCAACCAATGCTCCGGCGTAGCGACGGCAAACTGTTGGAAAATCCAAGACAGCCGCTCATACCCGCGGGCAGCTAAGTCCGGTAATCGATACGTGGGAAAGCGCTAGGAAATGGCGGAGGGGGAGGGATTCGAACCCTCGGAACGCTCGCGCGCTCAACGGTTTTCGAGACCGCCCCGTTCGACCACTCCGGCACCCCTCCGCGGGCGCTGCTATTCGAGGCGCCGCGTATCTACGCATGCATGATGCGTCTGACAAGGGTGTCGGGAAGATTTCCTGGAAAAGTGCAAGCCTGTCGCAAGATCGGCATTTGTCGGCGCGGCGTTCCGGGGCCGTTGCCACGTTTCGAGGCGGTCTTGCTGCTTCTAATCGGACCCTGAAGGGCGGCTCGAGCGGAGGTATAGAGAGGACGCGCGGGGAGGTCGGACGCAAAGCGCCCGGAGGGGCGGTCCGCCGTGGGGGGCAGTGCGTAGGGGCCTTCACAAGGGCCGTCCACGAGGCCGTCCACCGGGGCCGTCCGCAGGAGCCGCCTGCAAGAGCCGCCCGCATGGATCGTGCACAAAGGGGGGCAAAGGGAACCGCCAGAGACAAAGCCCGTAGGGGGCTCACGAGGGCGCCTTCAGGGGGGCTCAAGGTGCCGGCGGTCTTGACTTTCGGGGCCTGCTGATCTTTATGCGGCACATATCGGCGTGGGCTTTGCCCGGCGCCGTTTTGCTTTGGCCGCAAGCGGCCCCATATCAACCGGTTCAGACTGAACAAAAAGCCGATCCGGCGGGCCACCGCCAGGACGGGAATTGAGGACGAAATGTTCGCAGTCATCAAAACCGGCGGCAAGCAATATCGCGTAGCCGCCGATACGCTTCTGGAAGTCGAAAAGCTCGCAGGCGATGCCGGCGACACGGTCACCTTCGAAGAGGTGCTCATGGTCGGCGGCGAGGGCGATCCGAAGATCGGTTCGCCGTTTGTCGGCGGCGCCGCCGTCACCGCGGAAATCGTGGAGCATACGCGCGGCCGCAAGGTCATCATCTTCAAGAAGCGCCGGCGGCAGAATTCGCGCCGCAAGAACGGCCATCGCCAGGATTACACGCTCATCCGCGTGACCGACATCCTGACCGACGGCAAGAAGCCTTCGAAGGCGAAGAAGGCGGCGCCGAAGGACGAGGCGAAGCCGGCCGAGACGAAGGCGGACGCCCCGGTGGAGACGAAGGCCGAGACGAAAGCGGCCGAAAAGGCGGAAGCCAAGAAGCCTGCCAAGGACGCCGAGACGGACGGTGCCGTCTTCGAGGCGCCGGCGGGCGAGCCGGACGACCTGAAGAAGCTGAGCGGCGTCGGCCCGGCGATGGAAAAGAAGCTGAATGCGGCCGGCGTCACGCGCTACGACCAGATCGCCGGCTTTTCGAAGGACGACCTTCAGAAGCTGGACGAGGCTCTGAAGCTCAAGGGCAAGGCCGAAAACGAGGATTGGGTCGCGCAGGCCAAGACCCTCGCTGACGAATCGAAGGAGAAGTAACCATGGCGCACAAAAAAGCAGGCGGCTCTTCGAGAAACGGCCGCGATACCGCTGGCCGGCGCCTCGGCGTCAAGAAGTTCGGTGGCGAAGCGGTCGTCTCCGGCAACATCATCGTTCGCCAGCGCGGCACGCAGTGGCATCCGGGCCAGAATGTCGGGCTTGGCAAGGACCACACGATCTTCGCGCTGACCGACGGACGCGTGGAATTCCACAAGGGCCTCAAGGGGCGCACCTATATTTCGGTGCTGCCGCCGGTGGAGGCTGCCGAATAGCTGCGTTGCGACGCGGCCTCCCGCCGATCCAGCGCAAGTGATGAAGGGGAAGCGGGCGACCGCTTCCCCTTTTCGATTCGGGGCCCTGTTTTGCGGTTCGCCCGCCTCGGGTGCTGCCGGGCAGGGGGCGCCCGCCGGCCTTTGCCGAAATCTCAGAAGAGGCCGCAAGGTTCTGGCCCGCAAGGTTGACGAGACGATGCATTCACCGCTCAGCGATTTGACCACCGAACGGCTCGTTCTGACGCCGAAGCGCACCCGTCATCTCGCCACCCTCGATCACCTCAAGAACGATTGGGAGGTGGTGCGCATGCTGGCGATGCCGGCCTGGCCGTTCGTGCAGCGCTCCGAGCAGGTGGAGCAGGACGAGGGTTTTCACCATCTCACGATGCTCTGCGGGAAGCAGATCGTCGGCGAGGTGACGGTGAAGCGCGCCGGATCGGGCACGCCGCCGCGCAAGATGCCGCGTCTCGGCTATTTCGTCGGCCGGCCGTTCTGGGGGCGCGGGTATGCGACGGAAGCGCTGGCCGCGACGGTGGCTGCGATCTTCGATCGACCCGGTTTCGGCGGCGATGCGCCGGCCGAGAGGGTGGGGGCGGGTGTCTTCGTCGACAATCCCGCCTCGCGCCGGGTTCTGGAAAAGCTCGGCTTTACGAAGTCGGGCAGCTATTCGCTCTATTGCCGGGCCCGCGACAGTGACGTCGATGTCGACGACATGCAGGTGACCCGGTCCGAATTTGAGACCGTTGGAGGCAGAACGCCATGAAGTTCCTCGACCAGGCGAAGGTCTATCTGCGCTCCGGCGACGGCGGTTCGGGATCCGTCTCGTTCCGGCGCGAAAAGTTCATCGAATTCGGCGGGCCGGACGGCGGAGACGGCGGTCGCGGCGGCGATGTGTGGCTGGAGGCGGTCGACGGGCTCAACACGCTCATCGACTATCGCTACCAGCAGCATTTCAAGGCGGAGCGCGGCGGCCACGGCATGGGCCGCAACCGCACCGGTGCCGGCGGCAAGGACGTGGTCTTGAAGGTGCCGGTCGGAACGCAGGTCTTTGCCGAAGACAACGAGACGATTCTCGCCGATCTCGACCATGTCGGCGAGCGGGTGAAGCTTCTCCATGGCGGCAATGGCGGCTTCGGCAACATCCATTTCAAGAGCTCCATCAACCAGGCGCCGCGGCGTGCCAATCCCGGCCAGGAAGGCCAGGAGATGTGGGTGTGGCTGCGCCTGAAGCTGATCGCCGATATCGGGCTCGTCGGTCTGCCGAACGCCGGAAAGTCGACGTTTCTTGCCCGCGTTTCGGCGGCAAAGCCGAAGATCGCCGATTATCCCTTCACGACGCTGCATCCCAATCTCGGCGTCGTGCGCCACAAGGGCGGCGAATTCGTGCTCGCGGACATTCCGGGCCTGATCGAAGGCGCGCATGACGGGGCGGGGATCGGCGACCGGTTCTTAGGCCATATCGAACGCTGCCGTGCGCTTCTGCATCTCGTCGATGCCTCGGGCGATCCCGCGGCCGCCTATCGCACGGTGCGCGAAGAACTTAACGCCTACGGCCACGGTCTTGCCGAAAAGCCGGTCATTGTCGCGTTGTCGCGCGTCGACCTTCTCGACGAGGGCGCGCGGGAGGTGGCGATTTCAGAGATCGTCGACGCGTCGGGCAAAGAGCCGTTCCTGGTGTCTGCCGGGACGGGCGAAGGCGTCTCGGAGGTTCTCGACGCCTGCCTTGCGGCGCTGCCGCGCGGCGGCAAGAAGGACGCGGAAGAGGACGGCGAATGGACGCCGCTCTCATGAGGCGCGTTCTTTGATGAGACGGGTTTTGCCCGGCGTGGGAGCGTGGGCAAGCGTCGGGGGGGCCGGCTGCGGTGCCGGGAGCCGGGCGAGGGGGCAATGAGAAAGCTATCGGGTTACAAGCGCATCGTCGTCAAAGTGGGCTCCGCCCTTCTGGTGGAGCGCGGCGGCGGCGTGCGCCGCGACTGGCTCGGTTCGCTGGCCGCCGATCTCGCGGCTTTGCGCCTGGAGGGGGCGGAATGCCTCGTCGTCTCGTCCGGGGCCATCGCGCTCGGGCGCGGGCGGCTTTCCCTCAACGGCCGGCGCTTCAAGCTGGAAGAGGCGCAGGCCGCGGCGGCCGTCGGCCAGATCGCGCTGGCAAAGGCCTGGGCAGAGGAGCTGCAGACGCGCGAGATCCATGCCGCGCAGGTGCTCCTGACGTTGGGCGACACCGAAGAGCGGCGGCGCTATCTCAATGCGCGCGCCACTTTGACGACGCTTCTCGGGATGGCCGTCGTGCCGGTCGTCAACGAGAACGATACGGTGGCGACGACCGAAATCCGCTACGGCGACAACGACCGGCTGGCGGCGCGCGTCGCGGCGATGGTCGGCGCCGATCTTCTGGTGCTCTTGTCGGATGTCGACGGGCTTTATTCGGCCCCTCCGGCGCAGGACGCCAATGCCCATCTCATTCCCGAGGTGACGGCGATCACGCCCGAGATCGAGGCGATGGCAGGCGACGCCGGCTCGGAATTGTCGCGCGGCGGCATGCGCACCAAGGTCGAGGCGGCGAAGATTGCGGTCGCGGCCGGCGCCGCCATGGTGATCGGCTCCGGCCATCACCTCAATCCGCTGACGCGCATCGACAGCGGGGCGCCCGTCACCTGGTTCCGGCCGCAGACGACGCCCGCTACGGCACGAAAAGCCTGGATTGCGGGGCATCTGGAGCCGAAGGGCTCGCTCAGCCTCGATGCGGGTGCGGTGAAGGCGCTCAGGGCGGGGCGGTCGCTGCTGCCGCCGGGCGTCAGCGGTTTTTCCGGTCATTTCGCCCGCGGCGATACGGTGCTTCTCGTCGATCCTGAGGGGATCGAGATCGGCCGTGGCATCGTCGGCTACGATGCCGACGAAGCGGCGCAGATCATCGGGCACCAATCTAAGGAGATCTCCGAAATTCTCGGCTATGTGCGGCGCTCGGCGATCGTCCATCACGACGATCTCGTGCTCCGAGAGACGTGAGCGGCAAACCTTGCCCCTCTTGCGCCTGCCGCGCTAACAGCACTTGTTCCCCTCCAAAAACGTGGAGACGAAGATGGTTTTCGCAGCCCTGCGACAGAACAACGACGCCGCTGCCTTGATGGCTGAAATGGGCATTCGTGCCCGCGCGGCTTCGCGACCGCTTGGGCTTGCGACGACGGACGAGAAGAATACGGCGCTTCGCGCGATGGCGGATGCCGTACGCGGACGGGCCGACGAAATTCTGGAGGCCAATGCGCGCGATATGCAGCGCGGCGAGGCGGAGGGTCTCGCGCCGGCGATGCTCGACCGGCTGAAGCTCGATGCGGCGCGCATCGAGGCGATTGCGAAGAGCCTTGAAGAGGTGGCGGCGCTGCCCGATCCGGTCGGTGACGTAATCGCCTCCTGGGAGCGGCCGAACGGGCTCAAGATTTCGCGCGTGCGCACGCCGCTCGGCGTCATCGGCGTGATCTATGAAAGCCGCCCGAACGTCACCGCCGATGCGGGCGCGCTCTGTCTCAAGGCGGGCAATGCCGTCATCTTGCGCGGGGGCTCGGATTCGCTCGAGAGTTCTTCGGCGATCCATGCCTGCCTCAGCGAGGGGCTGCGCGTCGCCGGGCTGCCGGAGGATGCGATCCAGCTCGTGCCGCTGCGCGACCGTGCGGCCGTCGGTGAAATGCTCGCAGGCCTTGCCGGCAATCTCGACGTCATCGTGCCGCGCGGCGGGCGCAGCCTGGTGGAGCGGGTGCAGAAGGAGGCACGCGTGCCGGTCTTCGCGCATCTGGAAGGCGTCTGCCACGTTTATGTGCATGAGGCGGCAGACCTGCAGATGGCGGTGGACGTGACCGTCAATTCCAAGCTCCGGCGCACGGGCATTTGCGGGGCGGCGGAGACGCTTCTCGTCGACCAGGCCGTTGCCAAGACGCATCTCGAGCCGATCCTGTCGGCGCTTTCGATGGGCGGCTGCGAGATCCGCGGCGACGAGAGCGTTCGGGCGCTCTTCCCGCAGGCCCATGCGGCGAGCGAGGAGGACTGGCCGAAGGAATATCTCGACAAGATCATCGCCGTGAAGGTGGTGAACGGCGTCGAGGCGGCGAGCGAGCATATCGCCCGCTACGGCTCTGGGCATACGGAGACGATCATCACGCAGGATGAGGCGGCCGCCCGCCGTTTCATGGCGCTCGTCGATTCCGCCATCGTGCTGCACAACGCCTCCACCCAATTCGCCGATGGCGGCGAATTCGGCATGGGCGCGGAGATCGGCATCGCGACGGGGCGGATGCATGCGCGCGGGCCCGTCGGCGTGGAGCAGCTGACGAGCTTCAAATACTGCGTTTATGGCAGCGGCCAGACACGGCCCTAGGCGCGAGGCGCAACGATCTCCCGTTCGATCCATATCGCCCGCGACAGCCGGATTTACGAGGGCCTCCCGCCGCATGGGCGGGGGCAGCGGATCGGGCTTTATGGCGGCTCGTTCAATCCGCCGCATATCGGGCACCGGCAGGTGGCGCTGCGGGCGCTGCGGCTTTTGCAGCTCGATCAGGTGTGGTGGCTGGTGACGCCGGGCAATCCGTTGAAGGCGCCGCATGGCTTAAAGCCGCTGCGGGAGCGCCTGGAAGCGACGGCGCGGATTGCCAGCCATCCGCGCTTCAAGGTGACGGCGATCGAAAACCGCTGGCACATCCGCTTCACGGCCGATCTCGTGACGCGACTTGCGGCGCGCGAGCCGGCGACGCGCTTCGTCTGGATCATGGGCGGCGACAATCTCCAGAACTTTCATCTGTGGGAAAGCTGGCAGGAGATCGCCGCGAGCGTGCCGATCGCCATCGTCCCGCGGCCGGGGTCTTTGAGCGCGCCGCTGGCCGCGCCGGCAGCGCGGGTTCTCGCACCTTATCGCCAGGGCAACGAATCGGCGGCCTGCCTCGCCGACCTGAGAGCGCCCGCCTTCGTCGTCCTGCCCGGTCCGCGCACGCCGGTTTCGTCGACGGCTTTGCGGGCCGCGAGCGGCTGACTTGCGCTAAGGCTATGCCGGAAAGCGCGATTTTTCGCGTCACATCGTCCATGACAGGCCTCTCCAGGAGAGATTGGACTTGAAACCGTCATGGTGTCGTTTCTATCTTTAAGGGGTGACACAACGTCACCGTAGGCATGTGGCTTACTTTTGGCCCGGCCTATTCACGGCAGGAAGGAAAGAGGATCTTACTCCTGACTACTAGCCAGAGCGAGGCGAGCATTCCGATGTTTGCGCCTCACGCGTCTCATGCCGGCGCCAACCTTATAGCGGCGGATGAGCTGAAAACCGTCCTCTCGAGCCTGGATGATGCGAAGGCCGAGGATGTTGTGACCATCGACATCGCCGGGAAATCCGCTTTGGGGGATCACATGGTGGTCGCCTCGGGGCGCTCGCATCGCCATGTCGGCGCCATCGCCGAAAGGGTGATCAGCGAGCTCAAGGGCCTCGGCCATAACATTCCCCGCGTCGAAGGGCTGCCCCATTGCGACTGGGTGCTGATCGATACCGGGGACGTGATCGTCCATGTCTTCCGTCCGGAAGTTCGCGAGTTCTACAATCTGGAAAAGATGTGGTCGGCGGAGCCCTATGCGGAGCGCCGCGTCCAGGGCTGAGTAGGCCGGGTTACACGCGTTGCAGATCCTTGTTCTCGCGGTCGGCCGGATGAAGGCCGGACCCGAAGCCGACCTTGCGGCCCGCTATCTCGAGCGGGTCGGCAAAGCCGGCCGTTCCGTTGGTATCAGCGGGATCAGCGTGCGCGAAATTGCCGAATCCTCCGCCTCGAGGGCAGACGACCGCAAGGCGGAGGAAGCTGCGAGCCTGAAAAAGCTTGCGGCCGGATACCCGATCGTCGCGCTCGACGAGACGGGCCGCAATCTCTCATCGGAAGATTTCGCCGGGCTCATCGGCGGCGAGGCGGAAAAGGGCGTTTCCGGCCTTTGTCTCGTGATCGGCGGGCCGGACGGGCTCGATCCGGGCCTGCGCCAGGAGGCGATCGCGGCCATTGCCTTCGGGCGGATGACATGGCCGCACAAGCTCGCCCGTGCCATGCTCGCCGAGCAGGTCTACCGGGCCGTCACCATCTTGAGCGGGCATCCTTATCACCGGGCGTGAGGTTTCGCCGTGCATGAGGGGCCGGGGCGTGTGAAAGACGCCTGCGAGAACGCACTTGACCGGACGGGCGTGCGTGGGTGTCTCTCCAAAAGGCGTGGCGCAAGGCCTTGATCGACTGGCATCGTGAGACGGTGACGAATCACTCTCCGACATATCGGGCGCGGATCCTGAGGAACGGCATTCGGGCAGCGGTGCTCGTCTGCGCCGGGCTGCCGCTCGCCTTCGGGCCGAGTTTCGCCACCGAGACGGAGGTGCCGGACGAGGCGGCGGTTACGGACGAAGGTGTGACGGAGGGGGGCATGTCCCTGTCCGCCGAAGCCAGACGCCGGGCGCGGGCGGCCGAGCTCGAAGCGGTGCGGCGTTCGATCGAAGTCTCCAAGAAACGCCAGGAAGCGCTCCGCCGCGAGATTGAGACGGTGGAGGCAGACCGGGCGAAGCTCAGCAGCGAGCTGATTGCGACGGCGCAACGGCTGCGCCGGGCGGAAAACAGCATCCAGGAAACCGAGATCCGGCTCGACCGGCTGCAGGCCAACGAGGACGGGGTGCGGCAGTCGCTGGAAGCGCGGCGCGAAGTTCTGGGCGAAGTGCTTGCGGCCTTGCAGCGCATGGGCGGCACGCCGCCGCCGCCGATCCTGTCTCGGCCGGAGGATGCCTTGAAGGCGATCCGCGGTTCGATCCTCGCCGGCGCCGTTCTGCCGGATATTCGCGTGGAGGCGGAGGCGCTTGCCGCGGATCTCGCCGAGCTCACGCAGCTCAAGGCCCGGATCGAAGAAGAGCACGAGGATCTGAAGAAGCAATATGCGACGCTCGGCGAAGAGCAGACGCGCATCAATCTGTTGATCGAATCGAAGAAAGAGCAGCGCCAGAGAACCGAGGCCGCACTCACCGACGAACAGAAGAAAGCGGCCGCGCTCGCCGAGGATGCGAGCGGGCTCGAAGACCTGATCGGCTCGCTGGAAAAAGAGGTCGAGGCCTCGGCACGGGCCGCCGAAGAGGCGCGACGGGCCGAGGAAGCTGCCCGCAACAAGACGCCCGAAGAGGCGGCGCGCGATCTCCAGGATACGGCGCGCATGGCGCCGGCCGTGGAGTTCGACAAGGCACGCGGGATTTTGCCGCTGCCGGCGGCGGGCCCGATACTGACGCATTTCGGCGAAAAGGACGAATTCGGGGCACATGCCGGGGGAATTTCGATCGCCACACGCCCGGGTGCGCGTGTTGTCTCACCCGCCGATGGCTGGGTCGTCTATGCGGGACCCTTCCGCAGCTACGGGCAGGTCTTGATCCTGAACGTCGGGAGCGGATATCATGTTGTTCTGGCTGGGCTTGAGCGCATAGATGTGGCACTTGGCCAGTTCGTGCTGGCTGGGGAGCCGGTCGCGGTTATGGGTGCGGAGCGGCTTGCAAGCCTTAGTGATATTGACCACACTTCCGCCCAGCCCGTTCTATATGTCGAGTTTCGCAAGGATGGACGGTCGATCGACCCGGATCCGTGGTGGGACCGGCGCGAGCAAAAAGAGGTTCGAGGATGATGCGTAAGATGGGCCTGCTGGCCGCAGGTGCGGTGGTTGGCGCGGTGGCCATGGGCGCTGTCGTGCAAGTCGGACAGACCGGTTCGGCGACGGCCGCTTCCTCTGAAACCTACCGCCAACTCAACCTTTTCGGCGACGTCTTCGAACGCGTGCGCAGCGATTATGTCGAGGAGCCTTCGGAGAAGGATCTGATCGAAGCGGCGATCGACGGCATGCTGACCTCGCTCGATCCGCATTCGAGCTATCTCGATCCGAAGAGCTTCCGCGACATGCAGGTGCAGACGCGCGGCGAATTCGGCGGGCTCGGCATCGAGGTGACGCAGGAGAACGACCTCATCAAGGTCGTGACGCCGATCGAAGATACGCCGGCCGACAAAGCGGGCGTGCGCGCCGGCGACGTGATCACGCATCTCGACGGCGAGCCGATCGCCGGTCTATCGCTGCGTGAGGCCGTCGATCAGATGCGCGGTCCGGTGAATTCCCCGATCACGCTGACGGTCCGCCGCGAGGGCGTCGAGAAGCCGCTCGAGATCAAGATCATCCGCGACATCATTCAGGTGCGCTCGGTGCGCGACCGAGCCGAGGACGATGTCGGCTATATCCGCATCACGCAGTTCAACGAACAGACCGCCGACGGCCTCAACGACGCCTTCAGCGAGCTGAAGAAGGAAATCGGCAAGGACAAGCTCAAGGGCTATATCCTCGATCTGCGCAACAATCCGGGCGGTCTTCTGGATCAGGCGATCGCCGTGTCGGACGACTTCCTCGACAAGGGTGAGATCGTCTCCACGCGCGGCCGCAAGGAAGACGACGTGCAGCGTGCGACGGCGCGGGCCGGCGACAAGGCCGACGGCAAGCCGGTCATCGTTCTCGTCAACGGCGCTTCCGCCTCGGCTTCGGAGATCGTGGCCGGTGCGCTGCAGGACCACCGCCGCGCGACGATCGTCGGCACGCGCTCCTTCGGCAAAGGCTCGGTGCAGACGATCATTCCGCTCGGCCGCAACGGTGCCATCCGGCTGACGACGGCGCGCTACTACACGCCTTCGGGCCGCTCGATCCAGGCCAAGGGCATCGAGCCGGACATCGAGGTCGTGCAGGAGCTGCCGGAAGAGCTGAAGGGCAGCGAGGAAGCGACGGGCGAGGCCAATCTGCGCGGCCATCTGTCGAGCGAGGACGGCGAGGAGGAGAAGGTCTCCGCGGCGTCGGCCTATGTCCCGGCGGACGCCAAGGACGACAAGCAGCTGCAATATGCGCTCGATCTTCTGCGCGGCATCCAGGTCAACAACCGGTTTCCGGCAGACCCGTCCCAGGGTATACCTAACTGACGAATCAGCGGGGCATTTCGCCCCGCTGCATGAGCCAGCCGACGGGAATCGATGGCGGCCGACGAGCTCAATGCACCTTTGAAACGCCCGGCGCGGCCGGCCCGAAAGGGAGTGCTGCGCTGGCTTTTCTATGTCCCGCTGGTTCTCGCCGGCGTGGTGTTCGTCACCGCCTTGATGTGGACGGCGCTCGTCGATGATCCCGATGGCGGGCGCGCCGTCGCGGTTGCCGAAGTGAAGGGGGCCGGACCCGAGACGACCGGCAGCATCGACAAGACGTCCCTCAAGGATGCGCGCCGCCAGGCGCTTGCCGCTCCCGGCTGGGAGACGCAGGCGGGAGCGAGCGCCCCGTCGAATGCGGCCTCTCTCTTCACCGACCCAGCACAGCCTGATCCTGCCGCGTCTTCCGAGCCGCAAACGGATTTCGAGCGCATGCAGGCGGCCTTGCAGCAGGCGCCATCGAGCACTGCCTTCTTCGCCGGCGCGCCGCTTCCGGAATTGCAGGAAAGCTCCGCCTACGGGCCTCTGCCGCGCATCGGCGACGATGGCACGATGCCGCGCGAAGCCTATGCGCGGCCGGCCTATCTGGCGCCCGACCAGCCGCATATCGCCATCGTCGTCGGCGGGCTCGGCATCAGCCAGACGGGCACGCAGCGCGCCATCCGGGCCCTGCCGAGCGACGTCACCTTCGCCTTCGCAGCAACCGGATCGAGCCTCAATCGCTGGGCCGGCGATGCGCGCGCCGACGGCCATGAAATCCTGCTGCAGGCGCCGATGGAGCCTTTCGGCTATCCGAGCACCGATCCGGGGGAGCATACGCTCCTCGTCAGTGCGAAAAGCGGGGCGAATGCCGACAGTCTGGCGTGGATTTTGAGCCGGGCCGGTGGCTATACCGGCATCATGAATTATCTCGGCGGCCGGTTCACGGCCGAGGCGGATGCGATGCGGCCGCTTCTCGCCAATCTCGGCGAGCGCGGCCTTCTTTATGTCGACGACGGCAGTTCGGATCTGAGCGTTGCGGCGCGGCTCGGCCCGTCGCTCGGCACGCCCGTCGTGGTGGCCGACCGGATCATCGACGAGCAAAGGCAGCCGGCCCTGATTGCAAAGGCGCTCGACGATCTGGAGGCGATCGCGCGGCAGAAGGGGCGCGCCGTCGGCGTGGCCTCCGCCTTCCCGTCGACGGTGTCCGCGCTGGCAGAATGGATCCCCGAGGCGGAGGCGCGCGGGATCGCGTTCGTGCCGGTGAGCGCGCTGGCGCAGCAAGAGGAATGAACGAAAAAATGTTGCATGAAACCGGCTTTGCGGAGCCGCTCGAAGGTTATCGTCCGTGCGTGGGCCTGGCCGTCTTCAATGCCGACGGGCTCGTCTTCGTCGGGCGCAGGACGGGCGGCGAGGAGAGTGTCTCCTCTGGCTATGCCTGGCAGATGCCGCAAGGCGGTATCGACCGTGGCGAGACGCCACTGGAGGCGGCCAAACGCGAGCTCTACGAGGAGACGGCGATGCGCTCCGTCACGCTTCTCGCCGAATCGCCCCTCTGGTGGCACTACGATCTGCCGGAAGAACTCTGCCGCTCCGTCTGGAAGGGGCGCTATCGCGGCCAGACGCAGAAATGGTTCGCCTTCCGCTTCGAGGGGAACGAGGCGGAAATCGATATCGGTCCGCATGACGGCCACAAGGCAGAATTCCTGCAATGGAACTGGGAGCGCCTGGAGCGGACGCCGGAACTGATCGTGCCGTTCAAGCGCGACGTCTATGAGCGGGTCGCCTCAGCTTTTGCCGGTTTCGCCGCGGCCTGATCCCCGCAGCCGTCCGGGCTGGACGGCGTCAACCTGAGCGATTTCTGGCTTGAAGCAAGGGACGAAGCTGCCGGGAGACCGGGAGCAGCGCCCGTGCCTCAATCAGGTGCCTCAGTCTGAGATGACCTTGACCATGCGGCCGGCGCCGATGGGTTCGTCGTCGGAGAGGCCGTTCAGGATGCGGAAAAGCTCTTCGCCTCGTTCAACGCCCTTCATGCGGGTGGCGAGGCTCTGCACCGTGTCGCCGGGATTGGTGATGACGAGATCGATCCTGAGCGGGCGCAGGCGCGCGACCTCCGCCGGGTCGAGCCGGTGGAAGCTTGCAAGCGTCTGCGACAAGGCCGCGTCGATGTCGCCGGAACCGCCGCGCTGGGCAAAGATGAAGCGATAGATGGACCTGCCGAGCCGGATCGCGCCGATGCGGAACTGCCAGTCGCCCGCGACGGCCGTGGCGACGGCGGCGGGAAGGCCGTTGACGGTGCGCGGCTCGATCGATCCTTCTTCCAGACCGTTGATCCAGCCGGAGGCGAGATAGGATTCAGGGCTCTGATTTTCAGTGGCCTTCACGCCGTCGAAGCGCATCGCCGTATCGCGGCCGGCAGCGGCGAGAACCGCCTCGCGCGTGTTTTCCAGGCGATATTGCGGGGGCACCTTGAAGCCGATCGCGAGGCGCGGATGCAGGAATTCGCGGCCGCGCACGAAGCCTTCCGAGGGATCGTCGCCGTAGACGAGGCCGTCGATCGCCTTGAGATAGGGAATGCGGCCCTGTTCGCCGACGCCCGGCGCCCCGAACTGACGAGCCGCCTTGACGACGAGCGCGCGCCGCTCAAGCGCCGCCGGATGCGACGACAGGAAGTTCTGCGCATCGTCCTTCTCGCCGCTTGCCGAGCGGAAGGCCGCATAGCGCTGCAATTTGTCGAGGAAGCGGGAGGCCGCGAAGGGGTCGTAGCCGGCGCGGCCGGCGATCTGCACGCCAGTTCTGTCGGCCTCGGCCTCCTGATCGCGGGAGAAGCTCGCAAGCGTCATGCGCGAATTGAGACGCGCGGACTGCCCGGCCTTGGAATCGGAGAGGACGTCTGTTGCGACGCGTTCCACGAGCTCGCTCGTCTGGGCCTTCTGGGCGCGCGCGATGGCGTGCTTCAGGATGACATGCGCCATTTCGTGCGACAGGACGGCGGCAACCTCGGCGCGGTCGTCGGCAAGCGCGAGCAGGCCGCGGGTGACGTAGACATAGCCGCCGGGCAGCGCGAAGGCATTGGCGACGGGCGAGTTCAGAATGGTGACGCGGTAGCTGCGGCCCGGCTCGTCGGAGGCTTCGACGAGGCGTTTGACGATCTGCTCGGTCTCGCGCTGCACGTCGGGATCGCTGTATACGCCGCCATATTGGGCGAGGACGCGCTGATGTTCGCGCGCGCCGATGGCGCTCTCGGCCGGCGACACCGTCGGACCCGGCTGAGGCAAAGCTGCGACCGGCTCGACACGGCCGAGCTGGCTCGGAGACGGTCCCAATTGGCAACCGCCGAGCAAGGCGACGACGAACAGAGAGAGCAACGACCTGCGCATACCAACGCCCATGCGCGTCTTTCGGTCGCAAATCAAGCTCTTGAACATCAGCCTTGGGGACCTCTGTTGCGAAACCTCAGGGGTGTTGCAGCGCGTCCATCATTTCAAGCTGCGAGGACCTTCGCAGAAGAAGCATCGGGCCACCTTTCTCCTCAAGGAAGCCACGCAGACGGACGGTCTTTCCGACAAGGCCCAGAAGTTGCTGTTCCCCGCCGAAGACCGGGACGTCCCGGCCGTCAATCTCCGCCGTGAAATCGTGCGACCAGTCGCGTCCGAAATTCAGATAGGTGCGATAGGGCCGGTTCCCAACAGAAATGATGGTCCCTTCCACTATGCCGTAACGGCCATATTGTGACGAAAGCGCCGCTGCGTCCTTGGCCTTGTGGACAAGGCCCGGGGTTTTCCAGATGCCACGGCCGGCTTTTCGCGCCTCTTCTTCCGCTGCGAAGAGCCGGGATGCGCAGGCCTCACCGAGAGCGTCACCCGCAAAAGGAACTGCGACGGCAAGGCCTTGCCGGAGAAGCTCCTCCTGCAGGAAGACGCTGTCGGTCATGATCCAGGCGGGGATGCGGTTCCAGCGGTCGGGCTTTTGGGAGAGCGGGACCGCCCGGGCGGTTCGAGCGACCAGAAAATCGTTGATTGCGGCGAGCATCGGCTCGTCCGGCAGGCGCTCATCGAGAAGAGAGGGCGGAGCGATGCTGGCGAGCGCGAAACTCTTTGTTGGCGTAACGATGGTGCGCGGCTCTTCGGCGCGAGCGGCCAAAAGACGTTCGCCGCCCGAGAGTTCGCAGGTGTCCGCCCGCGCCGGCAGGGGCGAGGCGACGAGCGATAGGCAGAGAAGGGCGCCGCAGAATTGCGTGCGGCGTGGCCGGAAACTCAGGTGTCGCTCTCGCCTTGCGCGCGCTCCTCGGCCCGCCGCTGCCGCCATGGATGCCCCCAGAAATCATAGGCCGCCATCGCCACCACAACGGCGAGGACGATGACGAGGTCCGGCTCGCGGACCCACCAGGCGATGATGAAGAGGAAGAGAGCGAAACCCGCAAGGGCCACGAAAGCCAGGATCCGGTTGCTCCAATCGGTCATGGGCGGTCCTCCGGCTCCGGCGACGCGGCGACATGATACATCAGCCAGCGCGCGGTGCGCAGGAGGCGCCCTTCCTGACCGCGGGCGCCGACGATCTGGATGCCGAGCGGCATGCCGTTTGCCCCGTTCGCCAGTGGCAGGCTGAGCGCCGGCACGCCGCAGAGCGACCAGATGGTGTTGAAGACGGGATCTCCGGTCGTTGAAAGATCCGCAGGCGCCTCGCCGGGCGCGGCCGGCGTCAGAATGGCGTCGTAGCGGGCAAAGACGCGGTCGAGCCCGGCATTGAGGATGTTGCGCCAGTCGAGAGCGGCAAGATAGTCGACGGCCTTGATCTCGCGGCCTTCTTCGATGGCGTCCTGCATGTGCTGGCTGAGCTGATCCCAGCCGCGCTCGGCCCAGGGGCGGAGATTGCGTGCAAAGCCCGCCATCATCAGACGGCGATGGGCGGGATGGGCGTTGGCGAACGCGGCCGGCAACTCGACCTCGTCGCATTGATCGCCGAGGAGGCTGGCGAGCTCCTGCATGGCGCCCTGCATGTCGGCATCGGCCTGGTCCCAGACGGGCGTTTTTATGAAGGCGAATTGCGGCTTCACCGGAGGCGCGCTCCGCGCCGCCTCGAGAAGCCGGTCGCGGGCGATCGGATGCGTGTCGTGGTCGCCGGCGTCGTAGCCCTGGAGCACCTCGGCGAGGAGGGCCGCATCTTCCACCGAGCGGCCGAAGACGCCGATCGTGTCAAGCGGCTCGGACTGTACGATGAGGCCGGTGCGGGGAATGACGCCGTGGCCCGGCTTGAAGCCGACGACGCCGCAATAAGACGCCGGCCGCAGCATCGAGCCGTTGGTCTGGGTGCCGACCGAGAGCGGCACCATGCCGGCGGCGACGGAGGCGGCAGAGCCGGCCGAAGACCCGCCCGGCGTGCGCGTCGTATCATGCGGATTGCGCGTCTTCGTCGGGGCGAGAAAGGCGAGCTCGGTCGTCGTCGTCTTGCCGAAGAGGATCGCCCCTTCCGCCCGCAGTTTTGCGGCGACGAAGGCATCCTGGCGCGGACGGCGGCCGGCATCGAGCACGGTGCCGTTTTCCTTCGGCATATCGGCGGTGTCGATGATGTCTTTCAAGGCCACCGGCAGGCCGTGCAGGCGGCCGATCGGCTTGCCGGCCTTGCGCCAATCGTCGAGACGCTGCGCCTGGGCGAGGACATGGTCGGCATCGAGAAAGGCGAAGGCTTCGATCTCGCCTTCCTTCTCCGCGACGCGGGCGAGACAGGCCTCCGCCACGGCAAGTGCGCTGATCTCGCCGCGGGCGAGGTGGTCGCGCAACTCGCAGGCATCCAAGGTTCGTTCGGCCGTCATCTCGTTCTCCCCATTCGCTCACCGTCCGTAAACGAGATTCGGCAGCCAGTAGACCACCCCCGGGAAGACGTAGATGAGCGCCATGGCGAGGATGACCATGCCGAGAAAGGGCATGCAACCCTTGAAGATCTCGACGAGCTGCACCTGCGGCGGGGCGATGCCCTTGAGGTAATAGGCCGACATGGCCATCGGCGGGGTGAGGAAGGATGTCTGCAGGTTGAGCGCGACGAGAATGCCGAAGAACAGGGGATCGATGCCGAAATGCGGCAGGAGCGGCAGGAAGATCGGCACGAAGATGATGATGATCTCCGACCATTCGAGCGGCCAGCCGAGCAGGAAGATGATGATCTGGGCGAGGATCAGGAAGACGATCGGCGAGATGTCGAGGCCGGTGACGAAATCGGAGATGACCTGTTCGCCGCCGAGATAGGAAAAGACGGAGGAAAACGTCCACGAGCCGACGAAGAGCCAGCACACCATCGCCGAGGTTCTGACCGTCAGATAGACGGATTCCTGCAGCCGCTGCCAGGTGAGGGCGCGGTAGGCGAGAGCGAGGATGAGGCCGCCGAGGGCGCCGACCGCTGCGGCCTCCGACGGTGTCGCAAGGCCGAAGAGAATGGCGCCGAGCACGGAGAGGATGAGGATCGCCAGCGGAAAGAACGAGGTGATCAGAAGCCACAACAAGGCGAAGCCGGAGACCTGCATCTCTTCGGTTTCGGGCGGGCGTGGCGCGATCTTCGGATTGAGCCAGGCGCGGCCGACGACATAGAGGACGTAGAGGCCGGCGAGCAGCAGCCCCGGCAGGAGCGCGCCGGCATAGAGCCGGACGATCGAGACGCCCGAAGTCGCCGCATAGACGATGAGCATGATCGAGGGCGGGATGAGGATGCCGAGCGTGCCGCCGGCGCAGATGACGCCTGAGGCGAAGCTCGTGTTGTAACGGGCGTTGAGCATCGCCGGGAAGGCCAGCAGCCCCATCAGCGTGACGACGGCGCCGACGATGCCGGTGGCGGTGGCAAAGAGCGCGCAGGTGATGAGGGCGGCGACCGCCATCGAGCCCGGAATGCGTTTGGCCGCGATCTGAAGCGTGGAGAAGAGACGGTCGACGATGTTGGCGCGCTCCACCACGTAGCCCATGAAGAGGAAGAGCGGCACCGCGGTCAAAACGTCGTTCGACATGACCGAATAGGTCTGATTGACGAAGAGATCGAAGATGCGATTGTTGAAGAAGCCGCCGAGCCAGGTTTCGATGCGCGTCCAAAGATCCGCACCGTCGGTGAGGGCACGATCGTAGAGGCGCCATTGCCGGTCGGCGTCGAAATAGGCGTAGTAGCCGAAGCCCACACCGAGCGCCATCAAGGTGAAGGCGATCGGAAAGCCCAGCATGATGGTGAAGATGAAGATGCCGAGCATCGCCACGGCGATTTGCGGGTCGGTCATCTTTCGCCCTTCGTGCCGGGGCTTCCGGGTCGCTCAACGGGCGGCCCGCTATCGTCGCGTTCGTCGCGATGGCGGGGGTGGTCGCGGTGGAAGATGTTACGGGTCTGGCCCGCGGGCAGAACGATGTCGATCGCCTCGCCGCCATGGTGGAGGATGTCGCGCTCATGTTCCTTGATGAGCTGCTCTTCGAGCTCCTCCACATCGCTTTCGTGCTGCGGCCAGGCGCCCCGGCGGATGCACAGAATGCAGCGGAAGACCTGGGCGATGCCCTGCTGGAAGAGCAGGATGCCGGCGGCGACGATGATGAGCTTGAACTGGAAGATCGGCACGTTGGCCGGGCTCATGACGCTCACTTCCATGTAGCGGAGCGAGCGCGAGGCGTATTTCCAGCCGGCGAAGATGAGGGCGAGGATGCCCGGGAAGAAGAACAGGAAATAGAGAACGAGCTCGACGATCGCCTGGGTGCGCGGCCGCCAGAGCCTGTAGACGACGTCGCCGCGCACATGGCCGTCGCGCGACAGGGTGTAGGCGCCGCCCATCATGAAGAGCGCGCCGTACATCATGTAGGAAATGTCGAAGGCCCAGCTCGTCGGGGCGCCGAGCACATAGCGCACGAAGACTTCGTAGCCGACGCCGAACGTCATGACGAGTATCGACCAGGCAAAGGCCTTGCCGAACCACGCGGAGACCCTGTCGGCGAAACGGATATAGGCTTCCATCGGAAAACCGCTCGGGATCGGGCTGGGAAACGGAGGAGGGGCGGGGGCCCAAAACCCCCGCCGAAAGGTCTCAGAAGCCGAGCTTGCCGGGGAAGTAATGCTCGTAGGCGAGCTTGTAATTCGCCTGGTTCATCAGGCTGTAGAAGGCGACGCGCTCCGACCAGGCTTTCTGGCTGTCGACCACCTTGGCGAAGAACTCGTCCTGCATCAGGCCTTCGAGGACGGTGTCCCAGGATTCAAGCTGGGCCGCCATGATGGCGTCCGGCGTGCGCGAGACGGTGACGCCGTCTTCGTTGATGAGGCCCTGCAGATCCTTCGAATACTGATCCATGGCGAGGCCGTAATTGGCGGTGTTCGCCGCCTCCGCCCCGTATTCCAGGATCGCCTGGAGATCGGGATCGAGGGAATCGAAGAGATCCTTGTTGAAGGCGATTTCGAAGAACTCCGCCGCCTGGTGATAGGAGCCGAGCATGTAGTTCTTCGACACATCCTGGGCGCCGAAGCGTCGGTCGGAGGTCGGGTTATTGAACTCGAAGGCCTCGATGACGCCGCGCTCGAGCGCCGGCACGATTTCGCCGCCTGGAAGCTGCGTCACCGACAGGCCCATGCCCTGCATGATGTCCGTGGCAAGGCCCACGGTGCGGTATTTGAGGCCCTTCATCTGATCGGCGGAGGTGATTTCCTCCTTGAACCAGCCGAGCGGCTGGGTCGGCATCGGCAAGGCGAAGAAGCCGACGATGTTGAGGCCCAGAACGTCCTGGACGAGCTCGCGGTAAAGATCCTTGCCGCCACCGAAATGGATCCAGGCCAGAATCTGCGACGCGTCGGCGCCGAAGACCGGGCCGGTGCCGAAGAGCGAGGCGGCCTTGTTCTTACCGTACCAATAGGCGGTCACGGTGTGGGTGGCGTCGATGACGCCGTCGGCAACCGCGTCCTGGACCTGGAAGGCCTGGACCACGGCACCCGCCGGCAGAAGATCGATCTTGAGCCGACCTCCGGACATTGCCTCGACGCGGTCGGCATATTGCTTCGCCATGTCCTGAAAAACGTCCGAGGCGGGCCAGGACGACTGCATCTTCAAGGTTTGCGTGCCCTGGGCGGAGACGATGGCCGGAGCGGCAAGCGCGCCTGCCGCGCTCCCCGCGGCGAGGGTTCCGGCTTTCAAGAAAGATCGGCGCGATACGGGCGTTTTGCTCTCAGACATGTTTCCTCCCGGATGTCGTTTCCGGCTTTTGTCGCCGGTCTTTTGCTTGCCGGCATATCTGAGCCTGGAAAACGTCTGAGTTCAAGTAGAAGTCTTGAGTCGATGTAGAAAGACGGCGTCACAGGGCGGTGAAGGGAGACTTTTAAGAACAAAAATCGCGGGTCTGATTTCTAAGATAACTGACGGTTTCTTTAACTCGTAAAGTGATTGACTTGGGGTGTTGGGTGAGGCGGCGCCTGAGTGCTGCGGGGCGATGTCGACCGATGAGAGGCGTCCGCAGAACTTGCCGGGGCGACAGAGGGGGGCGCGACAGAAGACGAAGGAAGCGGGGCTTGTTCGCTCTTCCTCGAGACGGTAGATAGCAGGAGCTTGGCGCCTGTGCCCGTCGGCCGCGTGTCGGGGCTCGGGTGCGATCGATCAGGCCCCGTAGCTCAGCAGGATAGAGCATCGGATTCCTAATCCGAGGGTCACAGGTTCGAATCCTGTCGGGGTCACCATTTTCTGAGTATTCGGCCCGGAGAAACGGGTGATGGCCTGGTTCCGGCGTGGGCGCCGCTCACCGTCTTTGGCTTTCGGTTTCCTGGCGTAATCCGCGCACCGGCCAGATCTCCAAAATGCCGGCGACGAGGACGAGGGCGCCGCCGATGATTTCGAGGCGCTGCAGCGCTTCGCCGGCGAGCACAGCGGCCGAGGTCGCCCCGACGAGAACCTCCGCCATCAAGAGGATTCCGACACGCGCCGGCTCCAGGCGGACGGTCGCCCACATGAGCGCGGCGATGGAAAGGCCCCACCACAGGCCGCCGCCGGCAAGCGTGACCGCAAGGAGGGAGAGGAGGGTGCGAATGCCGTCCGGCTGCGGCCACGTCTCCAGGACGGGCGCGAGAAGGAGCGCAGTCGCCGCCGCGCCGACGGCGAAGACGAAGGCCGCCTCACGCGGCTGAAGACCCGATTTCGTGCGCATGCCGGTGGTGGCGACCGACCAGAGAATGCCCGCGAGAAGCCCCATCCATTCGCCGGTGCTTTTCGGCATCGGGACACCGCCATCGGCGCCGAGCATCACGACGAGACCGACAAGCCCGACGGCGATGGCGGCGATGCGCATCGGCGGCGTCGGCCAGCCCATGACGTAGCGGCCGATCAGCGTGCTCCAGACGGGCGTCAGGAAGTAAAGAAGGATGACGATCGCCACGCGGCCATAGACGAGGCCGATGGAATAGAGCGCAAAGGCGGCGCCGCCGAGCGCGACCGAGGCGAAAGCGGGGAGGCCGGCACGGGCGATGGCGTGGCGGCGGAAAATGGCTGCGGGAGAGAGAAGAAGAGCCGCGGCGAAGGTGATCGCCAGCGTGCCCCAGGCGCCGGGGAGGCCGAGACCCGATAGCGCGCGGACCGGAAGCCAGTAGAATCCCCACAGGACGCCCGTTGCAAAGACGATGGCGGTGGCCAGAGACGTGGTGCGCTCGCGCTGCATCCGGCCTTCTCTAAAGCGCTTCAAGATCCGGCGGAAGCCGGCCGGTTCTTCGTCTTCTTACATATGCGAGCTGGCGGAGGTGCAAGCACCCCCGCCAGCTGTGTCAGCGGCAGCGCTTGGGGAGACTCTCCGGCCAGAGGCGGCGGTTGTCCGGGCCGTAGAGGACGCGCACGCCGCAGGTTTCGTTGACGCGGGCGAGGGGGCGGCCCTCTCTGTCGATCATCATGGCGTTGGCGCCGGTCGTGACGATCGCCCGGTCGTCGGAGAAGCGCGACGCATCGCGGTAGACGGGCGGGATGAGATAGCGGCCCTCGCTGTCGATATAGCCGTAAAGGCCTTCCTGCGCGGCCGCGTAGGCGAGGCCCTCATCGTCAGGGCGTGAAAGATCGCGGTACCGGCCGATCTCAAGGCGATCGCCGGAACGGTCCATCCAGCCGGGCTTTTCGTTCCGGTTCGGACGATTGAGCGCGACGCCGTTGCGGAAGGAACCGCCGCGGCCCTCGACGCTGAGCGTCTCATCGCCTTGCGCGTCGGCATAGACCGTCCTGTCCTCATCCTCGTTCCAGCCGACGAGCCAGTCGGCGTCCGCGGGCCACGCCCATTGCGCGGTGGGGAGGTCGGCCGTCGTCTCGCCGTCGCGATCGATCAGATGGGCGCCCTCGGCGGTGGCGAAGAGGGCGCGATCGCCGTGGAAGGACGAGCCGACGCCGCGGCGGAGCGGCAGAGCCCATTCGCCTTCGGCTGTCAGATAGCCCGTGGCGGGCCGGCGGATGGTGCGCAGCCAATGCCCGACACGGGCGAATTGCGTCTCGCGGCCATCGATTTCAACGTCGCCGTTCTCCGACAGAAGGAGATGGAGACCGGCCTCGTGGGACAGGACTTCGACACGCCCGTCCGGCCAGGTTGTGACTTGCAGCGAGGGCGTGAACGCCACGATCGTCTCGCCCGCGGCATTCACGATCGCCTTCGGCTTTGTGCTGAATATTTCGTCGGAGGGTTCGTCGCGCACCGCCCAAAGCTTGCCGTTGATGCGCTCGATCTCGGCGTAATCGGGATCGATAATCCAGGCACCGCTCTGGTCGATGACGCCGAGCCGGCCCTCGGCGGTCCTGGCGATCGCCTGTCCCTCGACGAAGTCCTGCACCGTGCGGAAGCGGGCCTCGCCCACCGGCTCCCCGGCCGCGATGTCGTAAAGCCTGAGGAGATCATCGGCCGCGGCCGTCTCCTGATAGGTGACGAGGCCGGGTGAGACGATCTTCAGGCCGAACCCGGAGGGGATGTCGTGGAGTGTGCCGTCGCGGCCGAGCGCCTGGATGTCGCCGTTGCGGGAGGTCAGCGCGTAGCCGTTGTGGAAGCGGCTGATGTGATCCTGTGACGGTTCCAGCAGCACTTTGCCCGTCTCGTCGATCATGCCGACGCCTTCGGCCGTGGCGATGGCGAAGCGGGGTTCGTCGGTCGTGAGCGGCTCGTCCTCCAGGAGGCTTACGTTGCCCCACGATTTGTCGACCACCATGCTGCCATCGGAGAGGAGGAGGCCGGTGCCCTCCTCGTTGCACTGACACCAGGTCTGGCCGAGGATCGCGACCGGTACCGGGCTTTCGCCCTTGTCGACGCGCGGCACGATCTCGACGCCGAAGCCGTCGAGCTTCTCGACCGCTTCGGGCGTGAGGAGGGGTTCAAGGTCGGGACCGAGGATGTTGAGCCTGCCGTCGATGTCGTTCGGCCAGTACCAGCCGCCTTTGATCTCGACGGAATCGATCTGGCCGACCCAGTCATGATCCTTGCGGGAGAGATAATGTCCGTCGCGCGAGATGAGCCCGGCGACGGCGCCGTTTTCGTCCTGCACGAGCAGGAGTTCGTCCTGGATCGTCCGCTCGGCGAGAAAACCCTTTTCGAGAACCACCGGCGCATCCGCCTGAGGCGCGAAGACCTGTGTGCCATCCTCCGCGCGATAGGTGACGAAGGGGCCGAACTGGCCGATCGAGGTGCGGCCCGGCCGGTCGATCTCCGCGAGCGTTTTGCCTGCGCGATTGATGATGAAGACCTCTCCGTCATCACCGGAGGCCCACCAGAGATCGTTGCTGATTTGCCGGATCTCCCGGTATTCGGAGCCGACGACGGTGCCATCGGGCTTGAGGAGCGCCTGATAGGTCGCGCCGCCAGCCGCCGTCCACAATCCGCCGGGCTGCCGCGGTGGGTCGATGTAATCGAAGAGCGGCGGCACCAGAACGTTCAAGTCGCTATCGACGATCCCGAGCGCGCCATGGGTGCGGACGAGGAAGAGGTTCGCCTCCGGAGCGCCGAACCCACCGACGATCTCCAGATCCGGCATCGAGCTGATCTCTTTGCCGTCCGGGCTTTTATAGACCGGGGCATAGGTGGTCTGGACCGGAGCGGGCTCGCCGGACCCGACGGAGAGGGAGGCGAGATGCCCCCCGAGATCGATATCGAGCCGCTTCCCGTCGCGCCCGATCAGCACCCATTCATAGAGTTTCCAGACCGGCGCCACACCGATTTCGGCAAAAGCCTGGGCCTCGCCGAAACCGGGCTCGATCACCCAGTCTCCCGATGTGTCGATGAAGCCCCAATGGCTTCCGTCCCTGGCGGCGGCGAGACCATGCGCGAAGGGCTGCACGGCGTCGAATTTCGGCGGGATCGCGAGCTTGCCGTCGCGATCGACGAAGCCCCATTTGTGATCGCTCAGGCCGTAGCCCTGGCGCTGGCCGGCCGCGATGTCATCGATGTTTCTGTCGGCTCTCGGAAGCTGCACCGCGGCCATGCCTTCGCCGAGCGCCGACATGCAGTCGTTGCTGCGGCTCGGCGTCTGTCCGGAGTTCGGATCCAGCGCGGAGAAGAGGATGGAGCTCCCCATGACGTCGCAGGTTCGCATCTGCGCATGCGCCATCGGTGCGGTGAGGGCGCTCGCGAGGAGGGCGGCGCTAAGTGTCGTCAAGGATGCCGTCTTGCTCATGATGGGCCGCCTCAATGCTTGCTGCCTTTGTCGTCTGCACGTTGTTCGGACGCATCGTTTTCGGATGCCCCGTCGTCGGGCGCATCGCCGCTCGCGTCGGTTTCGCAGGTCACTTCGTCCGGCCAAGTGCGGTTGCCGTTCCCATCCTCGACGATGATGTTGCCGCATTGGGCGGCGAAGCGGATCGTCGGCTCGCCCTCCTTGTCGATGAAGAAGAGATCGCCGTCGCGGTCGACCACGAGGGCCTTTCCTTCGCTGAAGGATTTTGCGGAGAGGTAGATGGCGGGCGTGGCGCGCGTACCGTCGCGGCGGAGGTAGCCGAGCCGGTTGCCCGAGATGTCGAGGCGCCGGAAATAGGCGAGCCCCTCGCTCATCGGCCCAAGCGTTTCGAAGAACGGGCCGATGACCTTGTTGCCGTCGGCATCCATGAAACCGACTTTGCTGGCCTCTTCGTCGCGATAGGCGACCAGACCCTCGCCGCCCGTTTCCTCGCGCAGGGCGTAGCGCCCGTCGATGCGTGCGAATTCTTTGCCCTCGCGGTCGATGAGCGTGGTCTCGCCCTCCTTGTCTAGGGTGCGGGCATAGCGGTCCATGCCCGGGATCGGCACGGTCGCGTCGGCATTGAGCGAAAGGATGTTGCCATCGGCACCGACGAGCAGCGTTTCGCTGCGGTCATAGGCACGCGCCACACGCTGCGGCAGGACGAAGTCCAGCCTTTGGGTGAAACGCGGGGGAACCCGCCATGCGCCGCTCGCATCGACGGCGCCCTGGCCGGAGCGGAAGGTCAGGATCGCCAAATTGCCCGCGGTCGTGACGTCTTCCGGATTGCCGTCCGCCTGCATGCGCGTCTCGCCTGACTCATCGAGGAGAAGGGCGCCGCCGTCCGCCGGGCGAACCAGGAAGCCTCCGCCCGGCATCTCGGTCGGTCTCTCGCCGAGGCCGTCAACGATCACCCGCTTTTCGCGGGGGGAGGCGAGGGCATAGGTTTGCTCACCGTCGACCCGGTGCTCGAGAAGATAGAGGCCGGAGGCAAGACGTTTGGGCTCGAGCGAGATGGTCTCGTCCGGATCGATCACCCATCCGCCATTGCGGTCGATGATGCCCCAGTGACGCCCTCCGTAGGTTGGCGCGGCCTTCTTCGCCGGGGCGAAGCCGTCTGCGAATTCGCCGATCTCGACGAATTTCGGCTCGCCCACCGTTTTGCCCGCCGCGATATCCCAGAGGCCCGCACGCGTGCTCCGGGTGTCGGGATCGCGCTCGCGATAGGTCAGGATGCCATCCGCCATCTTGTCGCGGCCGCGGAAGACGGCGCGCCGCACCGGATGCTCGCTGCCATCGGCGGCGACGATCAGCCCGTCGTCCTCGGACGGTTTCTGGGCGAGCGCATAGCCGTCATGGAAGGAGGCAAGCTGCCGGTAAGCCGGCTCAACGACCCAGTCGCCATCGGCCGCGATGGCGCCGTAAAGATCGTTGTCGGCGCGCACGACGAGCGGACCTTCGTCAGCATAATAGGCGTCGATGTCGGACCAGTCCGCGCGGGTGACGATCTCGCCCTCGTGGGTGAGGATCGCAGGCGGCGCATTTCGATCGTTCGGGCGCAAGGTTGCAAGCGGCAGGCTTTCCGCCTTGCCGTCGGCAGCGGACACCGGCGAGATGGAATAGACGTCAAGCTTTGCCAGCGTCTCGTCGTCGAGAAGCGGTGTGCCATCCGGGCCGAGCGCCTGGATTGCACCTTTGTCGTTGTCGTAGATCCACAGCGTATCGCCCTGCTCGCGCGCATAGCCGATGTCGGGAAAGTCTCTTTCGACGACCTCGCCGCCGGCACGGGCGATGATCACGCCGTCTTCGGTCTGGAAATAGGTGGAGGTCTCGTCGGACTTGATCTCCCGCGTGCCCTTGCCGAGTTCGGCAAGCGTGTTGCCCGCCGCGTCGAGCAGCAGCTCGGTGCGGCCCTCGGTTCTGGCGCGCCAGGTGCCGGGTGCGATCAGCCTGAGGCCGCGGAAGAAGGTGTCGTTCAGGGGCTTGCCGGTGGCATCCACCAGCTGCCAGCCGTCTTCGCGGTCGACGGCGAAGGTTTTCCCGTCGGTGATCGGCAGTTTTTGTGTGCCGAGCACCTCCGGCGCGACAACCCACGCGCCGTCCATGCCGAGAAGGCCCCAGGAGCCGAGATAGCGGCTTTCGCGGATCTGGACGAAGACGCCGTCCTCGATGAAGGGGGCCGGCTCCACCCGCATGGTGCCGTCAGGCAGGGAGAGGGATTTCGTGGTCGCTGCGTCCCACACGACGGGCGCAAGCGGCGCCTCAATGGGGGTGAGCTGAACTTCCGCCTGGTTCGCCGGCTCGAGATAGCGCGCGCCGAGCGGAAAACGCTTCAGCACGGCGCCGGTCTTGTCGATCAGGCTGATCGCCTCTTCCTTTTCGACGATGGCGACGCCGGCGGCGTTGAAGGAATGGGCGGCGTCATATTGCGGCTCGATCGCAAAGGCGCCGGATTTGTCGACATAGCCCCATTTGCCGTCGAGTTTCACCGCGGCGAGGCCGTTGGCGAAGGGCGCCGCTTCCGTAAAGCGCGGGGCGATCGCCATTTTGCCGTCGTGGTCGAGATAGCCGTAGACCGGCGCACCATCGAGCGGGCCGGTGGGAACGAGCGCCAGACTATCGTGGAAGCTGTGGAAGCAGCCCGCCACATCTTTTTGCCATTCACAGCTCCGCGGCCAATTGTCGAGTGCGAAAGCGGGGGATGCGGCGAGGGCGGCCGCAACGAGAACTGAGGCGCGGAGCCTGGCGCAGGTCATGGGCTCTCCCGGTCATGCCGATGCCTCCGCAGGCGCAGAACGACATCGGTCGAATGGAAAGATCAACGCACCGGCGCGCCGGCACTATGGAAGGGCCGGCTGTGTAGCATCGCGGCTCAGGGAGCTGTCAATTCGTCACAGTTGAAATTTCGAAGTCATTCTTCCGGCTTCGAGATTCGTGGCTTTCTCATGACGCGGGAGGAATGGTGGCAGGTCCGGGTCGCCGGGAGGGAGGCCCATAAAAAAGGCCCCGCCCGCGACCGCCGCAGCGGCCGCAGACGGAGCCCTTGGCTCGTGCCTTGATGGGTTACTGGCTCGTGCCCGACGAGCTATCGCCGCCGTTCATCGAATCGTTCTTCATCGAGCCGCTATCCGTCGCGCCCGAGCGCTGCTGCTTGTCCATGACGTCCGAGGCGCGGCTTTCCGGCGTTTCGCCGCAGGCGATCAGGGTGCGTTCGACCGGCACCTCATAGAAGCCACGCATGGCGACGACTCTCGGATGCCCGGATTTGTCCTGGCTGCTCGCCATGCCCGACGTGGCGCTGTCGCTGGAGGTGCTGCTGCCGTCCGAAGACATGCTGCCTGTGTCCGATGACATGGCGTTGCTGTCCGAGGTCATGTCGCTGGTGTTCGTGTCGGCCCCCATACTGCCGGAGGTCGTGGTGTCGGAGCTCATCCCGGACGAGGTCGATGTCGTGCCGCTCGTGCTGGTGGACGTTCCGCTCGTGTCCATGGAGCCGCCGCGCTCCTTCTCTGCCGCCGAATAGCCGGCGATGTAATAGAGCACGCCCGGGACGGCGGCCCGATCGAGCGCCGTCACCTCGCGGCAGGTGATGTCGGACGGGCTCTTGTCGCTGCCCATGTTGCTCGTGGCGGAGGTGGTCGTGCCGCTGCTTGTGCCGGTGGAGCCGCCGCTCGTCTGGGCGAGTGCCGGAGCGGCGCCAAGCGCACAGGCCAGTGCGGTGACGGAAATACCAAGAAGATGTTTCGACATGAGGTCCTCCCATTGTTGCGTGGAGCGGCGCCTTCGCGAGGGCGAATGGCGCCTGCTTGCGACGCAGAACCAATGAGAGGTCGGGGCCGGAGTTCCTGAGAAAATAGCTGTGCGGCTAAGCGCTTAGAGGCGTTTTTCAGGGCTCTGATACCCGCGGGCGCAGGGTTCCGCGGCCTCTGCCGACATTGCGCCGGCTCAGCTGATCCAGCGGGTCAGAAGATAGCCGATCAGCGCCGAGAAGCCGGTGAGGAAGGTGCCCCAGCAGATGTCGACGATGCTGACGGAGGCCGGCCAATCGCGCAGGGTGGCGAGGTTGGTCATGTCGTAGGTGCCGTAGGCGATGAAGCCGAGGATGGCGCCGGCGACGAGGGCCGTCGTCCAGCCGCCGCCGTTGATGGCCGGCCAGACGGCGAAATAGATGATGCCGAAGACATAGACGAGATAGAAAAGGCCGGCGACGGCGAGATCGGGTTTTGCCGCCATCAGGTCGCCCAGCCGGTCCTTGTAGAAGGTGCCGCCCATCTGGCTCAGCCACACGAAATCGAGGCCGAAGAAGACGATTGCCGTCGCAATGTAGGCGGTGAGAGATGTGGGCATGGAACGATCCTTTCGGGGCGACCTGGCAGGTGGGGCGACTTGGAGTGACGCGTGTGCTCGAGAATACATACGCGCAAGGGGCCGTGCCAGTTCAGGCGACACTGGAAAAATCGACGGGAAGAAAAATCCACCGGCGGAAAAATCCACGGGCGGAAAAATCGGCCGGCTTTCGTGTGCGCCACCAAAGTCGGACGCAGGATTTTTACCTGAAGCCGTTATCGTGGCCGCACGGAAGGGGCGGACATGCAGCGATTCGTGAATGACGGGCCGGAAACGGCGACCGGGGAGGCCGAGGGCGGCAAGGTCGCGGTGATCGGCAGTGGGATTTCGGGCCTCTCGGCCGCCTGGCTCTTGCGCCGGAGCGGGCGGCAGGTCGTGCTTTATGAGGCCGAGGGGCGGCCGGGCGGGCATTCCAACACCGTGGTGCTGCCGCCGGACAAGGGCGGGATCGCGGTCGATACCGGCTTCATCGTCTACAACTCCGCCAATTATCCCAATCTCGTCGCCATGTTCGAGCATCTCGGCGTGGCGACGGAGGCCTCCGACATGTCGTTTGCCGCCTCGCTCGACGGGGGGCGGCTGGAATATTCCGGCACCGGCCTCAACGGGCTCTTCGGCCAGCGCAGCAATCTCGTGAAGCCGCGATTCTGGTCGATGCTGCGCGATCTCTTACGCTTCTACCGCGAGGCGCCGGCGCTGATCGGACAGGAGAGGGCGCTTTCTCTGACGCTCGGGGATTACCTGTCCGAAGAGCGTTACGGCGAGCCTTTCGTCAAAGACCATCTTCTGCCGATGGCGGCGGCGATCTGGTCGACGACGGCGGAGGAAATGCGCGCCTATCCGGTTCTCGCTTTCGTGCGCTTTTTCGTGAGCCACGGCCTGTTGCAGCTGAAGGACCGGCCGGCCTGGCGCACGGTGAGTGGTGGCAGCCGCGAATATGTGGCGCGCATGCTCGATGGCTTCGGCGCCGACCTTCGGCTCGGCACGCCGGTCGTCGAGGTGACGCGGCAGGCGGACGGTGTCACCGTCGTCGACGACACGGGCAACCGGGACCGCTTTGCGGCCGTCGTGATCGCAGGTCACGGCGACCAGGCGCTCAAAATGCTGGGCGATGCCGATGCGGAGGAGCGCGCCACGCTGTCGGCCTTCTCCTACACGCAGAACCGCGCCGTTCTGCACCAGGATGCGCGCCTGATGCCGCGGCGTCAGCGCGTGTGGTCGAGCTGGAACTATGTCGGCGAGACGGTTGCGGAGACGGCGGAGGGAGCAGACCCGAAACTGTGCGTCACCTATTGGATGAACCGGCTGCAGAACCTCGATCCGGCCTGTCCGCTGTTCGTGACGCTCAATCCGGTGCGCGAGCCGGCTGCCGAGAGCGTGATCGAAGAGTTTTCTTATCAGCATCCGCTGTTCAATTCGGCCGCCTTGCAGGCGCAGCGCGAGCTCTGGCGTCTGCAGGGACGCCGCAACACCTTCTTCTGCGGCTCCTATTTCGGTTACGGCTTCCACGAGGACGGGCTGCAGGCCGGGCTTGCCGCCGCCGAGGCGCTTTCCGGGGCGCGCCGGCCGTGGAACGTTGCCGCACAATCTGGTCGGATCACGCTTTCGCCCCATCTTGAGATGGCGCAATGACCTTTCGATCTGCCATCTATGCCGGCGATGTGGTGCACAGCCGGATGCGGCCCCGCCGCCACCGCTTGCACTATCGCGTGTTCTCGCTGCTCGTCGATCTCGACGAGCTCGAGAGCCTCAGCCGGCGCTTGCGTCTTTTCGGCTATAACCGCTTCTCTTTGTTCAGCTTTTACGATGCCGACCATGGCCGTGGAGAGGCCGGCGGCTTGCGCCGTTGGGTGTCGGAACGGCTCACAGAGGCGGGCATCGATGCCGAAGGCGGGCGGGTCGCGCTTCTCACCTATCCGCGGGTTCTGGGTTATGTCTTCAACCCGCTCAGCGTCTATTTCTGCTACGATGCGAAAGATCGGCTCGTTGCGATCCTGCACGAAGTGTCGAACACGTTTTCCGAAAAGCACACTTATGTGATCCCGGTGACGGGGGAGGTGCAGGAGACGATCGAGCAGGCCTGCGACAAGCTCATGTATGTGTCGCCGTTCATTCCGATGGACTGTCGCTATCACTTCCGCATCGCGCCGCCCGAGGAACGCGTTCTCGTGCGCATCGCCGAGGAGGATAGTGAGGGGCCGCTCCTCATCGCCTCGTTCGCGGGGGAACGGCGCGCCATGAGCGACCGGGGGCTCTTCAAGGCCTTCATGTCCCATCCGCTGATGACGTGGAAAGTCACGGGTGGCATCTATTACGAGGCGCTGCGCCTGTGGTGGAAAGGCATGCCGCTCTTCCGCCACGAGAAGGCGCCGCAGCGCTACGCTTCCACGATCGTCCTGCCGCAAGCCCAAAATGGAGACAATCCGCAATGAGCCACGCCGAACGCCGGTCCTCATCATGGCCGGCGCTCCCCGCCGCTCTTTGGTCGCGCCTTGCCCGCCAGATCGTCGACCGGATTGCGGTCGGCGAGCTGACACTGCATTTCCCGGACGGCAGCCAGATGACGGCCGCCGGCGCAGCCGCAGGTCCGCACGCCGTCATGCATATCCATCGCGGCCGGTTCTTTCTGCGCCTTCTCAACTCAGGCGCGATCGGGCTTGCCGAGGGTTACATCGCCGAGGATTGGTCGTCGCCCGACCTTGAAGCGGTGCTGGAGCTCGCGCTTCTCAACGAGCCGGCCGTCGGCGATGCCGTGGCGCTCAACCGCCTGCAGGGGGCGTGGGAGCGCCTGCGCCATCTCGGCCGGGCGAACACCCGGCGCGGCAGCCGGCGCAACATCGCGGCGCATTACGATCTCGGCAACGAGTTTTACCGACGCTGGCTCGACGAGACGATGACCTATTCGGCGGCGTTATTCGCGCGCTCCGACGTGGATCTCGCCGAGGCGCAGCGGGCGAAATACCGTCGCATCATCGATATTCTGAAGCTGAAACCCGGCGAGCGGGTGCTCGAGATCGGCTGCGGCTGGGGCGGCTTTGCCGAGATCGCTGCGAAGGAGGCGGATTGTCATGTGACCGGGCTCACCCTGTCACGCGAGCAGGCGGCCTTTGCGCGCGAGCGGCTCGCCGGTGCGGGGCTCGGTGAGAAGACGGAGATCCGTCTGGAGGATTACCGCGATACGGCCGGCTCCTACGACAAGATCGTTTCCATCGAGATGTTCGAGGCGGTGGGCGAGGCGAACTGGGCGACCTTTTTCAACGTCGTCCATCGGCGGCTGAAGGAGAACGGCCGTGCGCTCATCCAGGTGATCACCATGGACGAGGGTCGTTTCCAGCATTACCGCAAGAATGTCGATTTCATTCAGCGCTACGTCTTTCCGGGCGGGATGCTGCCGCCGCGCTCCGCTTTCGAGAGCCATGCGCGCGAGGCGGGGTTCGAGGTCGGCGACGCCTTCTTTTTCGGGCGCGATTATGCCGAGACGCTGCGGCGCTGGGAGAAGGCGTTTCTCGCGCATTGGCCGGCGGTTTCCGAGCTCGGCTTCGACGAGCGCTTCCGCCGCCTGTGGCGCTATTATCTCACCTATTGCGCCGTCGGCTTCAAACGCGGGCGTGTCGATGTCGGCCAGTTCCTCTTGGCGCGGGGCTGAGCCTCATTTGGGGATCATGAACCGCGTCAAAAGGAAGAGAAGCGGGTAGGGGAGCGCGCGCAGGAATTTCATCGAGAGCGCCATCTGCCAGGGGAAGACGATCTCGAAGCGCTTCTTTTCAAGTCCTGAGACGATGGCATCGACAGCGCGATCGACCGGGATCAGGAAAGGCATCGGGAAGCTGTTCTTTTCGGTGAGCGGCGTGTCGACGAAGCCCGGATTGATGACGGTGATCGCCACGCCCTTGCGCTTCAGCTCCGGCTGGAGCGATTCCGCCAGGGCGATCAGCCCCGCTTTGGTGGCGCTATAGGCGGCCGCGGTCGGCAGGCCGACATAGCCGGCGACGGAGGCGACGATCGCGACATGGCCGCGTCCGCGTTCCATGAAGCGCGGCAGGAGGGGCCCGAGCCCATGGACTGCGCCCATCAGATTGACGTCGACGGTCTGGCGAAACTCGTCAGCCGAGAAATTCTCCGCCTTGCGCTGTTTGTAGGTGCCCGCGTTCAGAACGGCGAGATCGATGGGTCCGAGCGCTTCTTCGATCGCGGCGACGGCCTCGGCGGTCTTCTCCTTGTCGGTGACGTCGAGGGGGAAGGCGAGGATGTCGCCCTTCAGGCTCTCCGCCTCGGCGGCGAGGGCATCAAGCTTGTCGGCGCTGCGGGCGCTGACGGCCACCTTCCAGCCTTCGCGTGCGAGCCGCAGCGCCAGGGCCCGGCCGATGCCGGTGCTCGCACCTGTGATCCAGGCATTGCGCCTTGCATGCTGGCCTCGCGTCGATCCGATTTCCATGCGGTCTCCCTGTTATGCGGCCTCGCCGCGCCGCGTCAGCCTTTGAAAGTGTCGCGGCGCGGGGCAAGGGCAATGGGAGGAGCGTGCGACGCTCCCGCACAGATTGCGGATCAGAGCAGCGCTTCGACCTTTTCTTCGAGTTCGTCCTCGGTCATCGGGCCGGGCTTCCAGTCGCGGACGATGCCTTCGCGATCGACGATGACGGAGGTCGGAACGGCGATGACGCGGTAGCGCCGCGAGGTGATTTCGAGCTCGTCGGAAAGGAGCGGGAAGCTCACGCCGATGCGCCTTTGCGCGTCGTGGATGACCTTCTGGCTCTGGCCGACATTGACGGCGAGGATTTCAAAGCCGTCCTTCTTCAGGCGCTGATAGACCTTGTCGTGCTCCGGCATTTCGCGCAGGCAGGGGCCGCATTCGGCGCGCCAGAAATTCACCAGCACGACCTTGCCGCGGTAATCGGCGAGATCGACCGGCTGGCTGTCGTCGTTGAGCGCGGCGATCGCCGGGGCTTCCTGGCCGACTTCCGCCGTCTCGTCCTTCTTGTTGCAGCCGCAAAGGGCGACGGTCGTCGACAAAGCGAGGGCGGAGAGGAGCCGGATCATCACGCCACCTCGGAGGCACGGCGGACGCGGCGGCCGTGTTCGAACCAGATGGTGCGATCGGTGCGGCGGCCGAGTTCCGGATTGTGGGTGATGAGGACGATGACGCGGCCTTCACGGTGAAGCTCGGAGAAGAGCTCCATGACGAGGTGCTCGTTCTTGGCGTCGAGATTGCCGGTCGGCTCGTCGGCGAGGATCAGGGACGGCTCGTTGATGAGCGCGCGCGCGATGCAGACGCGTTGCTGTTCGCCGCCAGACAGCTGCGAGGGCAGGTGGTGGGCGCGGTCGGCGAGGCCGACACGTTCGAGCGCCCGCGTCGCCCCCTCTGGATCCACGACCGAATGGTAGTGCTGCGCCAGCATGACGTTTTCCTGAGCGTTGAGATACGGGATCAGGTGAAACTGCTGGAAGACGAGGCCGATGCGCTCGCGCCGCATCACCGCGCGCTCCTTCTCCGTAAAGGTCGACACGTCGATGCCGTCGAGGAGGTAGGAGCCCTCCGTCGGCGTGTCGAGGCAGGAGATGAGATTGAGGAAGGTCGTCTTGCCCGAGCCCGACGGGCCCATGACGGAGACGAACTCGCCGGCGCGAATGGTGAGGTCGATGTGATCGAGCGCGGTGACCGTGCCGAAGCGTTTGGTCAGGCCGCGCGTCTCGATTACGGGACGGGTATGGCTTTCGGAGTTCGTCTCGAACTCCTCCAGCTCGTCGCTCGAAGCCTGGAGCATGGTCTACTCTCCCTTCAGCACTTGCGCAGGAACGATGCGGATCGCTCTGCGGATCGGGACGATGGCGGCGGCAAGCGCCGCAACAAGCGAAATGGCGAGCGTTGCCGGCACCACGATGGCACGGAACGAGATCGCCGTTGAAAAGACCGCCTGACCGAGAAGCTGGGCGAGGCCGAAGCCGATGACGAGGCCGGCGGCGACGCCGATCAGAGACAGGGTGACGGTTTCGATCAGGAACTGGCGCATGATGGCGGAATCATCGGCGCCGAGCGCCTTCTGCAGGCCGATCTCGCGCCGCCGTTCCACGATCATCGCGGTCAGGGTGGAATTCACGCAAACGGCCGTGATGACGAGAATGATGCCGGCGACGAAGGCCATCAGCACTTTGATCTTGTCGAGAAGCTCGCCGTCGGATTGCGACACCTGGCGGATGGGGCGGATGTCGAGGTCGGGGAAATCGGCTTCGACCGTGCTCGCCAGCCTATCGGCCTCCTCGCCCTCCGCCTGGATGCTCAGCATGGCGAGATTGATGACATTCGGCATGCCGAGGAGTTTCTGGGCGAGCGAACGGTTGACGAGGATCTGATCGTCCTCCGCCTCGCCGGTCTCCACGATGCCGCGCACGGTGAGCTCGGTCTTGAAGGAGCCGTCGTCGTTGGAGACCTCGATGGTATCGCCCGGGTGAAGGCCGAGGCTTGCGGCGAGACGTTCGCCCAGCATGCAGCGGCGCTCGTCGAAATCGACGCCGATCCAATTGCCTTCGACCTGCCAGTAGGGCGAAATCTTCTGCGCGCCGGCAAAATCGAGGCCGGCGATGACGGCTTCGCGGTCCTCGACCCGCGCGACGCCGTAAAGGAAGGGCGAGGCGCCGACGAGTCGGTCGGCCGGGAGTTCGGCGATGAGCTTGCGGTAGGTTGCTTCGCTGAACGTCTTGTCGCCCTCCGCAGAGGCCGGCGCGACGATGAAGTTCGCGCCATAGGCCCTGAGCTCGCGGCTCATCTTGGCGGAGATATCGAAATAGAGGCTCGCGAGCGCCGCGATGACGGCCGCGCCGACGGCAATCGCCGTGACGGCGGCGAGAACGCGGCTGCGGCGCACCAGAAGCGCCCGCCAGAGAAGGCGCGCGCCCATGCCGCCACGGCGGACGGTGGTGGTTGGACGGTCAGCGGCGGCCATAAAGCGTCTCCACGGGAGCCAGAGCGGCAATGGTCCGCGAGGGCAGGACGGAGCCTGCGAGCGCGATCAGGATCGAAGCGATGACGACGACGAGGACGACGACACCGGGGAAGGTGATGGTGGCACCGAAGACGGTGAGGCCGATGATCTGCGAGAGGCCGGCACCGAGGGCGGCGCCGATCAGCCCGCCGATGATGCCGATGATGACGGCCTCGCCGAGGAAGAGCGACAGGATCGCCGTCTCCGATGCGCCGAGCGCCTTCATCAGGCCGATCTCGCGGCTGCGCTCCATGACGGAGGTGTTGAGAAGCGAGGAGATGGCCATCGCCGAGGAGGCGAAGGCGGCGAGCGCCACGACCGCCATCAGGAGCTGGATTTTGCCGATCACCACGCCTTCGCTGTCGGCGACCTGCCAGATGGGGCGCGCCGAGGCGTTGGGCAGGGCCTCTTCGATCTGGTGCACGATGGCGCTCACATAGGCGCTGCAATACCAGGTGTCGTATTGCTGCGCGTCGAGCGAGGAGGGATCGCTCCGCGCCTGACGGGAGAGCGAGTTCTCCGGGATCGTTAGCGCGCTGACGCTGACCGAGCCGACCTTGCCGGAAAGGCCTGCGAGATCCTGGGCGAGAGCGAGCGGGGCGACGATGCCGCCGGCTTCTTCCTCGCTCGCCGCGACGATGCCGCTCACGGTGACGTTGCGGCTTTTGCCCTCGGCGGAGGTGAGCGTGAGCGTCGCGCCGGGCTTGAGGCCTCGCCTATCCGCGAGCGTTTCGCCGACGAGAACCTGATTGAGCGAATCCTCTTCCGGCCAGGTGCCCGTCACCTGCCAGAAGGGATGCGTGACGGTGACGCCGGTGAAGAAATTGTCGAAGCCTTCGACCGGCATCAGCTTGTGAAAATAGGTGCCGATCAGGGGCACATGGTCGTCTTCGGCGCTGCCGAGCGTGACGGGCAAAGTGAGGAAGGGAGTGAGGCCGGTGATGTTGTTGCGCCAGAAGATGTCCTTGATCTTCGGCAGGTCGGCCTCGTTCAGATAATCACGGCCGCTCAGGGGGTTGTAATTGACGCCGCCGATCGTGAGCGGGATGGAATCGCTCTTCGGCACGACCTTGATGTTGGAGCCGTAGGCCTTCATCTCGCGGGCCATCTTGTCGCCGACGTCGATCGACAGGCTGGCGAGCGCCGTCATCAGCGTGGTGGCGAGAACGATGGTGAAGATCGCCAGAAGCTTGCGGCGCCAGTCGCGGCGGAAGGATTGCTGGAGGAGGCGTGTGAACATGATCAGTCCTCCGGCTGCCAGCTGACGCGGGCAGGTGCGAGCGGTTCGTGGCTGTATTTCTCGGGCGCGTCGCGGAACGCGTCGTAGGAGTCCTCGCCGGTGAAATAATAGGTCCGGCCTTCGAATTCGAAGCTGAACGGCGCGTCGGTGTTGACGAGAGTCTCGCCGGTGACGGGATCGGTCACATCGGTGGAGACGACCTCGGAGAAGAAGCGGGCGCCTTTTTCGAGCTCCAGCTGCGCGATGACGATGTCGCCGTTCGCTTCCTCATGCTTCAGCGGGATCGGATTGCAGCCGCCGGCCTTGCCGATCGAGGGCACGAAGATGCGCACGTTGCAGGCGATGCAGATGATTTCGTTGCCGCGCTGGATATAGCCTTTGTCGCCACAGATCATGCAGGCATCGTAGACCACGCCGATGGCGACATGCTCTGCGTCAAAGCGGTTGATGAGGAAGAACCGCACGCGGTGGCCGTCGCTGGAGACGTAGGCGAAACGGTGCAGCGTGCCGTCCTTCACCTGATCGACCGGGATGCGGACGGTGCCGTCGTCGTCGACGGTGACGGGCGTCGCCTCCGAAAGGCGGGGCGGCTGCGAGGCGTAAAGGTCGTAATAGAGCATCGAGGCGACGATGAAGGTCATCGCCGCGGCCAGTCCGCGGAACCAGCGCCGCTCGCCGAGCGCAAACGCCTTCAGCTTGCGCCGCTCGGTGCGCGCCTGCCCGGCGAGGTCGTCGCTCAGCGTGGCAGGGCGTGGCGCGCGCAGAAGGAAGACGGCGCCGAGGACGAGGGCCAGGACGAGTTCGGCGTAAACGGCTGCCTCAGCGTAATAATCGGCCTTGGCGACGAGCGAGACGCGGGCCGAGGTGACCTGCAGCCAGCCGACCTGCAGAAGGCCCAGCATGACATCGCCGCCCCAGACCGCCGCCTCGATGAGGACGGCGAGAACGAGGAGGCCGAGGCCGATGAGCGGCGTGCGGCTCGCGGCGTGGCTGACGGCGGCGGCGAAGGCGCCGAGGGCGGCCGCCGCGATGGTCACGGCAAGGACGTTGAGGATGAGCTCGGTGTTGAGGACGCTCGTCGCCGTCAAGGCATGGGTGGTGGTGTCGTCGGCGAAGACGAGCGCCGCCTGTGCCGTCAGGATCGCGACGAGAAGCGCGAAGATCGGCAGCGCGACGAAGCGCGCCGCCGAAAAGCGCAAGGCGAAGGGGGCGGAAAGAAGAGCCAGGAGGGCGGCGGCCAGACACGCGCCCTCCATGACCATCTTCGCTTCCGTCAACGCCGCCGCGCCGTCCGCCCAGAAAAAGGCGAAAGCGCCGATCGCAATTCCTGCGATCAGCGCCGGCACGGCGATGAAGGTGAGGTGACGACGCAGCCTTTCTTCTGCGGCGAGCGTCGTTCTTGCCGCTTTCAGAAGAAGGCCCGCATAAAGCGCCGCTATGAACGTGGCGGGCCCGAAGGCGCGAAACATATCGGCGAGATAAAAACTCACGTCATCCCTCACTCACGCCCCAGGCCCCGCTTCGAAAAGCGGAGCCTGACACGTGTCATGTCGTTGTTTGCTTAGTCCTTGAGAGGGACGAAGCTGAATTCGTATTCGACGTCGAGCGGCTCGAACCAGCGGCCGACGCCCGTATCCTCGTCGGTGTGGCGGCCGAAGCCCTGCCGCGACGGCGGATCGATGTGATAGCTGAGACGGTAATTGCCGGGGCCCGACATCTTGATGTTGGAGCCGTAATGCGGCCCGTCGATGGCCACCATCGGCATCAGGTTGCCGCTCGTCACCTTGCCGGTGTCGAGGTTTTCAAGCGTATAGCCGATGGTGAGGTAGGGAATCCACTCGCCGGCACCGAAACCGTTCGGGTTGCCCTGCGTGGCGTGGATGTCGGCCTCGATATGAATGTCCGCCTGATCGGCCGGAAGGTCGATGCCGCGCGGCTCCATGTCGATCGGCGAGAGATAGACGGCCGCGATCTCCATATTGGCCATCTCTTTGGCCTCACCGGCCGGATATTCCTTGAATTCGGCATGGGCGGCGCTGGCCATGCCGGCGGAGAAAATCACCGCAGTCAATAACTTGGTACATCTTGCAATCATCGCCAATTCTCCTGTCTGGCGGGTGAGAAGCTTGGTCGTTGTCAGGCGGACTTTCGTCCGGGCTCGGCGCCGCGGCGGAGGTCAGCCGGCATGGGCAGGCCTCCCGGAGCGGCGGACGAGGGGGATGGCCAGAAGCGCGAGCGCAATCAGCACAAGCTGGGGCGCGAGCGTCTGGACGTAGGGGAAGATGCCGAGGAGCGGGACTTGCGGCACCCAGGCGATGAGCGTCGGCTCCAGAACCTTGCCTTCGATCAGCTCCATGACGCCTTTGCCGGCGAAGACGAAGGCGAGGTAGTAGAGGAGCGCGCTGGTGAAGATGAAGAAGGGCCGGATCGGCAGCTTCAGGGCACCGTAGCTCATGGCGAAATAGATGATCGCGAGAAGGCCGAGGCCGATGATGAAGCCGGCAAGGATCGACGAGCCGCCGCTCGCATCAGCGCCGACGGCGAGCGCCTTGTAGAAGAGGACGGTTTCCGCACCCTCGCGGTAGACGGCGAGGAAGCCCGCGAGCCAGAGCGCCGTCAGGGAACCGGTCGACAGGGAATCGCCGATCTTGCCCTTGAGATAGGCGGTCCACTTCTGCGCTTCGGCCTTAGAGATGAGCCAGTAGCTCATGGTGAAGAGGACGACGGTGGCAATCAGCATCGTCGCGCCTTCGAGGATCTCCTGCTGCGAGGCGGCGATGTCGAAGACCCATTGCACGAGGATGGCGGTCGCGACGCTGAGCACGAGGGCGACGACGACGGAATTGTAGACGACGCGCTTCTTCTCGCGGTGGCCGATCTTTTCCAGATAGGTGAGCATCGCGGTGACCACGAGCATCGCCTCGAAGCCTTCGCGCAGGATGATGGTGAGCGAATAGACGAAGAGCGTCCACGGGGAATCGGCGGTGCCGCCGCCGAGCTGTTCCGCGGCAGTCGCAAAATCCGTGTTTGCCGTGGCGAGGTCTTCTTCGAGCGCTGCCGGCTCGAGGCCGGCGCGCATGGCGCCGACGAGCTTGGTGAAATGACCTTCGAGCTTCGTCTTGAACGCCGTGTCGCGGGCGCCGATCGCGGCTTCCATGCCGCTGCCTTCGAAGACGTCGAAATAGGTGTCCTGAACCTCGCCGATCGCCTTTCCGGTGTCGCCGGCGCGGTAGGTTTCGATCGCGGCCGCGAGACGCTCGTCGATGGTGGCGATGACGCCCTGCCAGTCCTTGGAATTTGCGGACGAGGCTGCCGTCGCGCGGTTCTCCATGCCGGGCAGGAGAGGCAGACCCGGAAGGTCGTCTTCGATGTCGGCGACGAGAATGTCGCCCGAGGCGCGCACCATGCGCGCCGGCTTGCCGTCTTCGACGAGGCCGAGGATGCGGGTGAACTCGGCGTTGAATTCGGCGTCCTGGCGCTGCGAGACGTGACGGCGGATGACGGTTTCGAGGAGAGAATTCTTGTAGCCTTCGAACTGCGCCTGGGTGATTAGCGCCTTCGCCTTGTCGGCATTGCCGTTTTCATAGGCGTCGGCCGCGTCCGACATCAGCTTGCCGACATGATCGATCGCCTGCTGCCAGTACGGCTCGACGGTTTGCGGAGCGGCGTTTGCAGGGGCGTTTGCGGAGGCGTCGGCCGTTGTGGCGGCATGGCCCGTCTCCGCCTTGATGTGCACGCCCTCTTCGAGTTGCGGCACGACCTCTTCGAGTGCAGCGATCTGGGCTTCGATGCGCTCGCGAACCGTTGTGGCGGGAGCGCCGTCGATGATCGCCTGACGAATATCGCCGAATTCCGCCTCCAGCTCATAGCTGCGCTTGGCCGAGATGTTGATGCGGATCGGGCCTTCGAGATTTTCGAAGATTTCAAAGTAAGAGCCCTGGACGAGATCTTTGGCGGTGTCCGCATCGCCGGCGTCATAGCTGTCGGCAGCTTTCGCCAGACGATCTTCAATCTTGCTTACGAGGCCGCGATAGTCGGGCTCGGCGGCATAAGACGGCTCGGCAAAGAAGGCCGCGAGCAGAAGCACAACCAGGAGCGCCGGCCAGGCGAAAGACGAAAGCGGGGGGCGTGCCTTCATCTTTTGCCTGCCGGCGTCGGGAAACGCAGCGCGATCGGGTGCGACAGCCGCAAGCGGCAGGGTTTGCGTTTCCGATAGCATTTAAGACCTCGTCCAAAGAACAGTTTGGGGTTAGCTCTTCTTGACTTTTAGAGTCAACATTGATTTGCAGCGACCAAATGTCCGTCGCGCAAGACGTCGCGATGGTGGGAGACAGCGGAGGGCCGCAGGCCTATGAACGACAAGAACAAAGTGATCCGACCGACGGACGACGAGGCACGGAGCCTCGCCAAGCGGCTCATCCGTATGGCCCGTTTCGGCGCGTTGGCGACGCTCGAGGCGGAAAGCGGTCACCCGCTTGCCACCCGCACGGCGCTTGCTACCGATATGGATGGTACACCGATCATCCTGATCTCGGAACTCTCCGCGCATCGCCACGCGCTCATGTCAGATCCGCGCTGTTCGCTGATGGTGGGCGAACCCGGACGGGGCGACCCTTTGGCGCATCCACGGCTGACCATGATGGGCAAGGCGCAGCGGGTCGATGCGGAGGATCCGGCGCATTCGCGGCTTAAGCGCCGCTATCTCGCGCGCCAGCCGAAGGCGCAGCTTTATGTGGATTTTGCCGATTTCGCCTTCTTCCGCATCGAGCCGGAGCGGGCTAGCCTCAATGGCGGCTTTGGCAAGGCGTTTCTGCTCGACCGCGCGGATTTCGTGCTGCCGACGGACCTCGTGGAGGAGCTGGAGCCGATCGAGTATGGCGTGGTCAAGCATATGAACGAGGATCACCGCGAGGCGATCGGGCTTTACGCGACGGTTCTGTGCAAAGGCAAAGCCCCGGCCGATGAATGGTGGATGGCTTCGCTCGATCCGGAAGGGGCCGATCTCGTCTCCGGCGATCTCGTGGAGCGGCTCGTCTTTCCCGAAAGACTGGTCTCGCCACAGGATTTGCAGCCGATGCTGGTGCGGCTTGCCAAAGAGGCGCGGTCCCGCCAGACGGCGGCCTGATGCGGCGCTACCAGAAGGGACGTTGCTAGAGGGGGCACCGCCGCGAAACGTCTCAGTGGCAGGCGGCGCAGCGCCCTTTGATTTCCAAAGTCGTGCGGGTCGGGATGAAATCGTGCTCGCGGCTCCAGGCGGCGAGCCGGCTCTGCAGGACGGGATCGCAGAATTCCTCCACCCGTCCGCAGGCCTCGCAGATCGCAAACGCAACCATTTCGCCGCCATGCTCGGCCGCGTGCGAACAGGCGACGAAGGCGTTCAGCGATTCGATGCGATGGACGAGCTTGTGCTCGGTCAGCTTGTCGAGGGCGCGATAGACCTGGAGCGGCGCCCGCAATCCTTCGGGGCGCAATTCGTCGAGGATCTGATAGGCGCTGAGCGGGCTCTTGGCCTCGCTGAGAACCGACATCACCAGCGACTGGTTTTTGGTCAGGGCGGGCGTTTCATGCATTGTCTCACTCCGTTCCCGTGACTTCTTCGGCCTGGCGGCGCTCCGGCTCGACCATCTTCCATGTGAGGCTCGCCAGGAACAGGATCAATGCGGCGACGACGATCGAGGGGCCGGAGGGGGTGTCGAATTCGAGGGACCCGAAGAGGCCGCCGGAGGCCGCGAGCGCGCCCACGATGGCCGCGATCACGGCCATCCGCTCCGGCGTCGTGGCGAAGCGGCGCGCCGTTGCCGCCGGAATGATGAGCAGCGAGGTGATGAGGAGGACGCCGACGATCTTCATGGCGCCGGCGATGACGGCCGCCATCAAGAGCATGAAGACGAGGCGGGCCCGCTCGGTCGCAAGGCCCTCGGCGACCGCGATTTCCGGGGAGATCGTGCCGGCGAGAAGCGGGCGCCAGATGGCGACGAGAATGGCGAGGACGACGGCGCCGACGCCGTAGATGAGCATCACGTCGGTGCGCGAAACGGCAAGGATATCGCCAAAAAGGTAGCTCATCAGGTCGATGCGGATCCAGGTCATGAAGGCGATGAGGACGAGACCCAAAGCGAGCGTCGAATGGGCGAGGATGCCGAGAAGCGCATCGGCGGGGAGCGAGCGATTGCGCGACAGGGCCACGAGGCCGAGCGAGGCGGAGGTGGCGACGGCGAAGACGCCGAAGGTCAGGTTGATGTCGAAGAGAAAGGCGATGGCGACGCCGAGAAGCGCCGAATGGGCCATGGTGTCGCCGAAATAGGCCATGCGCCGCCACACGACGAAGCAGCCGAGCGGGCCTGCGACGAGCGCAACGCCGATGCCGGCGAGGAGGGCGCGGACGAAGAAATCATCAAGCATGGCGGTGGCCTCCCTCCGTGCCAGTGCGGGCCGGCTGAGCGAGAGTGTTTTCTTCCACATCGTCGCTGTTGGCCGACAGGGGGGCGGTGGTGGCGTGAGTGTGGGCGTGATGGTGGCGGTAGATCGCGAGCGTTTCGGAAGCGCGCGGCCCGAAAAGACGCTGATAGGCTTCGCTCGCCGCCACCTGTTCCGGCGGACCCGAGCAGCAGACATGGCCGTTCAGGCACAGAACCCTGTCCGTCTGCGCCATGACGATGTGCAGGTCGTGGGAAATCAACAGGATTCCGCAATCGAGCCGGTCGCGGATCTGGCCGATCAGATCGTAAATCGCGATCTCGCCGGTGAAATCGACGCCCTGAACCGGCTCGTCGAAGACGAGGAGGTCGGGCTTGCGAATGAGCGCGCGGGCGATGAGGACACGCTGGAATTCCCCGCCCGAGAGCTGTTGCAAAGCGGCGCCAGCGAGATGTGCCACGCCGGTTTCGGCGAGGGCTGCGGTGATCGCATCGGCCGGAAAGCGGGCGGTCAAGGCCATGAAACGGCTGACCGACAAGGGCATCGTGCGGTCGATCGTCAATTGCTGCGGCACATAGCCGACCGTCAGCTTCGGGGCGCGGCGGATCTCGCCTTCGTCGGGGGTGATGACGCCGAGGAGCGATTTCGCGGTGGTGCTCTTGCCGCTGCCGTTCGGCCCGATGAGCGTGACGATTTCGCCGCGACGGATGGAGAGATCGACGCCCCGCACCAGCCATTTGCGGCCCCTGCGCACGCCGAGACCTTCGATCTCGACGAGGAGGTCGGCGTCCTTTCCGTTTTTTTCGCTGCGCATCATCGTCTCCGGTTGCCGCGCTCTATGGCCCATGTTATAGGGTTACGCAAGATATGTAATGTAATAACATATCTGACTTGTGCAATTTAGAGGTCGATTTCATGCGCAAAAGGCATCCTCTTGCATCCCTCGCTCAGGGGCTTGCGGCAGGGCTCGTTCTATCATGGGGCACGCAGGCGATGGCCGCGGCTCCCGATGTCGCCGTCTCCATCAAGCCCGTGCACTCGCTGGTCGCGGCCGTCATGGAGGGGGTCGGAAGTCCGCATCTCATCGTCGCGACCGGTTCGCCGCACGATTATGCCCTGAAGCCGTCGGATGCACGGGCCTTGGAGGGGGCGGACATCGTTTTCTGGGTCGGACCGGAAATCGAGGCGTTTCTGACGGAGCCGCTTGAGACGATCGCGCCCGATGCCAAGAAGGTTGCGCTGTCGCGGGCGCCCGGCGTCACGCTTCTGCCGCCGCGCGAAGATGGCGCTTTCGAGCCCCACGACCACGACCACGACCATGACCATGGACATGAGCATGAGGCGGATGGCGCTCATGAGGAGGCCGGGCACGACCATGAGGGCGACGCGCATGCCAGCGACGAGCATGCGGACAATGATCATGCCGGGCATGACCATGAAGGCGAGATCGACCCGCATTTGTGGCTCGATCCGGAGAATGCGAAGGCGATGGTGAACGAGATCGAGACGGAGCTTGCCGACATCGATCCCGACAATGCTGCGACCTATGCCAGGAACGCCGACAAGACGCGCGAGCGGCTCGACAGTCTCACATCGGAGCTTTCCGACGAACTCGCCGGACTGAAGGGCAAGCCCTTCATCGTCTTTCACGATGCCTATCAGTATTTCGAGAAGCGGTTCGGGCTCGAAGCGGCCGGTTCCGTCACCGTGAGCCCGGAAGTGTCTCCCGGCGCGCAGCGGGTTTCGGAGATCGCTGCGAAGATCCGCAATCTCGGGGTCGTCTGTGTTTTTGCCGAGCCCCAGTTCACGCCGAAGCTGATTGCGGTCGTCACAGAAGGCACGGACGCCAAGAGCGGCGTGCTCGATCCGCTCGGCGCCGACCTCAAGGCGGGACCCGACCTCTATTTCGAGCTGCTCGAGGAGAATGCCGCGGCGCTTCAGGAGTGTCTGGGCTGACGACGCCCCCAATCCTTGGACGGATGGGATGAAAGGCGCTATTGCCTGTCCCTATGAACGACGAAGCGATGGCCGGGACAGGCGAGCGTGAAGGACGCGTCTTATACGTGAAGGCGCAGGACGGGCTGAAGCTCGCCCTGCGCCTTTATGGCGACTGGCAGAGCCCGGCGCTGCCGCTCGTCTGCCTGCCGGGTCTATCGCGCAACGGGCGCGATTTCGGCAAACTGGCGCGGTTCTTTTCGGCCCATGCCGACACGCCGCGAATGGTTGCGGCGCTCGATTACCGCGGACGCGGATTGTCCGGCTACGATCCCGACTGGACGCATTACACGCCGATGGTGGAGGCCGACGACGTTCTCGCCGTCACGACGGCACTCGGCATCGAGAGAGCGATCCTCGTTGGAACCTCGCGCGGCGGCATCATCACGATGATCATGGGCGCCATGCGCCCCGGGCTGATCGCGGGGGTCGTCCTCAACGATATCGGCCCCAAGATCGAAGGGACCGGCCTCGCGCGCATCAAGAACTACCTCTCGAATATGCGTACGCCGCAATCGATGGCGGACGCCGAGAAGATGGTTCGGAAGATCGCCGGCCATTCCTTCACCAGCCTCAGCGATGACGATTGGCGCGCCTATACCGAGGCGCTGTTCGTGGAGCGCGATGGGGCGATCAAGCCGGATTACGATCCGAAGCTTCTGAAGACCGTTGCCACGCTCGATCTCGAAGAGGCGGTTCCGACGCTCTGGCCGCAATTCGACAGCCTGCGGCACGTGCCGCTGTTGTCGATCCGTGGCGAGAATTCCGATCTGTTGACCGCTGCGACAGTGGAGGAGATGGCCTGGCGCCATCCCGGCATGGAGCGTCTGACGGTCGAAGGGCAGGGGCATGCGCCTCTGCTGCGCGATCAGCCGACGCTCGATCGGATCGCGGCCTTCGCGCGCCGCTGCGATCTCCATCAGCCTGCGAAGCCATAGAGGCGTCGCCGAATTCCCCCTGAGACTGTCGTGAAGCGCCTGTGCCGCCGCGACAAAGGTCGGGGTGGCTCAGGTCCTGGCTTCGGGCGAGGGCAGCGGCGGCGCTTGCAGCTTCATCGGGCAGGCTGAGAAGCCCGCCGAGGTCTGCCATGTTCGCACGGCCTCATGTCGCTCTGCCAACTTCGTTTCGCGCAGTTCCGATCAGCCGGGCCGATTGGGCCCTGGCCGAGCCTGCATGTTCGTCCGAATGGGGGGAGCTGAGGCTTGTCGCGCGGGCCTGATAGGATCTCACGCAAAGGGTGCCGCCCTTTGACGCTCCGAAAATCCGCAGAGTCGAGAGAAGCCGAGCCACTGGTCCAAAAGAAAAGGCCCGGCGTTGCCGCCGGGCCTTCCCAATTCCGATCGCTTGAAGCGATTAGAACGTGCGCTGTGCGCGGAACATCACGCCCCAGATGTCGTCCGGAGAGTCTTCGTCGGCGAACTCCCAATCGACATTGTTGTAGGCAACTTCGACGCCCATCAGGAAGCCAGAAACCGGCGTCCAAGCGACGTTACCCGTGATGCCGTAGAAGTCGAGGTCACCAAGGGCTTCGTAGTCGATGTCCGTGTAGGACGCATTCAGAGACGCCGTCCACTGCGTGGCGAAGTCAGCCGAAATGCCGCCGCGGACGTTCCATGCCTTCGTCAGCTCGACGGAGCCATCGTCGTCGAGGGTCACGTCAGAGAGCGTGTTCTCGAGGATGAGGCTGTTCACGCCGGCGGTGATGTAAGAAACAGCACCCTGCGTGTAGTTGGCCTGAACCGAAGCCTCGAAGCCCGTGCCCGGGATGCCGGCGGTCACGCCAGCGCCGATGGCCCAGCCGAGATCGCTGTCGTCGTCGCCGTCGAAGAGGGCGTCGTCGACGAATTCGACACCGGTGTCATGAATGACACCCATGATCTGGGCCGAACCCCAGCCCTGATCGACGCGCACGTTGGCGACGACGTCCGGGAATTCCTGACCGTCGATGACAACGCCATCGAAGTGCGCACGACGGCCGCCGGAAGCGGCGTCTTCGAACGACAGCGTGGCGGAAACGCCATTGCCGACGTTGAAGGTGTACGCGAACAGCGTCTGCTCGGTCGTGTTATCGTCGATGCCGATACGCGTGCCGTAGCCGTAGGTGCCGAAGAAGTCGAAGAACGACGAGGCATGACCGACGGTGAGGGTGCCCATGTCATTCGAGAGCTGGATGAAAGCGTTCTCGAGGTACTGGCCCTCATCGTAGTTGTCGGCGAAGCTCGACGGGCCGATCTGGAGCGAAGAGCTCACATAGGCGCGCAGAAGACCGAAATCGGTCTGCGTACGAGCGTCGAGGCGGACATAGCCACGAGCACGCGAGGTGAACTCGTTGAACGTGTCGCCCTGGTCGTCGCCATTGACGTAGTGCGCTTCAACGCGCACCCGACCGCCGACCTTCAAGCAGGTGTCGGTGCCCGGAATGTAGTAGAATCCAGCGCCAAACGCATCGCAAATCCGCACATATTCGACCGGCTCTGCGACCGGCAGATCGGCGGCCTGTGCTCCGGTGACGGCCATCACTGCAGCCGCCGAGCCGAAAAGAAGGCTCTTGAGTTTCATTTGTAGACCTCCAGTCCAAGTTGCACGAGCCGGGGGATAATGCGTTCAGTCCGTGCCTTTATTGGCGTCGGTTCTGAGTGGCGTCCCCCGCCCCTCAACCTTCTCCGTTTCGAAGAAGTGGGCTGCCTCGTGGCTGCCTGAGGCCACACTATTCATCCGCCTTGCACAGGCAACATCAGAATGCCCGCGCTGCCGGCTTTGGCAGTCGATGTTGCACAATTGCCACGAAGCAGGCCCCAAACCCTAAGAAAACCTTAACGTGGACGCCGTTTCGCGGCTCTTTCGCGCCTCTGGGGGCCTTGCGCACAGCCTTCAAGGTCGGGGGCGGGGAGAGAATCGTGCGCCGAAGCCACACATTTCGGATGGGCTCAGATTCGGATCAGGCGAATCTCTGTTGCGTCAGCGGGGCCGCGTGGAGGGGAATCACCGGGGACGCGAATCTCTCTTCGAAAGCCTGGGGCGGCATCGGTGCTCCGGACAAAGGACCCTGAAGGCGGTCACAACCGGCGGCTGCCAGAGCCCGCCGCTGCGCCTCCGTCTCCACACCTTCCGCGATGACCATGAGGTTGAGGCTGTCGGCGATGCGCATGACCTTGCGGATGAGGGGAGGAGGCTCGGCTGCGATATCGCACATATGCGCCGGATCGATCTTGATCTCGTCGAAGGGCAGCGCTTTGAGCTGGGCGAGGCGCGTGAGGCGGCCGCCAAAACTCTTGAGAGTGAAGCGCACGCCGGAACGGCGCAGCCGATGCATCTTGTCGGCGAGCGCCACATCGTTCTTGCCGACGATGATCTCCGGCAATTCGAGCGTGAGGCGCCTGGGGTCGGCGCCGGCATCCAGAAGAAAGCGGTTGATCCGTCTGACGGCGCCGCGCTCGTGCAGCATGCGCGCGCTGACACCCACGGAAAGCGACAGCCGGCAGAGGTCCGGCCTCGTGCCCCAGCTGCCGAGGAGCGCGCAGGCCTGAGCGATCGTCTGGTGCGTCAGGGCTTCTGCCTGCCCGGCCTCTTCGGCGAAGCTTGCCAGCTCCTGGCTGCGGAAAGCCCCCCATCTTTCATGGTGCCAGGAGGGCAGGAGCTCGGCGCCACGGCAGTTGCCGTCGACATCATATTGAGCATCGAGCACGAACTCGATGTCGCCGCTGTCGATCGCACGGCGAAAGTCGGCGATTGCGCCGACATGCTCGCGGGCGGGGTTTCGCGTTGCGGCGCTGAAGACGCTGAGGCCGTTGCGGCCGGCGGCCTTGGCTTCGTACATCGCGAGATCGGCGTGTTTGAGGAGTTCTTCCGGATCGCTCTCGCGTCCGTCCAGCAAGGTGAGGCCGATCGAGCAGGTGGTCTGAAAGCGCTGCTCGTTGAGGAGGCAGGGCTGGTCGACCGCCTGCAGCACTTTCCGCGCCACCCTGTCGGCGTGGCGCATCGCCTGCGCTTCCGTATCCCCCAGATCCTGCAAAAGCACGACGAACTCGTCGCCCCCGAGCCGGGCGACGGTATCGAGCTCGCGCAGGCACAGACGCAGACGCTGGGCGGTGCTGGCGAGGAGCAGGTCGCCGACATCGTGGCCGTAGCTGTCGTTGATGACCTTGAAATTATCGAGATCGATGAAGAGGAGGGCGCCGAAGCTTTTGCGCCGCCGGCTCGCGGCCAGCGCCATCGCCAGCCTGTCGTGCAGCATCTGCCGGTTCGGCAGGCCGGTCAGCGAATCGAAATAGGCGAGCTCATAAATCTGCCGCTCATTGGTCTTGAGGGCGGTGACATCCGAAACGAGGCCGTGCCAGAGGACGGAGCCATCGGGCTCGCGGTCGGGCACGGCGCGACCGGACAGCCAGATCGTGCCGCGATGAGGATGACTGACACGAAATTCCAGCGCCCAGGGCGTCATGCGGGTTGCCGAGCGCAACAGGCTTGCCGACAGACGCAGGCGGTCGTCGCGATGGACGGCGGCGAGGAGAGGAGAGGCGTCGTTGCGCACGTCGTCCGGAGTGACCCCGAAGAGCGGTTCAAGGCCGAGACCGGCATAGGGAACGGCACTGGTCGCGTTTGGGCGCCGCCGCAATTGAAAAAGACAGGCCGAAATGACGGCGCCGATTTTTTGCAGGCGCTCGTGCAGCTTTAGCTGTCCGACCGTGCCCGTCACCTCGCGGACCGTCCCCTCATAATAGAGTGTCTCGCCGGTCACCGGATCCTTTACGAGATGGGCGTTCTCTTCCACCCAAATGCGCTCGCGCGTTTTGTGGCGGTAGACCTCGGAGATGAACCTTTCCACCCGACCGTGTTCACGCATGGCGGCCTGGAACTCGGCCCGCCGCGTCGGGTCGACGTACCATTCGGTGGCGATGTCGTGGACATTCGCCAGCATCTCCGCCTCGCTGTCGTAGCCGTTGAGACGAACGAGCGCGGGATTGGCCGCAAGCTGCTGCCCGTCGATGGAGGAGCGGTACACGCCTTCCTGAATGTTCTCGTAGATGGCGCGGAACGTGGCCTCAGGCTCTTGCTCTATCCGGAGAGCCGGGGCCAGGGGGGCTTCGGGCGCGATGCCATGAAGGATGGCGACGCATTCATCGGCGCGCGTGCCGCCGCTCGTGAAGGCGCTCAGCGTGAGATTGACCCGCACAGGACAGCCATTGCCGCCGATGCAGTGCATTTCGCCGCTGCATTCCGAAAGAGCACCGCAGCTGAGGCTCGTCAGGCGCTCGCCCCAGATATTGCGCTCCTCCGGAATTGCGAGAGAGATCAGGGAGCGGCCGGCGAGCCCTTCCGGCTCGAATCCGAGAAGGCTGGCGCAGCGATGGTTGATCCGGGTGACGCCGCCGTCGGCGAAACGGATCTGGGCCGCGGCGACGATGTTCTGATCGAACAGAGACGCCGGCGCGCTCGTCTGGAGCGCGCTCGATTGAGGTGCATTCGCCTGAGGTACATTCGATTGCGGCCCACCCGTCTGCGGGCGCGTGACGGGACACGGCGGCGGCTCAGAATCCGCGACAGCTCTCGCACTCGCCGCTTGTTCCCCCATCGGCTCGTCCTCTCCAACCACCGGTGCAGATTCCCCCAGCCTTATGACCAATTTCCTAGAGGAACGATGCTCCCTGAACCTGTCTGGTCAGTAGGTGAATATAATATTAATTCTGACTGCGTATTTGTATTGTCTCCACCTGCAAATGTAAAACAGGTTCTGCTCGCCTATCAATTGTTCTTTTGTACGACTTTCGCGTCACCGAATAATTTCGGATACGCGACGGTGCGCCGGCCGATGGGGCCTGCCGGCGTCACGTCCGAATGAATACCTGCTTGCGGTTTTAGGGGCGGTGCAGCCCGTCTTGGACGGCGGTCTCTGACGGCAGAGGGCGCGTGAAAGGGCTAACGGACTGGATCGCCGTGCGCCAGATCCTCGGAGATGGAGAGCGTATGGCCGAGGCGGCTGCGATAGGCCTGAAGGTTTTCCATCACCTTCTGGACGTAGTTGCGCGTCTCGTCGAAGGGGATGCGCTCGACCCAGTCGACGGGATCGGTCTCCGCCCCGCGTGGATCGCCGTAACGTTTCACCCAATCGATGGCGCGGCCTGGCCCCGCATTATAGCCCGCGAAGGTCATTATATATGAGCCGCGCAGATTGGTCAGAAGTTCGCCGAGATGGGCGGCGCCCAAAGTGGCGTTGTAGGCGGGGTCGCTCGACAGGCGCACGAGAGAGAAGGGAAGGCCGATCTGCCGCGCCGTATAGCGCGCGGTCGCGGGCATGAACTGCATCAGCCCGCGCGCCCCGACATGGCTGGTGGCCGACGGGTTGAAGGCGCTCTCCTGTTTGGAGACCGCATATAGAAGTGCGCGATCGACGATCGCCGGCTGCGGAATGTCCGGCGGGACGACGATGAGCGGCGCGCGCAGGGCCCCGACCTCGACGCCGCGGGCATCGGCACGGGCGGCGGCGAGCATGCCGTAATGCGGTTCGTTGATGCGCCGGGACAGCGTATCGAGAAGGGAAAGCTCGCCAGGACTATCAAGCTTGTCGCCGAGCGCCATGAAAAAGGCGCGGGTGCGGAAATTGTGCTGTGCCGCCGCGAGGCGCTTGATGGCGTGCACTTCCGGCCTTGCGGCAAAGCGCAGCCTGTCGAGTGCGGTCGGGCGCGGCCGGAGTTCGAGACCCGTATGGGTGAGGCCCAAAGCTTCGCGCGACAGCTGACCATAATATGTGGCGCCATGGCGGGCGGCGACGGAATAGGCCTTGGCCGCCTGATCGGCGTGGCCGCTCGCGGCATGGGCGCGACCGAGCCAGTAATAGCCGCGCGCGATGGAGCGCGGCTGCGTGGCGACGGCGGCGATCCTCGCAAAGTGCGCCCGCGCGGCACGCGGGGAATCGAGATATCGGAGTGCCAGCCAGCCGGCATGGAATTCCGCTTCGACGATCGCCTCCGGCGATTGCGCGGCATGGGTGGCCGCCACTGAATAAGCGAGGGCGGGGTAGCCTTCTTCCAGGAGCATGCGCGCCAGATCCTTGCGCAGCTCCCACCACCGGTCGGCATCGCCCAGCTTGCTGCCGGCGCGCTCCACCAGGCTCATGCGCAACGCGGCTTCGACAAGCTGGTCTTTGCGAATGAGCATGAGGATGCGGGCGTATTCCCAGGCGGGCTCGCCACGGAAACGCGTCTTGATGGCCATCAGGCTCGCGGTCGAGCCGCCGCGGTCGACGGCGGCGGCGACGGCACGTGCCAGCTGGTCATAGCCCGGACCGATCGCCTGGCCGACACGGATCGCCTCGCCCGTGCGCTTGTGCAGGAGAAGTCTGCGAAAGCGGTAGAGGTGGTCCTCTTTTGACAGCGCGTCGGCATGCTCGGCCAGAATATGCGCCATCTGCGCGCTCGACAGCGATTCCTCGCGCCAGATCCGGCGAACGATTTTTCGGCTGCGCTTGTGCCAGCCGCGCTCTGAATAGATATCGGCGAGCCGCAGCCAGCCATCATCCGTCATCGGCGCGCCTTCGGCATAGAAGGCGAGAAGGGCTTCGCCCGTCGGACGCGTGCGCAGGAGCGCCTGTTCGGCGCGCAGCCTGAGGAGGTCGGGATCGGGCCAGTCCGGGTGGTCGCGTGCGACTTCCTCGATCGTAGCCGGGGCGAGGCCGGAGAAGGGCGCGCGGGCGACGAAGAAGCGGATGAGCTCGCGGTCGAAGGCGTTCGGCAGGGTCTCGGAGAAGGCGAGCGCACTCGTATAGGCATCGGCCGTCACGAGATCGAGGCCGCGCTTCAGGAGGTCGGCCTGCGAAAAGCCGTAAGGCGGGCGGTCGTTCTTCATCCGGTTCAGCCGCTCAGCTGCGGCACCCATCGGGATCGGACGCGGGCGCGGCGCCAGAAAGGCAAGCTCCTGCGATCCGGTCTTCTCTGCAGCGTTCTCCTGTGACGGGGCCGGCTTCTCCGTTTGGGCCGAGAGCGTCTCGCCGGTTCCGATCGAGCCGGTGGTCGTTTCGGGCTCGACGCTGGCCGAGGCGTCCCCATCCGTCTCCTGGGCCGGGTTTTCATCGGCGCTGGCGGCTGCGGCGTCGGCTGCGGCCGTTTCTTCAGGCGCAGCGTTTTCGGGGGCCGCATTCTCGGCGGTCGAATCTTCGGATGCAGAGGCGGGTGTCGCCTTCGCTTCCGCGACATCGCCCGGCTTTGCGTCTGAAGTTGCGTCTGCGGCAGGACGGGGCGCGGGCATGGCTTCAACGCTCGCTGGGGCCTTTTCCTCCGGGCGTGGCTTCGGCAGCATCGGCGTTGCGGGCGCGGCGGTCGCCACGGGGGCTGAAAGCACGAGCAGAGACTCCCCAGCCGCGATGGCCAGGGCGAACGCTGCGGCGATCGCCGCGAGTTTCCTGCTCGGCAAGATCACGTGTTCGGTTCTGCTTCCTTGCGGCCCCAGAGCGGAGGCGGTGCGCTTGCTCTTGCCAGGATGCGCCACTATCGTCCGCCGCCACAGTCAAAAGGACAGAATTTTTGGGCCAAGTTATGTTCAAGGGGTCAATTCCGGCGCTGGTGACGCCCATGCGCAACGGTAATGTCGATGAAGAGGCGTTCCGCAACTTCCTGGAATGGCAGATCGGCGAGGGCAGCCACGGCTTCGTGCCGGTCGGCACGACCGGCGAATCACCGACGCTGTCGCATGCCGAGCACAAGCGGGTGGTGGAATTGTGCGTCGAGGTCACGGCCAAAAGGGTGCCGGTGATCGCCGGCGCAGGCTCCAACAATACGCGCGAGGCGATCGAGCTTGCCGAACATGCGGAGAAGGCGGGTGCCGATGCCGTACTGGTGGTGACGCCCTATTACAACAAGCCGAGCCAGAAGGGCCTATACGCACATTTCAAGGCTGTGGCGGACGCGATCTCCATCCCGATCATCATCTACAACATCCCGCCGCGCTCGGTGATCGACATGAGCGTGGAGACGATGAAGCAGCTCTTCGAGGATTGCCCGAACATCACCGGCGTCAAGGACGCGACGGCCAATCTGGTGCGCGCCAGCCTGCAGCGCCAGGCAATCGGCACGGAGTTCAACCAGCTCTCCGGCGAAGACCCGACGGCGCTCGGCTTCATGGCTCATGGCGGGCATGGCTGTATTTCGGTGACGGCGAACGTCGCGCCGAAACTCTGTTCGGAATTCCAGAAGGCCTGCATGGCGGGCGATTTCTCAACGGCGCTCGACTATCAGGACCGGCTGATGCCACTCCATCGCGCATTGTTCCTTGAGCCGAGCCCGGGACCCACCAAATATGCACTCTCGGTGCTCGGAAAGATGAGCGAGGAAGTGCGCTCGCCGATCACCACGATCGGAGAGGAGACCAAAAGCGAGGTGCAGGACGCGCTTCGCCATGCCGGGCTCCTCAATTAACGCAAGGTTGCAGTTGGATTTCGATGGCGAAGAAGACGACGACGAACAACAAGGTTGTGGCCGACAATCGGCGCGCCCGTTTCGATTACGAAATCGGCGAGACGATCGAGGCTGGCCTGCAGCTCGTCGGAACTGAGGTGAAGAGCCTCCGGCAGAACAAAGCCAATATCGCGGAATCCTATGTGAGCCCGGAACGTGGCGAGGTGTGGCTGATCAACGGCAACATCCCGGAATACGTCCAGGCGAACCAGTTCAACCATGATCCGCGACGCAAACGCCGGCTGCTCTTGCATCAACGCGAGATCGACCGGCTGTCGCAGAGCGTCGACCGCGAAGGCATGACCATCGTGCCGCTGCGGCTTTATTTCAACGATCGCGGCATCGCCAAGCTCGCGATCGCGCTCGCCAAGGGCAAGAAGACCCACGACAAGCGCGAGACCGAGAAGAAGCGCGACTGGCAGCGCGAGAAGAACCGGTTGTTGAAGGAGCTCGGCTAGCCGGGCTCCTGCTGCGGTTCAGGGGCGGCTCACGAGAGGAGCTCGCCTGAGCTTGTGCGTCTTTCGGTGAGATAAAGCGCCCGGGGCGGAACGGCGACCCCGGCGAGCAGGAATGCGAGCACCATAAAAGCTGCTGCGATCAGATTGAAGCGCCGCACCGGCGCGCCGAAACCTTTTAGAATTTCCTGAGCGTCCTCAGCCTGGCTCGATGGCACGCGCAAGGCGACGCCGCCGAGTGCAACGCTGTAATGCCAGGCGACGGAGATGTGTTGCTGCCCCACCGGCACCACGACGATGCCGTGGGCCTTGAGCATGCAGATAGCGAGCGATGTCTGGCTCGGACCATAGACATGCGCGATCGTCGTCAGATCTTGTGTCGGCTCGGCCATGCCATTCCCCCCCATTCCGATAACGGCGTAGCCTTTCAATCAATGTCGCGGCAAGGTTGCGCCGATGTCTGGATGCCGGCTGGAATTTCTTGGTTAGCGAACGATTAACGCGGCTTGCCCAAGAGATTGCGGATCTCTGCGAACACGCCTTTGAACATCTTTTCCGTCAGAACACCGGTGTTCGTGTTGTAACGCGAGCAATGGTAGCTGTCGAAAAGGCGCAGGCCGCCTGACGCCTCGCCCGTGATTTCGTGCACCGCGCCATGGCCGAAGGGCGCGTCCTTGAGGCGCAGGCCGAGGGTGCGCACGACGCTGTCATGGGCGATGCGCCCGAGCGCCAGGATGGCGGCAAGCTCGGTGTGGCGGGCGATGGTCGCGGCGAGGAACGGCCGGCAATTGTTGATCTCCGCGCCGACCGGCTTGTTCTGCGGCGGCACGCAGCGCACCGCGTTGACGATCGCCGCATCGACCAGCTCGAGCGTGTCGTTGGGATCAGCGCGGTATTCGCCGCGCGCGAAGCCATATTCGATCAGCGTGTCGTAGAGGAGATCGCCGGCATAATCGCCTGTAAACGGGCGTCCCGTGCGGTTGGCGCCGCGCAGGCCCGGCGCCAGGCCGATGATCAAGAGCCGTGCAGAGGAGGGGCCGAAGGTCGGCACCGGCGCGTTGTGCCAGGACGGCTCTTTGGCCCGCCATTCGTTGCGGAATTCGACGAGGCGCGGGCAGAGGGGGCAATCGCGGGGCGGGTTCGCAGGCGGACAGGTGCCGCGGGAGGTTTTTGACGAAGACGGCAATTCCCCCGCGGCCGGGTTTTCAGCGTATTTCACCGGGCGCTCGTGTCGACTTCATCATCATCGTCGTAATAATCGAACTCGTCGTCCTCATAGGAGCCGGGGCTGCCGTCGTTCTCGTCATCGGAGGCGGGACGTGTGCGGGCAGGGCCGGCACGACCGAATTCGGCTGCCATGTCGGCAAGCTCGAGAAAATGGTCGGCCTGGCGACGAAGGTCGTCGGAGATCATCGGCGGTTGCGACTTCAAGGTCGAGGCAACGGTCACCTTTTTGCCTTTGCGCTGCAAGGCATCGACCAGATAGCGGAAGTCTCCGTCGCCGGAGAAGAGGATGAGGTGGTCGATGTGCTCGGCGATTTCCATGGCATCGACCGCGAGCTCGATGTCCATATTGCCCTTGACCTTCCGCCGACCCTGCGCGTCGGTAAATTCCTTCAAGGGCTTGGTGACGATGCGGTAGCCATTGTAATCGAGCCAATCGATCAAAGGGCGGATCGAAGAATATTCCTGATCCTCGGCAAGCGCAGTATAATAAACCGCGCGCAAGACATAGGCTTTCTTGCGAAAACTATCGAGAAGACGACGGTAGTCGATGTCGAAACCCAGCGAGCGGGATGTTGCGTAAAGATTGGCTCCATCCAGAAATAAGGCAACTTTTTCACGCGCATCGAACATCGTGAACCTCCTATAAGACAATGTGTTTTCTTGGAAATTTTTGCCGCACCAAGAAAGTTGCCCACGCCTAAGTGAGGGATTCGGCGCTTTCAAGGCAGGCTGTTCGTAAACCTTGCGGGACTGTTGAAAAAGGCCTATGGGGAACCCAATTCCCGTTTTCGAACGATTTTTGAGGAGGTGCATCCATGGCGCGCGTCACCGTGGAAGATTGCGTCGACAAGGTCGATAACCGGTTCGATCTCGTGCTTCTTGCGGCGCACCGCTCGCGCACGATCTCGAATGGTTCGCCGCTGACGGTGGACCGTGACAACGACAAGAACCCCGTCGTTGCCTTGCGGGAGATTGCCGACGAGACGATTCAGCCCGAGGATATGAAAGAAGATCTCATTCATTCCTTGCAGAGGTTCGTCGAGGTCGACGAGCCGGAGCCGGCTCCGGAAGAGATCGAAGCCCAGAGCGGCGGAGCAGAAGACGAAATGACCTTCGATCGGATGAGCGAAGAAGAGCTTCTGCGCGGTCTGGAGAGCCTCGATCCGCCCGAGCGGCGCGACGACTGAGAACGGCCTCAGCGAGATCGGCGGCGGGAGTTTTCCTCGCCGCGACGATAAAGCCCCGCCGGTGCGGGGCTTTTTTTTCGCACGGATGCGCTCAGCCTTTGTAAAGCCTATATCCGGCAAAATGGGTTGAAAGCGGTTCACTAGCCGCGCAGGGCTACAAGGCCGCGAGGACGTCTGGGGATGATGCGCCAATACGAGCTGGTCGAGCGGGTCGCCGCCTACAATCCAGCCGTCAATGAAGATCTGCTCAATCGCGCGTATGTCTATGCCATGAAGAAGCATGGCACGCAGAAGCGCGCCTCCGGCGATCCTTATTTTTCACATCCCCTCGAAGTCGCGGCCATCATCACCGAACTCAGGATGGATGACGCCTCCGTCGCCGTCGCGCTTCTCCACGATACGATCGAAGATACGAGTGCCACGCGCGACGAGATCGACAAGCTCTTCGGCACCGAGATCGGGCGCCTCGTCGACGGGCTGACGAAAATCGACCGGCTCGATCTCATGTCGCGCGAGGCGCGGCAGGCGGAGAGCCTCAGAAAGCTGCTTCTCGCCGTCGCCGACGATGTGCGCGTGCTTCTCGTCAAGCTCGCCGACCGTCTGCACAATATGCGCACGATCCAATACGTGCCGGAGGCGAAGCGCGGACGCATCGCCGAAGAGACGATGGAAATCTATGCGCCGCTCGCCGGGCGTATGGGCATGCAGGCCGTGCGCGAGGAGCTGGAAGAGCTGTCCTTTCGCACGCTCAATCCGGAAGCCTATGCGACGATCGCGGCGAAGCTCGTCGATCTTCGCGAGCGCACCGGCGGCGACATCGAGACGATCCAGGTGGCGCTTGAAAAGAGATTGCAGGACAGCGGAATCAAGGGTGAGATCCGCGGCCGGCAGAAGCGGCCTTATTCGATCTTCGCCAAGATGCAGCGCAAGGCCGTCGGCTTTGAACAATTGTCGGATATTTTCGGCTTCCGCATCTTCTTCCACGACGTGAGCGACTGCTACCGGGCGCTCGGTGCCGTGCATACGGAATGGCGGATGGTGCCGGGGCGCTTCAAGGATTACATCTCCACGCCCAAGCAGAACGGCTATCAATCGCTGCATACGACCGTGGTCGGGCCGGGCAAGCAGCGCGTCGAGCTGCAGCTTCGCACCTATGCGATGGACCGGATCGCCGAATACGGCATCGCCGCGCATCCGCTCTACAAAGACGGGATTGCCGCCGACCGGGACCGGCTGGCGCGCGAATCCTCTGCCTATGCGTGGCTGCGGCAGACGGTGGAACACATCGCCCATGGCGACGCGCCGGAAGAGTTTCTGGAAAACACCAAGCTCGAGCTCTTTCAGGACCAGGTCTTCTGCTTCACGCCGAAGGGGCGCCTCATTGCACTGCCGCGTGGCGCGACGCCGATCGACTTCGCCTATGCGGTGCACACCGATATCGGCGACACCTGCGTCGGCGCGAAGGTCAACGGCAAGCTGACGCCGCTCGTGACGCCCTTGGAGAACGGCGACGAGGTGGAGATCGTGCGCTCCGAAGCGCAGCGGCCGCCGCCCGCCTGGGAATCCGTCGTCGTGACCGGCAAGGCGCGCGCCGCCATCCGCCGCGCCACGCGCGCCCATGTGCGCAAGCAATATGCGGGGCTCGGCCGCCATACGCTGCACCGGGCCTTCGAGCGATTGGAGGAGCCGTGGTCGGAAGCGCGCCTCAAGGAGCATGTCGGCCATTTCGGCTTCGAAGACGTCGAGGATCTCCTCGCCGCTGTCGGGCGCGGTCAGGTCAATGCCGAAGCGGTGATGAACTCCGTCTTCCCCGAGCGCATGGTCGCGACGCAGGCGGGCACGCGCACCAATACCTGGCACGATACGGCGCGAGCGAGCCTCGGCTTCAACCTCGACGAGGAAGGCCGCCGCGGCGCGCATGACGACAACGCCCTGCCCATCCGCGGGGCGAGCGGCGACATGCCGATCCGTTTCGATCCGGAGGGCGGTGCGGTGCCGGGCGACCGTATCGTGGGCATCCTCACACCAGGTGAGGGGATTACCATCTATCCAATCCATTCTCCGGCTTTGACGGAATTCGAGAACGAGCCGGATCGGTGGGTCGATGTGCGCTGGGACATTCCGGGCGGTTCGGCGGAGCGGTTTCCGGCGCGGATCAAGGTGTCGACACTCAACGAGCCTGGATCTCTTGCCGAGGTTGCAGATTCGATCGGCCGCAGTGACGGGAATATTGACAATCTTCGGATGCTGCAGCGCCGTCGTGACTTTACCGAGCTTGAAATCGATCTAGAAGTCTGGAACCTCAAGCATTTGAACCACATCATGCGGAACTTGAGGGCGAAATCGGTGGTGAGCGGCGTGGTGCGCGTCAACGGATAGTTAAGATTTCAAGCCGCTGCGTCATGCGGGCGGAGAGATCAGAAGGCGAAAGATGCTGTTTCGCAGACGTATAGAGGAAGGCCGTTTTCAACGCTTGCGCGTCTGGCTTTGGCCGCGTTCGAGCTGGCGACGCTCGTTTCTCTATTTCATGAAGCGGATTTTGCGGCTCTCCGCGACGCCGCATGCGATCGCCGCGGGCTGCGCAGCCGGCGTCTTCACCTCGTTCACGCCGTTTCTCGGTCTTCATTTCGTGATTTCCTTCGCCATCGCCTGGCTCATCGGCGGCAACCTCATCGCCGCAGCACTCGGCACCTCGATCGGAAACCCGCTCACTTTCCCCTTCATCTGGGCCGCGACCTACAAGCTCGGGCATCTTCTGTGGCGCGGCGCGCACGAACTGCCGCCACCCCGTCTCGGTCACGATCTGGTGGAGAAATCTTTCGACCAGCTCCTGCCGATCCTGAAGCCGATGACGATCGGGGCGGTGCCGCTCGGGCTTGTCGCCGGGATCATCACCTACACGATTGTCTACAGGCTCGTGGCGGCCTATCAGGCGGCCCGGCGGGAACGTTTCGTGGCGCGGCGCAAACCGGCGGCGAGCGATGCCCCGCAGAACGGTGCAAGCTTCAACGGAATTCAATGACCTCTTCGCTTCGGCTCGGTATCAACATCGATCACGTGGCAACGGTGCGCAATGCGCGCGGCGGCGACCATCCAGACCCCTTAAGAGCGGCGAAAATCGCCGAGGAGGCTGGCGCCGACGGCATCACCGCGCATCTGCGCGAAGATCGCCGCCATATCCGCGACGGGGATATCGCCCGGCTCATGAGCGAGATCTCGCTGCCGCTCAATCTGGAGATGGCGGCGACCGACGAGATGCTCGAAATCGCGCTGAAGCACGGCCCGCATGCGGCGTGTCTCGTTCCCGAACGGCGCGAGGAACGCACCACGGAAGGCGGGCTCGACGCGGCCGGCAGCCTCACGCGGCTCGGACCGATCGTGAGCGCGCTCAACGAACGGGGTGTGCGCGTTTCGCTGTTCATCGAGCCGGCGAAAGCGCAGCTCGATGCGGCGCGAACGCTTCACGCGCCCGTCGTCGAATTGCACACCGGGCGCTTCTGCGATCTCTGGCGCGAGGGCGACGAGGCCGGCGCCGAGGAAGAGCGCCAGCGCATTGCGGAGATGGCGCGCTACGGCGTTTCGATCGGGCTCGAAGTGCATGCCGGCCACGGGCTCGGCTACGACAATGTGGCGCCGATCGCCGCGCTTGCCGAAGTCCGCGAGCTCAATATCGGCCATTACCTCATCGGCGAGGCGATCTTCATCGGGCTTGAGGAGAGCATCCGCGAGATGCGCCGGCTGATGGATGCGGCCCGCGCGCAAGCCGGAGAGGCGGCATGATCATCGGCCTCGGCTCCGATCTCATCGACATTCGCCGGGTGGAACAGACGCTCGACCGCTTCGGCACGCGCTTCGTCGAACGCGTCTTCACCGAGGTGGAACGCGCGAAATCGGAACGCCGGCGGATGCGGGCGGCGTCTTACGCCAAGCGCTTCGCCGCCAAGGAGGCCTGTTCGAAGGCGCTCGGGACGGGGCTTCGGCAGGGTGTCTTCTGGCGCGATATGGGGGTGGTCAATCTCCCATCCGGCAAGCCCACCATGCGGCTGACCGGCGGGGCGGCGGAAGTGCTTGCCCGCATGACGCCCGAGGGCTACGAAGCGCTCATCCATCTCACCATCACCGACGACGGCCCGCTGGCGCAGGCTTTCGTCGTGATCGAGGCGGTGCGCGCAGACTGACGGCGCTGCCGCATTCAGGCCTCAAAAACAGAATTAATGCGCAGCGGAGACGGCCCGGCGTTGCAGGCGGGGGACGCTGCCGTTAAACCCGCGAGCAATTTCCCAAGGACGGAGCCATGAACGTGGCCGAACGCAGCGCCGAATCCGAGAAAGCCAAATCGAGCGGAGGCCTGGGCGAAACGCTCAAGGTCGTCATCCAGGCGCTCTTGATCGCGCTCGTCTTCCGCACCTTTCTCTATCACCCTTTCAACATTCCTTCCGGATCGATGATGCCGACACTTCTCGTCGGCGATTATCTCTTCGTCTCGAAGTTCAGCTACGGCTATTCGCGCTACTCTTTCCCGATCGATCTGTCGTTCATCCATGGCCGCATCTGGGAAGGCGAGGGGCCAAAGCGCGGCGATGTCGCCGTCTTCCGGCTACCGCGCGATCCCAAGACCGATTACATCAAGCGCGTCATCGGACTGCCCGGCGACAAGATCCAGATGAAGAACGGCCTTCTCTACATCAACGGCACGCCGGTGGAGCGCGAACGCGTCGAGGATTACACCGGCGAGAACGCCTTCGGTCAGGAGATCAAGGTCGCGCAGTACCGCGAGACGCTGCCGAACGGCGTCAGCTATATGACGCTCGACCTCACGCCGAACGGCGAGAAGGACAATACCGGCGTCTACGAAGTGCCGGCCGGCCATTATTTCATGATGGGCGACAATCGCGACAATTCCTCCGACAGCCGCTTTCTGAATTTCGTCGGCTTCGTGCCGGAAGAGAATCTCGTCGGACGCGCCGAGGTCATCTTCTTCTCGGTCGAGGAGGACAGCCATGTCTGGGAATTCTGGCGGTGGCCGTGGTCGTTGCGCTACAACCGGTTGCTTGAAGCATTATGAGCGGCAAGGCTTCGCTCGGCGATCTTGAAGAGCGGATCGGCCATCATTTCACCCGCCCGGACCTGCTGAAGCGCGCGCTCACGCATGCGAGCGCCATCGGCGACGAGCGGCGCGGCGATCCGCTGAATACCTATGAGCGGCTGGAGTTCCTGGGCGACCGGGTGCTGGGCCTCGTGATCGCCGATTTGTTGATCGAGGAATATCCGCAGGCGCCGGAGGGCGAGTTGTCCCGCCGGCTCGCACGGCTCGTCAATCGCGACGCCTGTGCGGAAGTGGCGGAGGAGATGCATCTCGCCGAGCATTACCGCGTCGGCGAGAGCCTGGCGCGGGCAACGGAGCGCACGGCGCGGTCGATCCTCGCCGATACGTGTGAATCGGTGATCGGCGCGGTCTTCCGCGATGCCGGCCTGGATGCGGCCAAAGTCATCATTCACCGTTTCTGGATCAAGCGGCTGCGGACGATGCAGGGCCCGCTGCGGGACGCCAAGACCGAATTGCAGGAATGGGCGCATCGCAACGGGCACGGCACGCCGCGCTATCAGGAGAGTGGACGCAGAGGACCGGACCATGCGCCGGAATTCTCCGTCAAAGTGTTGATCGAAGGCGCCGAAGGGGCAGAGGGCCGAGGCCCGTCGAAGCGAGAGGCCGAACATGCGGCCGCTTCCGCCATTCTGCGTCGCGAGGGGGTATGGCTGTGACAACCGAGCTTGAGAGCCCGGCATCATCTGAAAGCGAAGAGCGAACGCGGGCGGGCTTCGTTGCCCTGATCGGCGCGCCGAATGCGGGCAAGTCGACGCTGTTGAACCAGCTCGTCGGCACCAAGGTGGCGATCGTCACGCACAAGGTGCAGACGACACGCTCCGTCATCCGCGGCATTGCCATGCACGAGGGTGCGCAGATCGTCTTCGTCGATACGCCCGGTATCTTCGCGCCGAAGAAGCGTCTGGAAAAGGCGATGGTGAGCACCGCCTGGGCGCAGGTGGCCGATGCCGATATCACCGCCGTCCTGATCGATGCACGTGTCGGTCTCGACGAAGCAGCACTCGGCATCATCGATCGCCTGGGCGAATCCGGGGCGCGAGAGGACAAGCGCGTTCTGATCTTGAACAAGATTGACCTTGTGCGCCGCGACGCGCTTCTCGCCATCACGGCGGAGGTGAATGCGCGGCTGCCGTTCTCGCGCACCTTCATGGTGTCGGCGGCGAACGGCGACGGCGTCAGCGACCTTCTGGAGTTTTTCTCCGGAGCGATGCCGGAGGGGCCGTATCTCTATCCGGAAGATCAGGTGTCGGACCTGCCGATACGCGCGATCGCGGCCGAGGTGACGCGCGAGAAGCTGATGCTGCGCCTGCATCAGGAGGTGCCGTATTCGGCGACGGTCGAGACGGAAAGCTGGGAAGAAAAGCGCGACGGATCGGTGAGGATCAGCCAGGTGATCTTCGTGGAGCGCGAAAGCCACCGCAAGATCCTGCTCGGCAAGGGCGGCGAGACGATCAAGCAGATTTCGATCGCCGCACGCCGCGAGCTGCACCACATGCTGGAGCGCAAGGTGCATCTCTTCCTGTTCGTGAAGGTGCGCGAAGGCTGGACGGACGATCCCGAACGCTACCGGGAAATGGGCCTGGAATTTCCGAAATAGGGGCGTTGCGGCGCTTGTCGTAAAAGGGAAATTCACTTTCCTCAGCCTATAAGCTCTTCCAGTCGATGATGCCGATCACAGCCGAAAGGTGCATTGAGCCCGATTTGCCGGCATGGCAGAGCGCATTTCTTTCAGCGGTAAGGCCATCTCGCGTTTGGCTTTGCCGGCGCAGCTTTCGCCAAGAGACGCTGCGCTCCGGAATCTTCCTGAATCGTCTCAAAGGGCTGGCAGGCGATTTCAAACTTACGAATCTACTTTAAGAAGGGCAGCACGAGCAGCCCGCTGCGAGGATCTTCATGGACCTACGTCATATCTCTGTCGGCAAGAACCCGCCCCGGGATCTTCATGCCATCGTCGAAATTCCGCTCGGCGGCATTCCGGTGAAATACGAGCTCGAGAAGAAGTCGGGCGCGATCTTCGTCGATCGCTTTCTGCACACCGCGATGTTCTATCCGGGCAATTACGGCTTCATCCCGCACACGCTGTCGCCGGACGGCGATCCTTGCGACATCATGGTGGTGAGCCAGGTGCCGGTGGTGCCGGGCGCGGTCATCCGCTGCCGTCCCGTCGGGGCGCTGATCATGGAAGACGAATCGGGTGGCGACGAGAAGATCATCGCCGTGCCGGTCGACGCGCTGCATCCGTTCTATACCGGCGTGCGCAGCTATCTCGATCTGCCGCAGATCATGTGCGAGCAGATCGCCCACTTCTTCCAGCATTATAAGGATCTGGAGAAGGGCAAGTGGGTCGATGTCGGCCGCTGGGTCGACACCGAAGGGGCCGAACAGCTCGTCCTGGAAGGCATCGAGCGCGCCAAGGCCAAGGCCGCCGAAAAGTAAGCATCACCAGTAAGCATCTCCGGGAAGCGGCGCGACGCCCGGTGCGTCGCGCCGCTTGCTCTATGCCCGTGTCGCGCTTGCCTGCGTTCCCGCCGGATCACCCCATCGCGGGCGAACGAGAAGTGTTTCCGTCGCCGGATGAAACGCTCTAAGCCTGCGCCATGGAATGGTCGGAGCACGGTATCGTCCTGTCCACGCGCCGGCATGGCGAGGCGGACATCATCCTGGAGGTGATGACGGAAACGCGCGGCCGCCATCTCGGCCTCGTCAAGGGCGGGCGCTCGCGCCGCCAGCGGCCGATCCTGCAGCCGGGCAATACCTTGTCGCTCACCTGGCGGGCGAGGCTCGACGCCCATCTCGGCAATTTTCGCGCCGAGCCGATCACCGAACGTGCCGCTGCCATCATGGCCGACCGGACCGCGTCCTACGGCATGCAGCTTCTCTCCGCGCATTTCAGGCTCCTGGCGGAGCGGGACCCGCATCCGGCCCTGCATGCGGCGCTCAGGACACTCCTCGACGGGGCGCTCAGCGCCGATGCCGCGCGCGCGGGCTTTGCCGCGGGGATGGTGCATTTCGAGATCATGCTTCTGGAGGAGCTCGGGGTCGGGCTCGATCTCACCGCCTGTGCCGCAACGGGCACGACGGAGCGGCTCGTCTATGTGTCGCCGAAATCCGGCCGTGCGGTGAGCGAGGGGGCAGGGGCACCTTACCGGGACCGATTGCTGCCGTTGCCGGCTTTTTTGCGCGCAGACGGCGGCGAGGCGCTGCCCGACGAGGAAGATCTCGCGGCGGGCTTTGCCATTACCGGGCTGTTTCTCGAGCGGCATGTGCTCGCGCCCAGGGGTCTCGGCCTGCCCGAGATGCGCCAGGCCTTTATCCGCACGGCGCTGGCGCGACCGTGAACGTTGCCGTGCCGGGCCTCATCATGCCGCGCGCTTTGTCCCGCGCCCTCGTCATGTCGTGAAAGCCCGCTAGAGTTATCGCCGAACAAGGGAGGCTTATCTCATGAAAGTAACCTGGCTCGGACATTCCGCATTCCGTCTCGAATTCGCCGACAAGGTGGTGATGATCGACCCGTTCCTGTCGGACTCGCCCGTCTTCGAGGGCGACCCGCTGGATGTGGCGAAAGGGGCGACGCATGTTCTGCTGACGCATGGCCACAGCGACCATACCGGCGACACGCTGCCTATCCTCAAGGAGACGGGGGCTATGCTCGTCTCTTCTTTCGAAGTGTGCATGTATCTCGCCGCGCAGGGCGTCGACGAGAACAAGATCAATCCCGGCAATCACGGCGGCACGGTGGATTGCGGCGGCTTCACCGTCTCCTTCGTCAACGCGCTGCATTCCTCCTCGATGATGGTCGACGGCAAGCCGGTCTATCTCGGCAATCCGATGGGCCTCGTCGTCAAGGCGCCGGGCGAGAAGGTGCTCTATCATATGGGCGACACCGACATTTTCGGCGACATGGCTCTCGTCCACGAACGCCACAAGCCGGAAATCGGCATCGTGCCGATCGGCGATCGCTTTACGATGGGCGGCGAGACGGCGGCGCTCGCCTGCCAGCGCTATTTCGATTTCGAGAAGATCTTCCCGTGCCATTATCGCACTTTCCCGCTCGTCGATCAGACGCCGGACAAGTTCCTGGCGGCGCTCGGTGACGATGCCGGCAAGGTGCTGGTGCCCGAGGTCGGAGAGACGATGGAGGTCTGAGGCCTGCCTGTTATGAACGACTGAGAGGGCGGGGCGGCGTTTTGTCCGCCCCCGCATCTCCTGCCGGCATCGGATGGTTGGCATGCCGGGGCGCGGGGCGTTGCCGCGCCGGTTTCTGCGGTCTATAGCGGGCCGGAGAAGAGGGGTTTTTTATGTCCGTCGATCTTTCCACCGTCAAACGCGTCGCGCATCTCGCCCGCATCAAGGTCACCGAGGAAGAGGCCGAGGGCCTGCGCGGCGAGCTCAACACCATTCTCGGCTTCGTCGAGCAATTGCAGGAAGTCGATGTCGAGGGCGTCGAGCCGATGACCTCCGTCGCCGCGATGACGCTCAAGATGCGAGCCGACGAGATCACCGATGGCGCCAAGGCCGCCGACATCGTCGCCAACGCGCCTTTGAGCGAGGACAATTTCTTCCTGGTTCCCAAAGTCGTGGAATGAGCCGTGACGGCGGTTCTGGAACAATCGGTTTCTATCGCTGCGGAACCTCCCGATCAGCCGGAGGTGCATGCGCTCATCGCCGACCTCAACGCCTATCTTCTGTCCTTCTATCTTCCCGAGGCCTGCCACCACATGACGGTGGCGGAATTGTCGGAGCCCAATATCGTCTTCTTCGTCGCCCGTGAGCGGGGAAAGGCGGTCGGCTGCGGCGCGCTGCGGGTCCTGTCTGAGGACGAGGGTGAGGTGAAGCGGATGTATGTGGCGCCGGGCCAGCAGGGGCGTGGCCTCGGCCGGCTGATCCTCACGGCGATCGAAGCGCGTGCCCGCGACATGGCGCTTGCCACGCTTCTTCTGGAAACCGGCGACCAGCAACCGGCCGCCCTCAACCTCTACCGTTCGGCCGGCTTCGCCGTCCGCGGTCCCTATCTCGATTATCCCGATGACGGCGTCTCCATCTTCATGGAAAAACGCCTTTCCAACTGAGCCGATTTCGATGACCGATCTTACTTCCCTTACCATCGCCGAGATCGGCGATGGCCTCGCCGCCAAGTCGTTCTCCGCCGTGGAGCTGACGGAGGCGTATCTGTCCGCCATCGATGCGGCGAACGATGCGCTCAACGCCTATGTGGCCGTGACGCCCGACAAGGCGCGCGAGATGGCGAAAGCTTCCGATGCGCGCCTCGCCAGGGGTGAGGGTGGAACGCTCGAAGGCGTGCCGCTCGGCATCAAGGATCTCTTCGCCACCGAAGGCGTGCATTCGCAGGCGGGCTCGCACATCCTCGACGGCTTCGAACCGCGCTACGAATCGACGGTGACCGCCAATCTGTGGGCCGACGGCGCGGTCATGCTGGGCAAGCTCAACATGGACGAGTTCGCCATGGGCTCCTCCAACGAGACCTCGCATTACGGCCCTGTCGTCAGCCCGTGGCGGGCGAAGGGCTCGAACACCGATCTCGTGCCGGGCGGTTCCTCGGGCGGCTCGGCGGCCGCGGTTGCCGCCAATCTCTGCGCCGGCGCGACGGCGACGGATACAGGCGGTTCGATCCGCCAGCCGGCGGCCTTCACCGGCACCGTCGGCATCAAGCCGACCTATGGGCGCTGCTCGCGCTGGGGCATCGTCGCCTTCGCCTCCTCGCTCGACCAGGCGGGCCCGATCGCCCGCACCGTCAAGGATGCGGCGATCATGCTGAAATCCATGGCCTCGGTCGACGCGAAGGATTCCACCTCCGTCGACATCGCCGTGCCGGATTATCCGGCCGCGCTCGGCGAAAGCGTCAAGGGGCTGAAGATCGGCGTGCCGAAGGAATACCGCGTCGAGGGGATGCCGGAGGAAATCGAAAAGCTCTGGCAGCAGGGCATCGACTGGTACCGTGACGCAGGCGCCGAGATCGTCGAAGTGTCGCTGCCGCACACCAAATACGCACTGCCGGCCTATTACATCGTGGCACCCGCCGAGGCTTCTTCGAACCTCGCGCGCTATGACGGCGTGCGCTACGGGCTTCGCGTCGACGGCGACGACATTATCGACATGTACGAGAAGACGCGCGCGGCGGGCTTCGGCCGCGAGGTGAAGCGGCGCATCATGATCGGCACCTATGTGCTCTCCGCCGGCTATTACGACGCCTATTATCTGCGCGCCCAGAAGGTGCGCACGCTGATCAAGCGCGATTTCGAGGACGTCTTTGCCGCGGGTGTCGACGCCATTCTGACGCCGGCGACACCGTCGGCCGCCTTCGGCATCGCCGATCAGGAGATGAATTCCGATCCGGTGAAGATGTATCTGAACGACGTCTTCACGGTGACGGTGAACATGGCCGGGCTTCCGGGCATCGCGGTGCCGGCCGGCCTCGACGCCAAGGGCCTGCCGCTCGGCCTGCAGCTCATCGGCCGTCCCTTCGACGAGGCGACCTTGTTCAAGGCCGGGCAGGTGATCGAAGACGCCGCCGGCTCATTCAAGCCGGAACGCTGGTGGTGACCGCGGGCCTCATCGATCCGGACTGGCTCGTCGAGATCGGGTTCGAGGCGGTGATCTCCGAATAAACGACGCGCTCAGAGCTTGCTGAGGCCGCCGCCGCTGCCGGCGGCGGGGCTCGCAATATGGCCGCTCATCTCCGAGCCCGCATCATCCGGCAGGCGCAGGAAGAAGAGCATGGAGAGGGCGGAGACGATCGCCACGCCGTAAAAGGCGAAGTGGAAATCGCCGATCTCGATCCCTCCGCCGTGGCTGAGCATCGAGACTTCCAGAAGCGTGCCGCCGACGGCGACGCCTGTCGCGAGCGAAATCTGCTGTGCCGTCGCCCAAAGGCTCGTCGCATGGCTCATGCGCTCGTGGTCGATATCGGCAAAGGCGAGCGCGTTGAGCGAGGTGAATTGCAGCGAGCGGGCGAAGCCGCCGGCAAGCAGCAGCCCCATCATGACGAGCGCCGGGGTTTCCTCGGTGAAGAAACCGATGACGCCGAGGAAGGCTGCGCCGATCAGCGTGTTGGCCACGAGGACGGCGCGAAAGCCGAGGCGGCGCAGAATGGGCTGCGCCAGAAACTTCATAAACAGCGCACCGGCCGCGCCGGTGAAGGTGATGAGGCCGCTTTGAAACGGGCTGAGGCCAAAACCCATCTGCAGCATCAAGGGCAGGAGGAAGGGCATGGCGCCGACGCCGATGCGGAAGAGGGTGGCGCCGCCGAGGCTCAAGCCGAAAGACGGCACGCGGATGAGGGAGAGGTCGACCACCGGATAGGCGACGCGCCGCGCGTGGCGGAGATAGGCAAGCGCGGACACGCCGCCGATGACGATCATCGTCTGCCAGGCGATTGCCGGCAGCACGCCGAGGCTTGCGACCGAAAAGCCGAAGACGAGGCCTGAACTCGCAAGGCCCATCAGCACGACGCCGAGCGAATCGAGCGGGCGCGTCTCCCCCGATTTCAATTCCGGCACGAAGCGGAGCGCGAAGAAGATGCCCAGAATGCCGATCGGAATGTTGATCAGAAAGATCCAGTGCCAGGAGAAATAGGTGGTGATGAAGCCGCCGAGCGGCGGACCCGAGATCGGCCCCAGCAGAGCGGGGATCGAAAACCACGCCATGGCATTGACGAAATCGCGCTTTTCCACCGTGCGCATGATCACGAGGCGGCCGACGGGTGTCATCATGGCGCCGCCCAGCCCCTGCAGGAAGCGCGCGCCGACGAAGTTCATGAGCGAATTGGACGCGGCGCAGGCGAGCGAGCCGATCATGAAGACGATGATCGCCGAGGTGAAAACCCGCCGCGCGCCGAAACGGTCGGCCGCCCAGCCGGAGACCGGGATGAAGATCGCAAGCGACAGAAGATAGACGGTCAAGGCGAGCTTGAGCGCGATCGGCGTGGTGCCGATGTCGGCCGCGATCTGCGGGAGCGACGTGGAAATCATGGTCGCGTCCATGTTTTCCATGAAGAGCGCGACCGCGACGATAAGCGGGATAAGACGGTGGGCGGGCATTGAAAAAGAAAGGCTGGGAAGATGTCTTATTCCCGCGTTTTGTCGCAGGGCGCAATCTTTTCAATGCAGGGATAGACGCGGAAGGCCTGACCTGCGGGCCTGACGGCGAGGGTTATGCGATCAGCGGGCGGGCGCAGCGCGTGCGGCGAGAATCGGTCTGTCGCGGCGGAAATCTCGCGGAGGTTGTGCGCGAGGCTCGTCAGTGAGGTGCGGTGATGGCGGTTTTCTCGGGCGACCGGTGGGTCGTCTCCTGTCTCACGCCTCCAGCGGATTGGGCTCAGGGGAAATGCGCCCCAAGCAAAATGGGGCAGGCGGAGACGGAGCGGATCCTTGGCACGAGACCGAAGTCCCGAGCTCCCCCCAAGCCGCTCACGTCACCGCCTACCCCGGCCCCCATCCGGTGGGCGTATTCGCTTTGGCTGCCCTCCGAGGTTCAGGCAGAGGCGCCGAAGCGGACGCCGCGCCGATCAATCGAGTGCCAGGCACTCACATCGGCGCTTTCGGACCGGGCCTGTCTCGGGTCGCCGTCCAACTGGGCGGCGAGTGCCTCGATAAGTTGCAGGTTCGGGCAAAAAACCGGCGCGTCCGCATTCTCACCGTCTGCAAGGTATGCTTCGCAAGGGCATACAGAGTCGCAGGTGATACAGCGGCCGAGGGCGTTGCGCGTCTCGTTGTCGCCGAGCTTGTTCGTGACATCGCTCGGGCCCAAGCCGTAGATCGCCATCATTCGGCGCATCCGGTTCAGGTGTTCGAGGTAGCGCTTCTTGAGTGCCATACTCGCCTCCGCCGTGCTGCGGGCTGCCCGCTTGCGGCGAAATTATGGCCGAGTGCGAAGGCCAACATTGATCAGGATCAATTGGCGGGTCCTGCGCGTGTTAACTGAAAATTTACGATGGCAGCAACTCGGCCGGGAACACTTCGTCTTGTTAACCATTTCGAGCCCGATTTGCCTCAATTTGGGCAAGGTTGATCGAGCGCTGGGGAGTTGCATGAGACGAGAATACTGGCGTACGGCGCGGCAGATGCTCGCTGTGGCTGCATTGTCGGCGGCGGCCATCGGAATGTTGGCGGCGAGCGTTTCTGCCGCAAGAGCGGCCGATCTCGATGTCGGCTATTATCCCCCGGTCAATCCGCAGCCGCAGGTCGTGGTGTGCCCGATCGGCGGGGAGACCGTGAAGCTCTTCGACAAAGAACGGCGGCCGACCGTTCCGGCGCGCACGCCGTATTTCTATTGCGCCACCGGCGAGACGCTCCTGCCGGGCGAGATCCCGCCGCCACCGGAATATTGCTGCTACTGAGGTTTGGCCTCTGGGGTCCGGCCTCTGCCGTGCCACCTTGGGGACTGAGCCTTACCGGGATGCCGGGTGCGGCTTTGCGGTCCGATGCGCGGCCGGCGGCGGGCGACTGGCCTCTTTCCTTTCGGCGAAACGGTGGTCTATAGCGGGCGCAACGCTGGAGCCTTTGCGAATGATCGCCGAAAACCGCAATACAAATCCGAAAAACCTCATTGCCGGTGCGACCGGTGACTGGGAAATCGTCATCGGCATGGAAGTCCATGCCCAGGTCGCCTCGAACTCGAAGCTCTTTTCCGGCGCCGCCACGGCGTTCGGGGGCGAGCCGAACGATCATGTGAGCCTCGTCGACGCGGCGATGCCCGGCATGCTGCCGGTGATCAACGAGGAATGCGTGGCGCAGGCGGTGCGCACGGGGCTCGGCCTCAAGGCTGAGATCAACTACCGCTCGGTTTTCGCCCGCAAGAACTACTTCTATCCCGATTTGCCGCAGGGCTATCAGATCTCGCAGTACGACCAGCCGATCGTCGGCGAGGGCGAGATGATCGTCGAGGTCGGCCCGGACAAGAAGGGCGAGTTCGAAGAGATCACGATCGGCATCGAGCGGCTGCATCTGGAACAGGATGCCGGCAAGTCGCTGCACGACCAGCACGAGACGATGAGCTTCGTCGATCTCAACCGTTCGGGCGTCGCCCTGATGGAGATCGTCTCCAAGCCCGATCTCCGGTCGTCCGACGAGGCCAAGGCCTATCTCGCCAAATTGCGTTCGATCCTGCGCTATCTGAGGACGTCCGACGCGGACATGGACAAGGGCAATCTCCGCGCCGACATCAACGTTTCGGTGCGGCGGCCGGGCGAGCCTTTCGGCACGCGCTGCGAGATCAAGAACGTCAACTCGATCCGCTTCGCCGGGCAGGCGATCGAATACGAGGCGCGCCGCCAGATCGGCGTCATCGAGGATGGCGGCACGATCGATCAGGAGACGCGACTCTTCGACCCGAACAAGGGCGAGACGCGGTCCATGCGCTCCAAGGAAGAGGCGCATGATTATCGCTATTTCCCCGATCCCGACCTTCTGCCGCTCGAGATCGACGCCGCCTATGTCGAGGCGCTGGCCGCCGATCTGCCGGAATTGCCCGACGACAAGCGCGTGCGGTTGATCCAGGCTTTCGGCCTGTCGGCCTATGATGCGTCGATCCTCGTCTCCGAGCGCGCCATCGCCGATTACTTCGAGCATGTCGCCGAGGGCCGTGACGGCAAGCAGGCGGCGAACTGGGTGATCAACGATCTTCTGGGGGCGCTCAACAAGGACGGCCGGACGATCGAGGAATCGCCCGTCTCTCCGGCGCAGCTCGGCGAAATTCTCGACATGCTCAAGGAGGAGGTGATCTCCGGCAAGATCGCCAAGGACCTCTTCGAGATCGTCTACAGCGAGGGCGGGGATCCGCGCGAGATCGTCGAGGCGCGGGGCATGAAGCAGGTGACCGACACCGGCGCCATCGAGAAGGTGGTGGACGAGGTGATCGCGGCCAACCCGGACAAGGTCGAGCAGGCGAAGGCCAAGCCGACGATGATCGGCTGGTTCGTCGGCCAGGTGATGAAGGCGAGCCAGGGCAAGGCCAATCCGCAGGCCGTCAACGCCCTCTTGAAGGAAAAGCTCGGCATCGAATAGGCTGAGACGGCAACGAGAGCGGATCGGCGGGGGCGCCCGCCGATTGCCTTTCCCGGGGGGCGCAGTTCGGAATGGATTCGCAGGCTCTCGCGATGACCGCGCGGTTTTGTTCTGTCATCGCGTTCTTTCTCGGCGTGCTCATCTGGGCGGAGGGCGCTTCCGATTTCGTCCTCAATCTTCACATGATCGCCGGGGGCATTTTTCTCGCCGCCTTGTGGATCCTGAGCCGCCGTCTGCTGACGGTGAGGCCCTGGGTTTCGGCAGCGGGCTTCATTCTCATCCCCCTGGTCGTGCTTGCCGGCATTGCGCCGATCCTTAATTTGATCGACGGGCGGGTGACGGGCGTCCTGCATCTCCTGCTCGCCGTCGCGGCTATCGGTGTCGCGGAGATGACCGCCAAACGGTTGAAGCTTGCGGCTTGAGCGCGAGATTCCGGGCCGTCCGCAGGTCCGCTGCAACCCTCTTTCCCGTCCCATGCCTCACGCGGATCAGATCTTCCTGCGCGGTTGGCGAGCGATGAGCGCCGGCTCACATGCCGGTTCGACAGACATCCCATTCTGAATTGGAGAGCGAACGATGACGAAAATGCTGATCATGGCCGCACGGGTGTTGGCCCTCGTTGCGCTCGCCCTCGGGGCGGCGTGGTGGTTCGGCTATTACGAATTGCCCATCCACCTTCACATGACCTTCGGTGGCCTTTTCGTGCTGATCTTGTGGGCGCTCGCCTTCAAGGTGATGCCGGTTTCGAAGGGGGTGGCTGCAGGAGCTTTCGTGCTCGGCCTTCTTCTGCCCATCGTCGGGCTGGCGCAGCTCCACATGCCGATCGCGAGCGCGCCCTGGCTCCTGAAGCTCGTGCATGTGGTGGTCGCACTCGCCGCCATCGGTATCGCCGAAGCGGCAGCAAAGCGCGCCAAGCCCGTGGCAAATGCGTGACGGCGGGGAGTAGGAAAAAGTCGATGTGCGGGCAGCTCGCGGTCTCTGTGCGAGTGCCCCGCTTATTCTAAGGTCTTAAGAACAAAAAGGCGACTGCACTTGCGTGCAGCCGCCTCCACAATACCTGGACTGGAAGAGATTACTTCTTGCCGCCCTTACCGCCCTTCGGATCCTTCGGGCCCGGCTTCGGAGTATTTGCCATCGTCTCTATCCTGAAAGCATCGGCGGTGTTGGCTGGGCCGGAATTGGCCTTTAGAGCTCACCGTCGATAGTTGAAATCTTGTTTTTGACTTGTGTCCGCGTTGAGGCGGAAATGCGGCGCAAATCCGGCATCGTGAAGGTAATGCCGCGGCTTTGCGCCGGCGAAGGAATGGTCGAGAGGACGGAATGAGATGGTTGAATTGGTGATCCGCCGAGCCAAACGGGGTGACCTTGCGGCGTTGATCGCCATCTTTGCGGCCGATGATATCGGCGGCCATGGCGACACGCTGCATCCTGCGGCCTTGCCCTCATACCAGAAGGCGTTCGAGGAGCTGGCGGGCAGCCCGGACGAGTGTCTTTACGTCGCCGAACAGGACGGCGAGGTGATCGGCACCTTCCAGCTCGGATTTCGCTATTCGCTGCCCGATCGCGGCGCTCTGAAAGCCACGCTCGAAGCCGTCCAGGTGCGCCCCGCCGAGCGGGGGCAGGGGATCGGCGGCAAGCTCGTCCGCTTTGCCATCGCCGAGGCGCGGCGCAAGGGCGCGCATTCGCTCTCCCTCACGTCGAACAATGCCCGCCGCGATGCGCACCGCTTCTACGAGCGCCTCGGGTTTCAGAACACGCATCGCGGCTACAAGCTTTTTCTGGACTGAGGCCTTCTCCGGCGATTGGGTTATTGAGCTCACGCGCACATGCGCCTAAAGGCGTGCCATGAAAGAGCATCCCTCCGAACAGCACGATACGCTGCTCATCATCGATTTCGGTTCGCAGGTCACCCAGCTCATTGCGCGGCGGGTGCGCGAAGCCGGCGTCTATTCCGAAGTCGTGCCCTTCCAGAAGGCCGAAGAGGCGCTCGAGCGGCTCAACCCCCGCGGCATCATCCTTTCGGGCAGTCCGGCCAGCACGACGGAAATCGACACGCCGCGCGCGCCGCAGGCGATCTTCGAGGCCGGCCTGCCGGTGCTCGGCATCTGTTACGGCGAACAGACGATCTGCCGGCAGCTCGGCGGCGAGGTGGAGCTTTCCGACCATCGCGAATTCGGCCGCGCCTTCGTCGAGGTGAAAGAGGCCTCGCCGCTGTTTGAAGGCGTGTGGGACAAAGGCTCGCGCTACCAGGTGTGGATGAGCCACGGCGACAAGGTGACGGCCATCCCTGAAGGCTTTCGCGTCATCGCCGCCTCGAGCGGGGCGCCGTTTGCCGCGATCGCCGATGAGAGCCGCAAGATCTACGGCGTGCAGTTCCATCCCGAAGTGGTGCACACGCCGGACGGGGCGCGGCTCATCGCGAATTTCGCGCACAAGGTCGTCGGGCTCAAAGGCGACTGGTCGATGGCGGCCTTCCGCGAGGAGGCGATCTCGCGCATCCGCGAGGATGTGGGCTCCGGCCGTGTCATCTGCGGGCTTTCCGGCGGCGTCGATTCCTCCGTTGCCGCGGTTCTCCTGCATGAGGCGATCGGCGATCAGCTCACCTGCATCTTCGTCGATCACGGGCTGATGCGGCTCGGCGAGGGCGAGGAGGTCGTCTCGCTCTTCCGCGACCATTACAATATCCCGCTCGTGCATGTGCGCGCCGAGGACATCTTCCTCTCGGCGCTCGAAGGCGAGGCGGACCCGGAGACGAAGCGAAAGACCATCGGCCGCCTCTTCATCGAGACCTTTGAAGCCGAGGCGGAGAAGCTTGCCGCCGACGGGCGCAAGGCGCCGGAATTTCTGGCACAGGGCACGCTCTATCCGGACGTGATCGAATCCGTGTCCTTCACCGGCGGGCCTTCGGTAACGATCAAATCGCACCACAATGTCGGTGGGCTGCCGGAGCGGATGAATCTGAAGCTCGTCGAGCCGCTGCGCATGCTCTTCAAGGATGAGGTGAGGGCGCTCGGGCGCGAGCTCGGACTGCCTGAAAGCTTCGTCGGACGTCATCCTTTCCCGGGGCCGGGGCTCGCCATCCGCTGCCCGGGCGGTGTGACGCGCGAAAAGCTCGACATTTTGCGTAAGGCCGATGCGATCTATCTCGACGAGATCCGCAAGGCCGGGCTCTATGACGCGATCTGGCAGGCCTTTGCCGTGCTTCTGCCGGTGCAGACCGTCGGTGTGATGGGCGATGCCCGCACCTATGATTTCGTCTGTGCGCTCCGCGCCGTCACCTCGGTCGACGGTATGACGGCCGACTTCTTCCACTTCGACATGGACTTCCTGGGCGCGGCCGCGACCCGCATCATCAACGAGGTGAAGGGCATCAACCGCGTCGTCTACGACGTGACCTCGAAGCCGCCGGGGACCATCGAGTGGGAGTGACGAGATAAACGGCGGCACCTAGGACAAGCAAATAGAATGACGCGGATACTGAAATATGCGGTCATCTTATTTGCTCTCTTGCTTGTCGGTCTCGTGGGCTATGGCGCCAAGGGATACTGGGATGCGGTATCGGATGCCGAGAGCTTGCGCGCTCGTGCCGATGCCGCGATTGCTCAAGGGCGCGGCGGGGCCTCCCTGGGGGCGGCCCACCGGGATATCCTGCTCGCTGTCGAAGACCCGAATTTTTCAACGCATCCCGGCGTGGATTTCTCGACCTCCGGCGCCGGCTTGACCACCATCACCCAATCGGCGGCCAAGCGGCTCGCCTTTGAGGAATTTCACCCCGGCCTCGGAAAGATACGCCAGACCGGCTATGCGCTCGGGATGGAGAGCCGTCTTTCCAAGGAGCAGATCCTTGCCCTGTGGCTGGAGACGCTGGAAATGGGCAACGGTCCCGATGGCTGGATGGTCGGCTTTCATTCGGCAAGCTCAGCGATTTATGGGCGGCCTCCAGCCGACCTGACCGACGCCGAGTTTATCCGGCTCGTGGCGGTGCTGATCGCGCCGGCCTCCTATAATCTCGCTGGCAGAGACGCCAAGCTGGACGAACGGGTGGCCCGGATCCAGCGTTTGGTGGCCGGCGCGTGTGCGCCTGCGGGTTTTTCAGATGTCTGGCTCGAGGGATGCCGGCAACCCGAGTGAGAAACGGCTGAGGCCGCAGGATGTGCACACGGCCGCATGCGCTGGCCGCCGACCTTTTGGAAAGCCGACTTGGGGCGACGTGCCGAATCGTCGCATTCGCGTAAAAATGTCCCGCGAAAGCGGGGATCGGCGAAATTTTTAAGTTTCGATCATCGACTTTCGTTTGCGGAGCGGGTTTTAAGTTCGCCAGCCCGAGCCGGTGAGGCGACAGCCCGTCCTTCCCTGCACCGGCACTCATCCACACGAGAGCATCCGTGCCGGCCATGCGACGGCCGGTCGGCATGCGAAAACCCGACAGGATCGATTCATGGACGCTCCGAGAGAAAAGTGGCACTCCCGCATCGGCTTCATCGTCGCCGCTGCTGGCTCCGCCGTCGGCCTCGGCAATATCTGGAAGTTTCCTTACATCACCGGCGAAAACGGCGGTGCTGCTTTCCTCCTGCTTTATCTCGCGATCGTCTTCACGATCGGCCTGTCCGTGCTGCTGGCTGAAGTCGCCGTCGGGCGCGCGAGCCAGAGCGATGCGCTGTCGGCCTTCAAGGTGCTCGGCCATAAGGGCTGGACCGTGGTCGGCGCGATCGGCCTTACCGTCGCCTTCCTGATCCTGTCGTTTTATTCGGTCATCGCCGGCTGGACGATCGCCTATGTGATCAAGTCCGCCGACGGCGCCTTCAGCGGCCTCGACATCGGCGGTATCGGAGATTCCTTCGTCGGCTTCATCTCCGATCCCTGGCAGCCGTTGATCTATCAGGCGGTGTTCGTCGTGCTCACCGTTTTTGTGGTGTTGAAGGGCGTCGCCTCCGGCATCGAACGGGTCAGCAAGATCCTGATGCCTGTGCTGTTCCTGATCCTGCTCGCCCTCGTCGCCCGCTCGATGACGTTGCCGGGCGCGGAAGCGGGCCTGAAATTCTTCCTGTCGCCGGACTTTTCCAAGATCAACGGCACGGTCTTCATGGCCGCCCTCGGCCAGGCCTTCTTCTCGCTCTCCATCGGCATGGCGGCGATGCTGACCTACGGCTCCTATCTCGATCGCGACACCCGCATCGGCCGCTCGGCCTGGTACATCGTCTCCCTCGACACGATGGTGGCGGTGCTGGCCGGTCTCGCCATTCTGCCGGCGGTCTTTGCCTTCGGTCTCGATCCGGAAGCCGGTCCGGCGCTCACCTTCATCACCCTGCCGACGGTGTTCCAGGCCATGCCCGGCGGCGCGATCTTCGGACCCGCCTTCTTCGTGCTGTTGCTGATTGCGGCGCTGACCTCCTCGGTCTCGCTCCTGGAACCGCTCGTCGCCCTCTTCTGCGACCGCGGTTTCGGCCGGGTGCCGACGACCATCGCCATCGGCGTCGTCACCTTCCTGCTCGGCGTTCCGTCTTCGCTGTCGCAGGGCATCTGGGCCGATTACAAGCTGTTCGGCATGGGGTTCCTCGATCTCCTCGACTTCCTGACCGCCAACATCATGCTGCCGATCTCCGGCCTGATGGTGGCGATTTTCGTCGGCTGGGTGCTGGGGCCGCGGGCCGCCAGCGAGGTGACCATGGACGGCGAGCATCCCGGCGTCTTCTTGACGCTGTGGATCTTCATCCTGCGCTTCGTCGCCCCGGTCGCGATCCTGGCGATCCTCATCAACGGCTTGATGTAGGGACATCCGGCCTTATCGAGATGACAGGCGAGGGGACGGGCGAGATGCGCGCCCCCTTGCGGATGGAACGGGTGTCGGCCGGCGGCCGGCATTTCCGTGCTTTGGGAGCCTCGCGCGGTTTCTATCGGCCGATGCTCCTAATCGTCCGCGACCGGGCTCGGTCCGCGTTCGAGATAGGTTGACAGGGCGATGTAGCTGCGGGTCCCCTTGAATCCCTCGATGGAATGGATCCGCTCCAGAAGCTCCTCCAAGGCCTGCGTGTCGCGCGTCCTCACCTTGAGGAGCATGGCGCTTTCGCCCGTGACAGTGTGGATCTCTTCCACTTCGGGAAGCTCCTTGAGCGCCAGCAGCTGGCGCGTCACCGCCCAGCTCGTCGTGTCGATATGCACGAAGGCCAGGAGGGGTCTTCCGAGCCTTGCGCCGTCGAGAACCGCGATATTGGCCTTGATCACGCCATCCTGCCGCAGGCGCTTGACGCGCTCGTGCACGGCCGGCGGCGAGAGATGGAGCAGCTTGCCCAGCTCAGCATAGCTCCGCGTGGAATCCTCAGCCAAAAGACCTAACAGGGTTCGGTCCTTGTCGTCCAAACGGGCCGGCGGTGCGAGCCGCTGCCGAACCTGGTTCGTATCTTTCGTCATCGCCCGGAATGCCTTTGGTGCGGAATATCATTCGGCATTATGATGTCTGGATCTTATGAAATGCAATAAATTCCCGGTTAGTCTGAAGGAAAGTAAGGCATGTTCGATACGAAGGTCGCCATTCTGGTGCTGGACGATCTCGCGACCTGGCAGAAGCTGAACGTCACTGCGTTCCTCGCGACCGGCGTGGCCGCGATGGCTCCGGAGGCGATGGGCGAGCCCTATGAGGATGCGGCGGGACGACGGTTCGCCAGTCTCCTCGGACAGCCGATGCTGATCTTCGCGGCGGGAGAAAGCGAGCTCAAGCGCGCCCACCGCATTTCGGGAGAGAAAGGGCTTCTCACGGCCGCCTATGTCAGGGCGATGTTCTCGACGGGCCACGACGCGGCAAACCGCGAGGTGTTCAAGGCCGAACCCGCCGATGCCCCCGATCTCGTCGGGATCGCGATCCGCGGTCCGAAGAAGGACGTCGACAAGGCGACAAAGGGGGCGAAGCTGCATCCATGATGCGAAGCTTCGGCTGTCGTCGCTCCTAACTCTTGTCCTTCGTGACCTTCGGCGCCGCGGGGCGCGGCGCCGAAGGTTTTTGTGTCCGTCGAAGAGGTCGGCGCGATGGTCCGCTTTTCCGGCGGCATCGATCAAGGTCATGCCGCGAGACGGCCGGGTCGTTCGTCGATCAAGCGGCGCTGGCCGCGTAATCCATGCGAGCAAGGTCTTCCAGAAGCGTCGGTCCCGTCGGCTTCCAGCCGAGCCGTTCGCGGGTGAGGGCACTGGACGCCGGCATATCGAGACTTGCAAAGCCTGAGAGCCATCCAAAGTGGGTCTCGGCCTCGTTCTTCGTCACGGATTGGACCGGCACATCGAGGCCGGCACCGATCGCTTCCGCGATGGCGCGCATCGGAACGGCTTCCTCGGCCACGGCGTGCCAGCGGATGCCCGGCTCGTGGTGATCGAGCGCCAGGACATAGAGGCGGGCGACGTCTTCGACGGCGGCAGCGCACCAGCGGTTGCTGCCCTCGTCGACATAGGCCGACACGCCTTTTTCGCGGGCGAGGTCGATCAGTGGCGAAATCAGGCCCTGTTTGACGGGATCGTGGACCTGAGGCAGCCGCACGACGCCGACGGAGACGCCGCGTTCCCCGACGGCGAGGCCCGCGAGCTCGCTCTTGATCCGGGGGATCGGATGCTCGCGATCAAAGATATCCTCGCGGGCGAACTGTCCCGGCCCGGGGCTGCCCATCGCGGTGCCCGAGGTGATGAGGAGCGCACGATCCGACCCGGCCAGCACGTCGCCGATCGCCTCGATCACCCGCCGGTCCTTGTCGCAATTCTCTTCATATTGCGCGAAATTATGGTCGAATGCCGTGTGGATCACGGCGTCGACGCCCTCGGCGCCCTTCGCCAGGGCTCTCGGGTCGTCGAGATCGCCGCGGTGGACTGCGGCGCCGGCCTCCTGCAGCCGGCGCGCACCCGCCTCGGAGCGGGTGTTGCCAAGCACCTGGTGCCCCTCCGCAAGCAGATTGGGCAGGATTCGCGAGCCGATAAAGCCGGTTGCGCCAGTCAGAAATACACGCATCAGGTTCTTCCTCTTTGAGAGGATCCGTATTTCGCGAGCTTGCGGTACCTGTTAAAGTAGTGAGCTTATCATGGTATAATTCACAACAGGATGGATCGTGCCTGACGACACGCCAAATCAGCTCGGCATATACCTGCGCGACCGCCGCACGCGGCTCGATCCGGCGTCGTTCGGCTTCGTCGGAGGCCGGCGCCGAACGCCTGGGCTGCGCCGCGAGGAGGTGGCAGCTCGCGCAAATATCAGCCCGACCTGGTACACCTGGCTCGAGCAGGGGCGCGGCGGTGCGCCCTCGGCCGATGTGCTCGACCGGCTCGCCAAGGGGCTGATGCTGACGGAGCTCGAGCGCGAGCACCTTTATATGCTGGCCCTTGGCCATCCGCCGGAAGTGCGTTACCAGCCGGTCGAAGGCGTCACCCCGCGGCTCCAGCGCGTGCTCGACGCGATGCCGCTCAGCCCCGCCATCATCAAGACGGCGCTATGGGACGTCGTCGGCTGGAACAGGGCTGCAGCGGCGCTGTTGATCGACTATTCCAAGCTGCCGCGCGAGCGACGCAACATCCTCCGCCTCATGTTCAGCAGCTCCCGCGTGCGCGCCAAACAGGAGGGGTGGGAGAGCGTCGCTCGCTTCGTCGTCGGCTCGTTCCGGGCGGATGTGGCGCGAGCGGGCGCGAGCGGCAGCGCCGAGGTGATGCGGCTCGTTGCCGAGCTATGCGAGATGAGCCCCGAGTTCGAGGCGCTGTGGCAGGACAACGACGTGGTCGCGCATGGCGAGGGCGTGAAATGCATTCATCACCCGGAGGCCGGAATGCTCGATCTGGAATTCTCCTCCTTCGCCGTCGAAGGGCGGCCCGAGCTCGGCATGATCGTCTATAACCCGGCATCGCCAGAGGACGCCGAGCGCTTGCGAGCTCTCATCGACGCGAAAACGATCTAGTCGGGTTGCAGCGGACTCGGGCCAAGGACGGCCATGACGTGACGCATATCCGTTCGGGCGCGTGCCGCTCTTTCTATGGACATAGGTCGTCGCGGCCTTTGGCGCGACGGCGGGAAGCGCCGCCACGATGAAACACTCGTGCGGGTCCGGACTGACCTCGATGAAGATGTCTGTATGATCTAAGGCAGAATCGAGTTTGTACTATAGTTCACATTAAATAATAATTGAATTTTGTAAGTTTATCGGAATGATGCCTGGCGTCTGCGTGAAGTTTTGCGTGGTGTGGCGGGCGGTATGTCAGAGTTTGCGTTTCGTCGAGGTCATCGCTTCTCGCGTGTTGCCGGTCCAGTTCTTGTGGAGGCAAAGGGCGGAAATCTTTCCGCGCGTTTTCTCGCATGTTTCGCCTGACAAGCGGTCGGGCCGCGGCGGGGGTGTCGCTGACGGCTCTCCTTGCCCAAAGCTTCTTCGTCGTTTCGCTCGCCTTGTCTTTTCTCGCCGGCAATTCTGCTGCCCTCGCGGGTGCGTGGACGCTGCAGAAAGGCGCCGGTCAGGTGATCGGGACGTTGGTCTTTTCGCAAAGTCCAGGCGACCTCACGGGCCTCGTCTACGATACCACGAAGACGGAATTCACGCTCTTTGCCGAATATGGCGTCACACGCGACCTGACGGTGATCGCGGCACCTGGATTTCGCCGTGCCTCGGTCGGAGATTCGACGAGCAGCGGGCCGGGATATTTCGATTTCGGTGCGCGCTATCAGGTCTTCAGGAAAGGCGCGGCGGTCGCATCGGTTCAGGGGATCGCGCGCATTCCGGGCGCCTCCGATCCCACAGTTTTGGCCAATCTCGGCTCCACCAACGCGGAATATGATCTGCGTGGTCTCTTCGGCTACGGCTTCAAGCTCGGCGAGAACGATGCATTCGTCGATATTCAGGCCGGCTACCGGTTCCGGACCGCCGGACCGGCGGACGAAGTGCGGGCCGATCTCACGTTCGGCTACCGCTTGCGGCCGGATCTGCTCCTCATCGGTCAGTCCTTCAATACGGTGAGCGTCGGAGAGGTTCAGGGCGGCTTCCGACGCGTTCGAGAGCACAAGCTGCAGGTGAGTGCCGTCTACGACGTCAACGCCCGTCTCTCCGTGCAGGCCGGCAGCTTTGCGACTGTCCTGGGAGAGAACGCGCTTCGCGAGCGGGCCGTCTTCTCCGCCGTCTGGGTCCGTTTCTGAGCCTTCGAGAGGTCCTCAGAGACTGCCCATGATCGCCCGCGCCGCTTCCATGGCAAGCGGAGAGGCCCGTTTGACGAAATCCTCGGGCGTCCATTCCGACAGCGATCCCGCCACGTGGATTGCGCCGAGGGGGACACCGTCGCCGCGTGAGATCGCCACGCCGAGTGCGACTTCACCGTGCAGAAACTCCTCTACAACCAGGGCATAGCCGTCGGTGCGGGCCTTTTGGATTATCTTCATGATTGCGGCGGGCTCGACGACCGTTTTGGCGGTGTACTTGTGCAAAGGCGTGCGCTGGATGATGTCGCGTGCTGCCTCGTCCGGCAGGAGCGAGAGGAGGGCCCGGCCGCCTGCCGTGCAATAGGTCGGCACGCTGTGGCCGACGAGGGTGGCGTGGAAGGTCTCGCGTTTGCTCTGCATGCGCAGAGCGTAGATGATGCGGGTCTCGTCATAGAGGCTGAAATCGACGCGCTCGCGGATCGTCTTGCGCAGCTCCAGGAGCACGGGCGTCGCTTTCTGTATGACGGGATCGAGCCGGAGCACGTCGAGCGTGTGGTCGAGAAGGCGGATGCCGGGGAGATAGCCGCGATCGCCCGGGCCGCGCCGAAGATATCCCAGTTTCGAGAGGGTGTGGACGAGCCGCTGGGCGGCCGATCTGTCGATGCCGGCGCGAAGGGCGATTTCCGAAAGGCTGAGAGGGCCGGACGCGTGATGAAAGGCGCTTAAAACCTGCATGGCCCGGCCGGCCGCGCGGACGAAGAGGCTGTCGTCCTCATAGGGGAGGGAATCGATCGGTTGGGAGGGGTCAGCCCGTAGACGCTTATTCATGGATAGCTTGACGGCTCGTTCGAGGGGTTACTATGATCGTTGTGCAATATATTTGTATTGCATAGCGATACACAACCTCTTTTAACGGTGTGTGCCGATGGGTGGGGGCAGGCGGAGATGACGTTCAGGGTCGCGGTGGCGGGCTTCCTCCACGAAACCAATACGTTCGCTCCGGTTCGGGCGGATTTCGAGGCTTTCCGGGTCGGCGGAGGCTATATCGGGATGACGCGGGGGGCCGCGCTTCTCGATGCGGCGCAGAAGGTCAATCTCGGCATTGCCGGCGCGCTCGACGTCGCCAGGGAGCAGGGCTGGGACGTGGTGCCGACGCTCTGGGCCGGGGCGATTCCCTCAGGCTATGTGACGCGCGCGGCGTTTGAGTCGATCGCCGGCGAGGTCGTGCAGCGGATCTCCGAGGCCGGGCCGCTCGACGGCGTCTTTCTCGATCTCCATGGCGCGATGGTGGCGGAGCATCTCGACGACGGGGAAGGCGAGATCGCCCGCCGCGTCCGCGCGGTGGTCGGTGACGCCGTCCCGATCACATCGGCGCTCGACCTGCACGGCAATATCTCAGCGGCCTTTGTCGACACGGTCGACGCGCTCGTCGCCTTCCGCACCTATCCCCATGTCGATATGGCCGCGACCGGCGCGCGGGCGGCCCGGCTTCTCCATGAGATGATGGCAACGGGCAGGCGGCCCGCGAAAGCCTTCCGGCGCATGTCCTATCTCGTGCCGATCCCGTTTCAGGCGACGGAGATGGCGCCGGGGGACGCGCTCTACGCCGAGATCGATGCACTGGAGCGGGAGGGGGTGCTCTCCGCCTCACTCTTCATGGGTTTTCCAGCGGCGGATATTCCCGATTGCGGCCCGACGGCGATGGCCTTCGCGGCGACGCAGGAGGAGGCCGAGCGTGCCGCCGACCGTATCGCGGCCGCCTATGAGGCGGCCGAGCCGCTCTTCGACAATCGCACTTTTACGGCCGAGGAAGCCGTGGCGGAGGCGGCGCGCATCGCCGCCGTTAAAACGGGTCCAGTCATCATCGCGGATACGCAGGACAATCCCGGGGCGGGCGGCGTTTCGGCGACGACCGGGATGTTGCGCGCGCTCATCGCGGCCGATGCCCAAGATGCCGCGATCGGCCTCATCGTCGATCCGGCGAGCGCGGAAAAGGCGCATCAGCTCGGCGAGGGGGCGACGGCGCATTTTGCGATCGGCAGTCACCCCAGCGTTCCAGGCGACCATCCGGTCGAGACGGAGGCGGTGGTGGAGCGTCTTTCCGACGGGCGGCTTCATGCGACGGGTCCCTATTACGGCAGCGGACGGCTCGACCTCGGGCGATCGGCGTGCCTGCGCATCGGCGGTGTGCGCGTCGTCGTGACGAGTGGCATCGCGCAGATGGCGGACCGCGAAATGTTCCGTTTCGTCGGCGTTGTCCCGGAGGAGCAGGCGATCCTGGTGGTGAAAAGCTCCACGCATTTCCGCGCCGATTTCGCGCCCATCGCCTCAGAGATTCTGGTGGCCCTGTCGCCCGGCCCGATGCCTTTCAATCCTGCCGATCTGCCGTTCACGCGGCTTCCGGCCGACATGAAACTCTTCCCGAACGGACCTCTGTTCGGAGAAGCGAGCGCCGCAAAGGCGCATTCCGACCCAGGCGGGGAGAACATCGCCGCGGTCCAATAACGATAAAGCACAAACAGATCGAATCCGAGAGAGGGATGTATGCAGAGCTTGAAACCACTTTCTTGCATGAAGCGTAGCCTCGCCGCCGCGCTTCTTGCAGGCGGCGTGCTGTCCGCACCCGCTGTCGCCAACGCGCAGGATGATGGCAAGACCATCACGGCGGTGATGCATTCGGGTCTGCGCGTGCTCGACCCCGTGATCACCACCGCGCACATCACCCGCGACCACGGCTATATGATCTATGACGTCCTGACGGCCGTGGACGAGAATTTCGAGCCTCAGCCGCAGATGGCGGATTGGGACGTCTCCGACGACAAGCTGACCTACACCTTCACCCTGCGCGACGGGCTGAAGTTTCATGACGGAGCGCCGGTGACCGGCAAGGACGTCGTCGCCTCGCTCACCCGCTGGGGCAAGCGCGATTCCGGCGGTCAGATGATCTTCGACGTGACGGAAAGCCTCGAGGCGCCGGACGACAAGACCATCGTGTGGAAGCTCTCGGAGCCTTTTCCGCCGCTCCTCAACGTTATTTCCAAGCAATCGGCCGTGCCGCCCTTCATCATGCCGGAGCGGGTGGCGGAAACCTCGCCGGACGAGCCGATCACCGATTACACCGGCTCCGGCCCGTTCGTCTTCAACACGGACAAATACGAGCCGGGCGCTTCGGTCACCTACGACAAGTTCGAAGATTACGTGCCGCGCGACGAGCCGCCCTCCTGGATGGCCGGCGGCAAAAAGGTCAATGTCGACCATGTCGTCTGGACGACGATGCCCGACAATCTGACCGCGATGAACGCGCTCGCGGCCGGAGAGATCGATTATCTGGAACAGGTGCAGGTCGACCTTCTGCCGGTGATCGAGAACGCGCCGGACGTGACGGTCGAGATGCGTGACCCGCTCGGCTTCGTCACGATCGGGCGGCCGAACTTCCTGCATCCGCCCTTCGACAACAAGAAGGTGCGCCAGGCGGCCCTTCTGGCCCTGAGCCAGGAAGACGTGCTCGCCACCATGATGGGCTCCGACAAGTACTACAAAGTCTGCGGGGCGATCTTCGGGTGCGGAACGCCGCTCGGCGATGAATCGGGCTCCGAGCCGATCACCTCCGGCGCGCATCCGGAAGAGGCCAAGAAGCTTCTGGAAGAGGCGGGTTACGACGGCACGCCGGTGGTGCTCATGCAGCCGACGGACGTCGTCAGCCTGACCAATCAGCCGGTCGTCGCCGCACAGGCACTTCGCCAGGCGGGCTTCAACGTCGATATGCAGGCCATGGACTGGCAGTCGGTCGTGCAGCGGCGGGCGCAGCAGAATCCTCCCTCCGAGGGCGGCTGGAACATCTTCTTCACGAACTGGATGGTGCCGGAGATTTCCGATCCGCTCATCAACGTGATGGTGAACGGGCGTGGCGACGATGCCTGGTTCGGCTGGCCGGACGATCCCGAGATCGAAAAGCTGCGTGACGACTTCGCGCTCGCTGAGGATCAGGAGGCCCGCAAAGCGGCCGCCGTCGCGATCCAGAAGCATGTGATGGACAATGTGAACTATATCCATCTCGGCGAATACAACATGCCTCAGGCGCGGCGGAATTCGATCCAGAACATGATCCCGTCGCCGGTTCCGGTCTTCTGGAACATGACGAAAGAGGCGGAGTGATCCACCTTCGGAGACGCGCTTTTGCGCGCGTCTCCGGCCGTCCTGTCTCGCAATTTGCGTTGAGGTTCTAACAGGCCTCGCGGCAAGGAGACCGATCATGTTCGGCTATATCCTGAAGCGGATCCTCGCCACGATCCCCGTGATGGCGATCGTCGCGGTCTTCGTCTTCCTTCTGCTTCGCCTGACCCCCGGCGATCCGGCGGCGATTCTCGCCGGTGATGCCGCCACGCCTGCGCAGCTCGAGCGCATCCGTGACCGGCTCGGCCTCAACGATCCTCTGCATATCCAGTTCTTCACCTGGATCGGGCAGATGCTGCACGGCGATCTCGGAACCTCCCTCATTTCCAGCACACCGGTTGCGGGCATGATCGGAGACCGGCTCGGGCCGACGCTCAGCATCGCCATCATGACCATCATCATCTCGGTGCTGCTGGCCGTGCCGATGGGCGTGATCGCGGCGTGGCGCCATCGCACCTGGGTCGATTTCCTGGTGATGTCCTTCTCGGTGCTGGGATTTTCCGTCCCCGTCTTCGTGATCGGCTACATCCTGATCCAGATTTTCGCGATCGAGCTGCGCTGGGTGCCGGTGCAGGGCTACGCGCCGCTTTCCTCGGGCATCGGTCCATTCCTGACGCGGGCGATCCTGCCGTCGCTGACGCTCGCCACGATCTATGTGGCGCTGATCGCGCGCATGACGCGCGCCTCCATGCTGGAAGTTCTGGGCGAGGATTACGTGCGCACCGCCCGCGCCAAAGGCGTGCGGGAAAACGTCGTGCTTTTCCGCCATGCACTGCGCAACGCCGCGGTGCCGATCCTGACGATCATCGGCACGGGCTTTGCGCTTCTCATCTCGGGCGTCGTGGTGACGGAAAGCGTCTTCAACATTCCCGGGATCGGCCGGCTCACCGTCGATGCGATCCTGGCGCGGGACTATCCGGTGATCCAGGCGATGATCCTGTTCACCGCCGGCATCTACGTCTTCGTCAATCTCATCGTCGACGTCTCCTATTCCTTCTTCGACCCGAGGATCCGCTACTGACATGGCTGAGATTTCCCCATCCCGCCATAGCGCCTTCCAGGTCTTGACCGGAGTGTTTTCGCTCCCGGCCGGAGCGCGTCTTGGCGCGGGCCCGATGATCGCGGCTGTCATCCTTGTCGCGATCGTGCTCGCTTCGCTGCTGGCGCCGCTTTACGTGCCCTACGATCCGCTGGCGATGGATTCCATGTCCCGCCTGAAGCCCCCTTCGGAGGCGCACCTTCTCGGCACGGACCAGTATGGCCGCGACACCTTCAGCCGGGTGATGACCGGCGGGCGCGTATCGCTCCTCATCGGCGTCGGCGCGGCTCTCGTCAGCGTGGTCATCGGCCTCATCATCGGCCTGGTCGCCGGCTTCTTCCGCGCCGCGGACGGCATCATCATGCGCATCATGGATAGCCTGATGGCGATCCCGGCGATCCTTCTTGCCATCGCGCTCGTCGCCCTCAACGGTCCGAGCCTCGGCTCGGTGATCATCGCCATCACGATTCCCGAAGTGCCGCGCGTCGTCCGCCTGGTGCGGTCCGTCGTGCTGTCGGCGCGCGAGGAGCCCTATGTGGAGGCCGCCATCGCGCTCGGCTCGTCGATGCCGAAGATCCTGGTCCAGCATCTGATGCCGAACACGCTCGCGCCGCTCATCGTGCAGGGAACCTATGTCTGCGCCTCGGCGATCCTGATCGAAGCGATCCTGAGCTTTCTCGGCGCTGGCGTCTCAACCGAGATCCCGACCTGGGGGAACATCATGGCCGAGGGCCGAAGCTATTTTCAGGTGAAGCCCGGCCTCATCTTCTGGCCGGGACTTCTCCTGTCCCTGTGCATTCTGGCGATCAACCTCCTCGGCGATACCGCGCGCGATCTCCTCGATCCGCGGATGAAGAAGCGGGAGGGCTGAGATGCAGCTTTCATCGCGAGACTTTTCGAACGCGCACCGCGTCCTCAAAATCCGCGGGCTGAAGGTCGCCCTGACGGGACGCCCCAATGCGGCACCGGTCTTGAACGGCATCGATCTCGATATCCGGGCGGGGGAAACCCATTGTCTGGTCGGCGAGAGCGGCTCGGGGAAATCGGTCACCTCGCTCGCCGTCATGGGGCTTCTGCCGAAAGGGGCGCTCGAGGTGCAGGGCGGCGAGATCGACGTCGAAGGCTTCGAGATCACCACCGCGACGCATGCGCAGCTGCGCGAATTGCGGGCCCGGCGGATTGCCATGATCTTTCAGGAGCCGATGACGGCGCTCAATCCCGTGCTGCAGGTCGGCGAACAGATCGAAGAGGTGCTCAACATGCACACCGATCTCTCGCAGGCGGAAGCCAAGAAACGCACGCTCGACATCATGGAGCAGGTGCATCTTCCGGACGTTGAGCGGATCTATCAATCCTATCCGCACCAGCTGTCCGGCGGTCAGCGCCAGCGCATCATGATCGCCATGGCGCTCGTGCTCGATCCGCATTTGTTGATCGCGGACGAGCCGACGACGGCGCTCGATGTCACGACGCAGCTGCAGATTTTGAAGCTCATCGCGGAATTGCAGGAGCGCAAGGGAACGGCGCTTCTCTTCATCACGCACGATATGGGCGTGGTGGCGGAAATCGCCGACACGGTGAGCGTGATGCAGAACGGCCGGATCGTGGAGAAGGCCCCGATCCGCGAGCTGCTGACGAACCCGAAAGAGGCGTACACCAAAAAACTCCTGACCGCCGTTCCGAACTTGGCGCCGCGGCCGGCGCGGCCAGCTGCCTCGGCCAAGGACGTGCTCGATGTCCAGGATCTCGAAATGGTCTATGGCGGCGGCGGCCTTCTCAAGCGCCAGGGCGGCGTGAAGGCGGCGCAGGAGGTGAGCTTTACCATTGCGCCGGGACGCACCCTCGGGATCGTCGGCGAAAGCGGCTCCGGCAAGTCCACGGTGGCGCGCTGCATCATCCGCCTGATCGATCCGACGGGCGGCCAGGTGAATGTCGCCGGCACGGATATCTCGACGCTGTCGCGCCGGCAGCTTCGGCCGCATCGCAAGCATCTGCAGATCGTCTTCCAGGATCCCTACCGCTCGCTCAATCCGCGCTGGACCGTGGCGCGCAGCCTTTGCGAGGGGCCGATCAATTTCGGCACGTCGAAGGCTGCGGCGATGGAGCATGCCGCGGAGCTGATGGAACTCGTCGACCTGCCGCGCGATGCCCTGAAACGCTATCCGCACCAGTTTTCGGGAGGACAGCGGCAGCGCATTGCGATCGCCCGCGCCGTCGCCATGAAGCCCGATTTGCTGATCGCCGACGAGGCGGTCTCCGCGCTCGATGTGAGCGTGCAGGCGCAGGTGCTCGACCTCCTGGACGACGTGCAGGAGAGGTTCGGTATCGCGATGCTCTTCATCACCCACGATCTGCGGGTCGCCGCACAGATCTGCGACGAGGTGCTCGTCATGCAGAAAGGCCGGGTGGTGGAGCATGGTGCCGCCGGCGCCGTCCTGCAGAACCCGCATGATCCCTACACACGCAATCTGATTGAGGCCGCGCCCGGCCGGGAATGGGACTTCGCCAATTTCCGTGCACTCGGCACGCCGCCGTTTAACGAAGGAGCCTCCGCATGAGCGTCATCCCGAAGATCGAAGAATTCGCTGCCGAGCTGACTGCGATTCGGCACGACTTTCATGCGCATCCTGAGCTCGGTTTCGAGGAGACGCGCACCGCCGGTATCGTTGCGGAAAAGCTGCGCGCCTATGGCGTTGACGAGGTGCATGAGGGCATCGGCGGCACCGGTGTCGTGGCGCTGATCAAAGGAGAGGGCGGCGGCAACCGCAGGGTCGGGCTGCGCGCCGACATGGACGCGCTGCCGATCGAGGAGGCGTCGGGTGTCCCCTATGCCTCGCAAAACCCGGGGCGGATGCATGCCTGCGGCCATGACGGGCATACGACGATGCTTCTCGGCGCGGCCCGGTATCTTGCCGAAACGCGCGATTTCGACGGCACCGTGGTGTTGATCTTCCAGCCGGCCGAAGAGGGGCTCGGCGGGGCACGACGCATGATCGCCGAAGGTCTCTTCGAAAAATTCCCCTGCGACGAGATCTACGGCATGCACAACGATCCGAATGCCGAGCCCGGGATCGTCACCGTCGCGCCGGGGCCGGCGATGGCGGGGGCGAGCTTCTTCGACATTACGGTGAAGGGCACCGGCAGCCATGCCGCCATGCCGCATCAGTCGAAGGATCCGATCGTCATCGGCACGGCACTGGTGCAGCAATTGCAGAGCGTCGTTAGCCGCAACGCGCCGCCGACGAAGCCGGTGGTGATCTCGGTGACGACGTTCCATGCCGGCGCCGCCTACAACGTCGTGCCGGACACGGCGACGATCTCCGGCACGATCCGCTATTTCCACGACGAAGTGGCGGAGATGGCGCATCAGCGGATCAAGGATCTCTGCGCAGGGCTGAGCCAAGCCTACGGTGTCGAGATCACGGCCGATCTGCGCAACGTCTTCGACGTTTTGATGAACGACCCGGAACTCTCCACCGCCTATGTCGATGCGGCGAAGGAGGTCGTGGGTGCCGACATGGCCTTCGAAACCAGCGATCAGATGACCGGTTCGGAAGATTTCGCCGACATGCTGAAGGTGGTGCCGGGGGCCTATTGCCGGGTGGGGCATGCGGGGTCGATCGGGCTGCACAATCCGGCTTTCGTGCTCGACGACGCGATCCTTCCCGTGGGTGCCTCGATCTATGCGCGCATTGTCGAAAACCGCCTGAAGCGCGGCGCCTGACACAGCCGACGCACTTTCCTTCTCCGATATTCAACCAGCCCGGCCCGCCCGAAGCGGCGGCCGGTAGAGGAGCTGTCTGATGATGAATCCGCTCGATCTGCCCTTCCATGCGGAGGAGATGCTCGCGGGCCTGAAGCCCTGGATCGAGACCGAAAGCCCGACCTTCGATGCGGCGGCGGTCAATCGCATGATGGACGTCGTGCAGCACGAGCTGGCAGCGCTCGGGGGCAAGGTCGAACGCATTCCGGGCCGCATGGGGCTCGGCGATAGCGTGCGCGCGACGATGCCGCATGCGCGGGCGGGCGAGGGGGGCATCCTGCTTCTCGGCCATCTCGACACGGTGCATCCGCTCGGCACGATCGACGTCCTGCCGTTCAAGCGGGAGGGCGAGATCTGCTACGGCCCGGGCCTGATGGACATGAAGGGTGGCAATTACGTCTATCTCGATGCGCTTCGGAAGCTCTTTGCCGCCAGGATCGAGACGCCCCTGCCGGTCACCGTCCTGTTCACGCCCGACGAGGAGATCGGCACGCCTTCGACGCGCGAGCTGATCGAGGCCGAGGCGAAGCGCCACAAATATATCCTGGTTCCGGAACCGGCGCGCCCCGACGGCGGCGCGGTGATCGGGCGCTATGCCATCGCACGCTTCAACCTGACGGCGCGCGGCAAGCCGAGCCATGCGGGCTGGCAGCTCGCCGAAGGGCGTTCGGCGATCGCCGCGATGGCGAAGAAGGTCGCGGAGATCGAAGGCATGACGACGGAAGACTGCACGTTTTCTGTCGGCGTCTTCAATTCCGGGCGATGGGTGAATTGCGTCTCCTCCGTCTGCGATGCCGAGGTTCTGAGTATGGCGAAGACGCAGGAGCTTCTGGATGAAGGCATCGCCAAGATGATGGCCTTCAACTCCTCCAACGGCGATGTGACGCTGGACGTCACACGCGGCGTCACCCGGCCGGTCTGGGAGCCGGATCAAGCGGGCACGATGGAGATGTTCGGGCTCGCCAAGGAGATCGCCGGCGAGATCGGTTTCGAGCTGAGCGCCGCTTCCGCCGGCGGTGGCTCGGACGGCAATTTCACGGGCTTTCTCGGCCTGCCGACGCTCGATTCGATCGGCGTGCGCGGCAAGGATCTGCACACGCTCAACGAACATATCTATGTCGACAGCCTCGTCGAGCGGGCAAGGCTCGCCGCGGCGCTCTACTGCCGGCTAGGTGCGTGATGTCGGAAGCTCTGTCGCGGACGATGGAGATCCGCAAACATGTCGTTGAGACGGAACGCGGCGTCGTCGCCTCGCAGCATCGTCTGGCGTCGGAGGCGGGCGCCGAAGTGCTGCGGGCCGGCGGCGATGCCGTCGATGCGGCGGTGGCCTGCAGCTTCGTCTGCGGGGTCCTCGAACCATGGATGAGCGGCCCGGCCGGCGGCGGTGCAGCCATGCACTGGCGTGCCGACAGCGGCGAGGCGCATGCGCTCGATTTCGGCATGCGTGCGCCGGTGGGGCTGAAGATCGAGGATTTTCCTCTGTCGGGCGAGGGGGCGGCCGCCGACCTGTTCCCGTGGGAGCGCGTCGTCGACGATCGCAACGTCATCGGTGCGAAAGCCGTGGCGGTGCCGGCGCTCGTCGACGGGCTGGAGGCCGCGCATCGGCGCTGGGGGCGCATGCCCTGGGCGGAATTGCTGGCGCCCGCCATTGCCCATGCCCGCGAGGGGATGAGGGTCGACTGGTATGCGGCGCTCATCATCGCCACGGCCACCCGCGATCTGGCGCGTGATCCGGATGCGGCGGCGATGTTTCTCGCCGACGGGCAGTGGCCGCGGCCGTTCTCCTGGACGGGGATCGGGGAAGACCGGATCGACCAGAGCCGCATGGCGGACAGTCTCGACATTCTCGCGCGAGAGGGCGCGGCGGCAATGCATGGCGGCGATCTCGGCGCCGTGATGGCGCAGGATATTCGCGACAAGGGCGGGAATCTCACGCGCGATGATCTCGCCGGCAACCGTGCCGCGTTCAAGGCGCCGCTGTCGGTCGCCTATCGCGATGCGCTCTTTCACGCCGTGCCCGGGCTCACCGGCGGGGCAACCTTTGCCGGCGCCATCGCCGGGCTCGCCAAGACGGAGCTGCCGTCGCCGGATAAGGCCTATCCCGCCTATGCGCGCGCCCTCTTTGCGGCCTATCGCGATCGGCTGGAGCGCATGGGGCATGACGGAGAAATCCCCGAATGCGCAGGCTCGACGACGCATTTCTCCGTCGTCGACCGCGACGGCAATATGGTGGCCCACACCCAGACCTTGCTGTCGCTCTTCGGCTCGCGCGTGGTGTCGCCGTCGACCGGCTTTCTGATGAACAACGGCATCATGTGGTTCGATCCGGTCGCGGGGCGGGCGAACTCGCTCGGACCCGGCAAGACATGTCTGATGAATGTCTGTCCGGTGCTGGGCGAGGCGAATGGGCGGCGCTTTGCGCTAGGCGCCTCTGGCGGGCGCAAGATCGTTTCGGCGGTGACGCAGCTTGCCTCTTTCATGGCCGATTTCGGCATGGATCTCAGCGCGGCGTTTCGGCAGCCGCGCATCGATGCGTCGAGCGGGGAGCAGATCGTCGCCGATGCGGCGCTGCCGGCGGAAATCGTCTCGGCTCTGGAGGCTATCGCGCCGGTCAAAGCCGTGCGCCGGTCGATGCTGCCTTATCCCTTCGCCTGTCCGTCGGCGGTGATGGATGAGGGCGACAGGCGCTTCGGCATGACGGAAACGATGAGCGCCTGGGGCGACGCCGTCGCCGAGGGGGAGTGAGCTGTGGCCATGGTCGCGAATTCCAGACCTGACGCGTCAGATCCGGCCGATCTCAGCGCCATCGAGGCGCGGCGATTGATCGGGCGGGGAGAGCTTTCCGCCGAAGAACTTGCGCGGGCTTGCATCGCGCGGGTCGAAGCGATCGATCCGGCGTTGAACGCGCTGGTGGCGCGCGATTTCGACGCCGTGATCGAAGGCGCGCGGAAGGCGGACCGGGACAGGGCGGCCGGGAACGCTCTCGGTCCTCTGCACGGCCTGCCCGTCGCCATCAAGGATATGAACGACGTCGCGGGTCTTGCGACGACGTTCGGCTCCGAGATTTTTCGGGGCAACGTGCCGAAGCGCGACGATGCGCTCGTCGCGGGGCTCAGACACGCCGGTGCGCTGCCGCTCGGCAAGACCAACAATCCCGAATGGAGTGCCGGCGCCAATACGCGCAACCGCGTCTACGGCACGACGGCCAACCCGCATGACCTCACCCGCAATTGCGGCGGCTCGTCGGGCGGGTCCGCCGTCGCGCTCGCCTGCGGCTACGCACCTCTCGCTTCTGGGTCGGATCTCGGCGGTTCGCTGCGCACGCCTGCGGCTTTTTGCGGGGTCGTCGGGTTTCGCCCGAGTTTTGGCGTGGTGCCGGGAGACGCCCGTCGCACGAGCCTGTTGCCGCTTGCGACCTCCGGGCCGATGGCGCGCAACGTCGCCGATTGCGGCTTGATGCTGTCAGTCATGGCGCGTCCGGATCCGCGCGATCCGTTTACGGCCGTTGTGGGCGGCAAGACGGCGTGGAAGCCAGATGATTTCGCCCGTCTGCCGCGCTGCGATCTCGCCTCGCTCCGCTTTGCGGTGACGGAGGATTTCGGTTTCGCTCCGGTCGAGGCGGCGAGCCGGCGCGTGTTCCGCAAAGGGGTCAACGCGCTTTTGCCGTTTTTGCGCGCGTGCGAGGAGACGAGCCCGGATTGCACGGATGCCGATCGCATCTTTGCCGTGCTGCGGTCGGTCATCTTTCTCTCCACGCATGCGGCCTTCGTCGACAAGAGCCCCGAGCTCGTCGGCGAGAACGTGACGGAGAATGTCCGCGAGGGACGGTCCTACAGCGCCGGAGACGTGGCGCAGGCGCTGGTCATCCAGGGCAATTACGACCGGCGCTGGCAGCGTTTTTTCGACGAGTGCGATTTCATCCTGTCGCCGGCGGTCACGGCGCAGCCTCGGGACTGGCATGAGGCCTATCCGAGGGAGATCGATGGGCGGCCGACGGCGAGCTATTATCACTGGCTGGCTTGCGCTTATGCCTCGACGATCGCCGGATGTCCCTCGATCACGATCCCGTGCGGGCGGGACGAGAACGGCATGCCGTTCGGCCTGCAGATCATCGGGCGACGGCAAGACGATCTGCGGCTGCTCGCCGTCGCGGCCGAACTCGAAGCTTTGATGGCCGGTCTCTCCGGGCTGGCGCCGAAAGGCCCTGATCTCGTGGCGCTTTCGAATGCGCCGAAGCTCAGCGCGGCCGAGGGGGTCTGGGATGTTCCATGAGGCGGGGCGGGCGCTGTGGGGGGGGCGGCGCTGCGTCAGCCGGTCCTCCCGGGACGGGCGAGTTGAAGGGGGACGCGACGGCACGCACATGTTATGGCCGGTTTCATGAGTGCCACCGATTTCGCGCAATGTGTGGAACCGAGCCGGGCGAAACGGCTCAAGGCCGCGACGGACGAAACGCATCAGCGGCTCGACCAGACGGTCATGGCCTGCGACCCGTTTTCCAGCCTTGAACGCTACCGGTTGTTTTTGAAGATGCAGCATCGCGTGTTCTTCGACGTCGACGCGCTGTGTTTTCATCCCGAGCTCATCGCTCTCCTGCCGGACCTTCCCGAGCGGCGGCAGCTGCATCTCGTCGAGCAGGATTTCGCCGATCTCGGGCTCGTCCTGCCACCGCCGGAACTGGAGCCCGTCTTCGGCAAGGGCGCGATCGATGTGCCGACGGCGCTCGGCTATCTCTACGTCACCGAAGGCTCCAATCTCGGCGCGGCTTTTCTCATCAAGGAAGCCAAGAAGATCGGCCTGTCGGAGAGTTTCGGGGCGCGCCATCTCGCTGGTGCGGAAGAGGGCCGGGCCCGGTCCTGGCGAGCCTTCACGAATGCGCTCGACGCCGTCGAGCTTTCGCCGGAAGAGGAGGCCCGGGCCGTGGCCGGGGCGGAAGCCTCCTTCGAGCGCGTTTTCGTGCATGTCGAGAGTGCCTTCGGCAAGGTTCAGGCGCCCCGCTAGGGCTGCGCGCGGCAGCGGGGGACCGTTGCGCGCCGAAGCATGTGTGTGCCGCTTTGCGCCTGTTGCGCTCATTTTACATTCTGTCGTTGTTTTTTGCGCCTTGCGGCACATCGTGCTGCGGTTTTCGCGTGTTTGTGCGGTTGAGAGAACGCCGTCGGCCAGAGCTTTGTTCGTGCGCAGTTTACGAGATTGGCGGATAGAGCGACGCCGGCCTTGTATTCTTAAGCCTTTCCATCAACTTTGACGGGTGAAGATGCGCAGGCGGCGAAGATATTAGAATGCTCCAGTTTATCCATATGATCGAGAGTGCGGCTCTTGTGACGCTCGCCATCCTGGCGCTGTCGTTTCTCGGGCCGCGGCTCGACCGGTCGCATTGGCTGAAGGGCGGCGTCACCGGTCTGATTTTCGGATTGACGGGATTGTTGAGCATGGCGGCGCCGATCGTGCTTGCGCCGGGCATCGTGGTGGATGCGCGCAATGTCGTGATGGCGCTCTCTGCTGGTCTCGGCGGGCCGATCAGCACGGTCGTCACGGGCGCGATGCTCGTTGCCATGCGCGTCTGGTTCGGCGGGGCCGGGATGGTCGCCGGCATTTTCGCGATCCTTGTCGTGGGCGCTGGCTCGACGGTCGTCTGGTTCGTCATCAACCGGCGATATCAGGGGCGGCTCAACATCGGCGGGCTCTTTGCGCTTGCCGCGATCGCAGCGGCGACGCCGGCGCTCCTGCTCGTCTTCATCCCGAATCTGTCGGGGAAGATGGCCTTCTCCCTTCTGTCGCTGCTGGTGCCGACCAACTTCGTCGCTGTCATCGTGCTCGGGCTTTTGTTCCTGGGCGATCTGCAGAGACGCTGGGCAATCGCCGCCTATGGCGAAAGCCGGCTGTTGCTGCAGGCGATGGTCAACAACGCGCCGGGGGTTCTCTTTCAGCTCAAGGAGGAGCGGCCGGGCTCTGCCTCGTTCACCTATGTGTCGGCGGGCGTGAAGCGGTTCCTCGGCATCGGAGTGGAGGAATTGCTGGCGGATTCCTCGCATATCGACCGCCTGTTTTCGCCCAATGATCTGGCCCGGGTGAGGGAAAAGCTCGCCACTTCGGCGAGCAGCATGCAGTCCTGGGTGATGGAAGCCGAGCTCGCCGTTCGCGGTGGCGGCAAGGTGTGGGTGCGTATTGCCGCCAAACCCCGCATGGATCCGAGCGGCAAGGTGATCTGGGACGGCTCGCTCTTCGACATCACCGACCGCAAGCGCATGGAGCAGATGAAGAACGATTTCATCTCCACGGTCAGCCACGAATTGCGCACGCCGCTCACCTCCATCCGCGGCTCTCTCGGCCTTGTCGCCGGCGGTGCGGCCGGCGAGCTGCCTAAGAAGGCCGCGAGCCTGATCAACATCGCGCATTCCAACTCGGAACGGCTCGTGCGCCTCATCAACGATATCCTCGATATCGAAAAAATCGAGTCCGGGCGCATGCCCTTCGAACCGATACCGGTCGGGCTTCATCCCGCCGTCGAACAGGCGGTGGAGGCGAGCCGCGACTATCTTGCGGACCGGAATGTCGAGATCAGCGTCGTCGACGATGCACCGGATGCTAATCTCTACGTCGATCCCGACAGGCTGCATCAGGTGCTGACGAACCTCTTGTCGAATGCCATCAAATATTCGCCGGAAGACGGGACCGTCGTCGTCAATCTATGCCGCCATGGCGACAGTCTGCGCATCTCCGTCATCGACAACGGGCCGGGCATTCCCGAAGCCTTCAGGAGCCGTATTTTCCGACGCTTCGAGCAGGCTGATTCCTCGGCGACACGCCAGAAGGGCGGCACCGGCCTCGGCCTCAATATTGCGAAAGCCATCGTGGAGCGCTCCGGCGGGGACATCAGCTTTGAGAGCGAGCCGGACGTCCGCACCGTCTTCCATGTCGATCTTCCCGAATGGCACGTCACGCGCGAGGCATCGCCGGCGGTTGAGATGTCTTTGCCCGCCGAGACGTCGCGGACGGTTTTGATCTGCGAAGATGCCGAGGACGTTGCGGAACTGATTGCCGAGAACCTGCAGCAGGAAGGCTTTCAGAGCACGATCGCCCGCAATGTCGCAGCTGCACGCCGCGACATTGCTGCCAAGGATTATCTGGCCGTGATCGTCGATCTCGATCTGGAGAACGAGGCGGGTTTGTCGCTCATTCGCGAACTCTGCGATGCGACCGCCGACCGAGGCATGCCGGTCATCATGATTTCGGCCAGCATCGACGATGCGCAGCGGGTGCTCAACGGCTCTGCCGTCGGGGTGGCCGCGTGGCTGGAGCGGCCCAGGAACATGGAGGAGTTGCGGCGGGCGGCGTCAGTGATCGCGGCGCGTCTGTCGCACCGGCGCCCCTCCATCCTGCATGTGGAAGACGACGACAGCCTTCTGGAGGTGATGGCGGCCGAACTCGGCGAGGAGATGCAGGTCGTCAAGGCGCGCACGATCGCAGAAGCGAAAGCCGCTCTCTCGCGCACGACGTTCGATCTCGTCATCCTCGATCTCGGCCTGCCGGACGGACAGGGCGCCTGCCTTCTCGGCACGATCCCGAGCGGGACGGCGGTGATCATCTTTTCTGCTGCCGATGCGGAAAAGGATGTCGCCAAACGGGTGCAGGCGGCGATGACGAAGACCCGGACGTCGGAGAAGGCGATCGCCGATCTGGTGCGCAAGCTCGCCTTCGAGCACCTTGAAAAGGATGAGGCCGCGCAACGCCGCGAAATGGGAGCCATCAGATGAACTTTCGTGTGCTTTATGTCGACGACGAACCGGATATCCGCGAGGTCGCTGCGCTATCGCTCGAACTCGACGAGGCATTCACGGTGCGCACCTGTTCGTCGGGAACCGAAGCGCTCGTCGAGGCTCCCAAGTTCGAGCCGCATCTCATTCTGCTCGATGTGATGATGCCGGGTATGGATGGGCCGGAAACCCTGAAGCAGCTGAAAGCCGATCCGCGGACCGCTGACGTGCCGATCGTCTTCGTCACGGCGAAGACGCAGACGACGGAGATCGCTCGCTTCATGGCGATCGGTGCGGCCGGCGTCATCCGGAAGCCCTTCGATCCGATGACGCTTGCCGAGCAGGCCCGCAGTTATTTGAGCTGAAGAATGTGAGGCCGGCGCCGCGGGCTATTCTTCCGCGGCCGCCTCGAGAGCCTGAAGCAGGGCTTCAAGCGCTTCGCGGCTTTCTGCGCAGGTGCAGGAAGTTCGCCGCATTACCTGCTCGGCCCGCAAAGCGCGCTCGCTGATTTCGGGATAGCCGAAAGTTCCGCCCGCCCCGGCGAGCGAATGCACACGCAGGATCAGCTCCGCCTCTTCGTCGGACGAGAGCGGCTCATTGCGATTGATGAGTTCGTAGATCCAGTCGTGCTCGCGCCGGCAGCGCTTACGAAAGCGGTTGTGGATCGATCCGGAAGTGGGGGCCGACATCTGCGCTCCTGGAGACGGTGTCTCGCCTTCGGGTCTATGGCGCTGGCTGGCGGAGACGCTGCCTGCCAGAATGTCTCTCTTTGAATGCCATCGCCCAAACTGCAGGGCCACCACGACAGGCATACGCAGTTGCGGTTAAAAAAAGACTGGCAGGTCTCGTAAATACCTAACGATTTGCCGGCTTAATACCGGTTTGAGTGCGTGCCGCCGATGCTTCTTGCAAGGCGCCCGCGGCGCGCTGCTTCAGCGTTCGATGTGGGAGAGAAGGAAGGGCCGCAGGCGCGGATCGTGGTAATCGCGGATTGCAAGTGCCGCACCCGCGTCCAGCAAAGCCTTCTCTTCAAGGCTCGAGCGAAGGCCGACGGTCGGCACGCCTGCCTTCACGGCTGCCGTCAAACCCGGGATCGCATCTTCGAAGGCGACCGAGTTTTCAGGGGCGACGCCGAGCCGCTCCATCGCCGTTTGATAGGGCAGTGGATCCGGCTTGCCGCGCGGAAGCTCGTCAGCGGAGATCAGGATGTCGAACGCGTCGGAAAGCCCGACACCGGCTAGGATCGCCTGCTGATTGGCGATCGGCGCATTGGTGACGAGCGCGAGCCCCCAGCTCTTGTCGCGGGCCCAGGAGAGAAGCTCGGGCAGCCCGGCGATCGGCTCCGCACCCCGCTCCAGAAGCTCGCGGAACAGCGCTTCCTTCTCATCGGCGATGTCGGCGTGCCGCGATGCGTCGATATGGGGGAAGAGTTCGGCGCAAATCTCGTCGTTGGTGTGTCCGGAGATGCGGGTGCGGAAGATCTCTTCGTCGATCTCGGCGCCGTATTTCTCACCGATCTTCTGAAAGGCCTCGTAATGATAGGGATCGCTGTCCATCACCGTGCCGTCGAGGTCGATGAGGAGAGCGCCTTTGAGCGAGCGGGAAGGGGACAGGATGGCCTCGTTCGGGTGAGAGGTTGAGATTTGCGTAGGCCCCGGTGCTCAGGACCGTGAGCGCGTGCCTCAGGCGGAATCGCGCATGATCAGCTTTGCTTCAAGAAGCGTCGGCCCGGCTGGTTCCGTTTTCGACGGCGTTTCGTCGGATTTGCCGATCATATCGAGAAGACGTTTCAGGCTTGTGGTCGCAAGCCCCGAATAATCCTGGGCAACAGTCGTCAGGGCAGGACAGGTGTAGCGGCTCAAGGGATGATCGTCATGGCCCGCGACCCGGAGATCGGCGTCGGCGCTGCGGCCGATCTTGAGACCGCGCTGATAGGCGGCCGCCATGACGCCGAAGGCGAGGCGGTCGTTGGCGCAGAGGACCGAGCGCGTCGGAAAGCCGCCGCGGGCGAGGATCTTGTTGGTCTCCTCAAAGCCGACGGTTTCAAAATCCCAGTCGGCGGATTCCACGGAGAGCACATGCGCCTCGAAGCCGAGATTGGCCATCGCCCGTTCATAGGCGGCGCGGCGTTCCGTGGCGTTGCGGTTGACGCGCGGCATTTCGAGGAAGCAGGGGCGCTCGCCGGTGCGGCAGAGATATTCCACCATCAAGGAGACGCTCTGCGCATTGTCGGTGCCGACGAAGGGCTGGTCTTCGGCAGCGCGCGAATCGAGGAAGACGAGCGGCATCGCCTGGCGCAGCTCGCGGATGAGGCCTGCATCGGATTCGTAGCCGAGCGGCGCGACGACGGCGCCCGAGAGCTTCAGAGATTGGAGCATCTGGATGGCTTTTGCCTCCAGATCCGGCTCGCCGTGCGAGCTCAACACGATCGCCCAATAGCCCTGGCGAAGGCTCGAAATCTCGATCTGCCTGACGATCTCCGCATAGAACGGGTCGGAGATGTGGGGGACGATGACGCCGATGTTGCGCGGATTGCGGCGGTTCAGGTTCACCGCGAAAATGTTCGGCTGATAATTGTGGCGCGCCAGCGCCTCCTCGATGCGCTGCCGGGTGGAGGCGCGCACGGAACTCGGGTCCTGAAAGTACTTGGAGATGGTCGGACGGGAGATGCCGGCGGCGGCCGCGAAATCCTCCATGTTCCTGATTTTCTTGCCGCTCATCGGGAGGTTCCGCAGCTGTCTCTGTCGAGGTTGGCGTTGCTTTGGGCCGGCCAGGAGATTCGGACGGCGAAGGAATTCGGCATGATTGAACCGATTTCCGGCTCAATCCAAAACGAAGACAATCGGCCACGCTCCTTTTTGCCGTGACGAGAGGTGGGCGGTCACGGACAAGTTATCTGGCACGCGACATTCCAATTCTTTACGCGCGACAAATTTAAATTGACATTTTGTCCCATGAAGTGTCATCTGGCGTCAATAACAATTTGATGAAAGGAGGCGCGGCCCGTGCCCGCGCATGTGCCGGTTCAGATTTGTCGTGGTCCCGTTTTCGCCTCTCTAGGCACGGCTTTCGCCGCTGCCGGTGATGCGCGGTGAGATGACCCGAAGATCGGAAGCTGGCGCCTCGGCGCGACGAGAAAAGCCGTTCGCGACAAAGCCAGTGATCGGGCGCCGTTCATGCTCGCCATCAGGAAAGGCGGAGCGCACCGCCCGATAATCAGGAGGAAGCCTATGTTCAAAAGTTTCGTTTCGAAGTCCCTGCTCGCCGCCGGGATCGCGCTCGCCGGGTTCGCCGGCCCGGCATCTGCCGAGGGGATCGGGGCTTCGCTCCTGACCCAGCAGCATCCGTTCTACATCGCGCTCGCTGACGCCATGCGCGCCGAGGCGCAGGCCGAAGGCGTGCCGCTCGAGATCAAGATCGCCAACCAGGATCTCAACAAGCAGTTCGCCGACGTCGAGGATTTCATCACCAAGGGCGTCGACGCCCTCGTCATCTCGCCGGTCGATTCCACCGGCGTGCGCACCGTCATCGGGCGTGCCCAGAAGGCCGGCATCAAGGTCATCACCGTCGACGTGCCGGCGAAGAACGTCGATGTCACCTCCTATGTCGGCACCGACAATTATGCCGGCGGCGTGAAGGCGGGCGAGCTCATGGCCAAGATGATCGGCGACAAGGGCAAGGTCGCCATCATCGACTATCCGATGGTTGCCTCGGTCGTCGCCCGCACCGATGGCTTCAGGAAGGCGATGGAGTCGCATCCCGACATCGAGATTGTGGCCCAGCAGGCCGGCATCACGCGTTCTGAAGCGCTGACGACGGCGCAGAACATTTTGCAGGCGCATCCCGATCTCGACGGCATTTTCGGCTTTGGCGATGACGCGGCTCTGGCTGCGGCTTCGGCTGTCGCCTCCGCCGGGCTTCAGGACCAGGTGAAAGTCATCGGCTTCGATGGCATGAAGGAAGCCCGCGACGCGGTCGCCAGCAATCCCGTCATGGTGGGCGTGATCGCGCAGTATCCCGAGGAAATGGGCAAGGTCGCGGTCGAGACGGCCGTCAAGGTCATGAACGGCGAAGAGGTTGCGGCCGAGCAGCCGATCGAGCCGGGCGTCGTCACCAAGGACGGCGAGACCAAGTAGCGAGAAGAGGTCAGGAGAGAGCCGCCCCCCACTCTCTCCTCCTGTGCCCCGCGCCCACCCCCTCATCTGGTGGGCGCGGGCACTTCCTCGCCACCTGACAGCCTTCCTGCCAGTCTTCCTGCCAGCTTCGGCGGAGCTTTCGCCATGACCGCCCCCCAAGACGAGACGGTTCTCGACATCCGCAACGTGACCAAGACCTTCGGGCCGGTCACGGCGCTCAAAGACATGACGCTCTCGGTGAAGAAGGGACGCGTCCACACGCTCATCGGCGAAAACGGTGCCGGCAAGAGCACCTTGATGAAGATCCTCGCCGGGGTGCATCCGCAGACCTCGGGCGAGATTACCTTCAAGGGCGAGCCTTATCGACCGAAGAGCCCGCGCGAGGCGCGGCTTTCGGGCCTGACGATCGTCTTCCAGGAGCTGAGCCTGTGCCGCCACATGACTGTGGCGGAGAACATTTTCGCGACGCACGAGCCGAACCGCTTCGGCTTCATCGATGACGCGGAACTGGTGCGCAAGGCCGAAGAGCTGATCGAAGAACTCGGCCTGCCGATCAAGGCTCGCGCCAAGGTCAGCCAGCTCTCGATCGCCCGCCGGCAGCTCGTCGAGATCGCCAAGGGGCTGAGCTATCCCGCCGATCTCGTTATTCTCGACGAGCCGACCTCGTCGCTGTCGGAAAGCGAGGCGGAAATCCTGTTCTCGCTGATCGGGCGCCTCAAGGAGAAGGGCGTCACGGTCATCTATATCTCGCACCGCATGGAAGAGATCATGCGGCTTTCCGACGACATCACCGTCATCCGCGACGGCGAGCTCGTCGGCACGATGGCGCGCGAAGAGACGAGCATCGACAAGCTGATCGCCATGATGGTGGGACGCGAGATGCACGACATCTACCCGCCGCGCGTGGCGCCGAAGCCCGGACCAGAGGTCGAGCCGGTCCTGCGTGTCGATGGGCTGAATGGCGGGCATCTCTTCCACGACGTGACGTTCGATGCCCGCCCCGGCGAGGTGCTCGGCTTCTTTGGGCTGGTCGGCTCGGGTCGCTCCGACGTCATGAATGCGCTGTTCGGCGTGAAGCGGCCGGAAGGCGGCGAGATCTTTCTCGATGGCAAGAAGATCCGGCCGCGCTCGCCCGACGATGCGATCCGGCACGGCATCGCCTTCCTCACCGAAAACCGCAAGGAAGAGGGGCTCGTTCTCGCCCACACGGTTGAGCGCAACATCAACATGGTGTCGCTCGGCGATATCTCGAACGCCTTCGGCTTTGCCAGGCGCTCCGCCGAGCGCCGTGCAGCCGAAGACGAGGTCGCGCGGCTGACGATCAAGACCGACACGATCGACACGCCGGCCGCGAACCTTTCCGGCGGCAACCAGCAAAAGATCGTGCTCGCCAAATGGCTGCGCATCAAGCCGCGCATCCTGATCCTCGACGAGCCGACGCGTGGCGTCGATGTCGGGGCGAAATTCGAGATCTACCGGATTATCCGGCAATTGGCCGCCGATGGGGCCGCCATCCTGATGGTGTCTTCCGATCTGCCGGAAGTGCTCGGCCTCTCCGACCGGCTCGTCATCATGCACGACAAGAAGGTCGCCAACATCCTCGACGGGGAGGGGCTCACGCCTGAGACCGTCATGACCTACGCCGCAGGAATGCAATCATGAAGAGCTTCGTCTCGAAATTCACCTCGGCGCCGGCCGTTCGCGAATATGGCGGCATCGTCGCTTCGCTGATCGTGCTCTGTGTCGTCTTTTCGGTGCTGAGCCCGCGCTTTCTCGTCTTCTACAATCTGCTCAACATCGTGCAGCAGGTGTCGGTGGTGGCGGTGCTCGCCTTCGGCATGACCTATGTCATTCTCCTCGGCGAAATCGATCTCTCTGTCGGCTCGATCCTGGCGGTCGCCGGAATGGTGGCAGCGCAATGTTTCGCGATCGGTTTGGGCTTCTGGCCGACCCTCGGACTGACGCTTTTGTCCGGCGCGATCATGGGGGCCTTCAACGGCGTGCTCGCGGCCTATCTGTTGCTGCCGTCGTTCATCGTGACTGTGGCGACGATGGGGATTTTTCGCGGGCTCGTATCGCTGCCGACGGGCGGCCTGCCGGCGCCGATCAACAACGATGCCTGGCTTGCGATCGGGGCTGAGAACTGGCTCGGCCTGCCGATCATCATCTGGATCGTGCTGGCGCTCTTCGCCTTCAATTTCGTGCTTCTCGCCAAGACGGTGTTCGGGCGGCGCGCCTATCTCGCGGGCGGCAACAAGGAAGCGGCGGTCTATTCCGGCATCCGCGTGAAGCGCATCAAGGTGATCATCTTCACCATTTCCGGCGTGATGGCGGCCGTCGGCGGCATCCTTCTGTCGTCGCGTCTCGGCTCGGCGCAGACCAATGCCGGTCTCGGCTACGAGCTCGATGCGATCGCGGCTGCCGTGCTCGGCGGGACCAGCCTTGCCGGCGGCGTCGGCACCATGGTCGGCACGCTTCTCGGCGCGCTCATCATCGGCATCATCAACAACGGCATGAGCCTTCTGTCGGTGCCGTATTTCTACCAGCTCATCGTCAAGGGCCTCGTCATTCTGCTGGCGGTGTGGATCGACGTGCGCTCCAAAACCAACCGCGGCTGAAGCCCGCTCATCTCATGAAGAAGATCGTTACCATCGGCGAAGTGCTCGTCGAGATCATGGCCGAGGAGCGCGGCAACGGCTTTCTGGAGCCGATCACGCTCGTCGGCCCATTCCCTTCCGGTGCGCCCGCCATCTTCATCGATCAGGTCGCAAAACTCGGCCAGCCTTGCGGCCTCATCAGCGCCGTCGGCCCGGACGATTTCGGCACCGTGAATCTGGAGAGGCTGAGGGCGGACGGGGTCGATGTCTCCGCCATCGCCGTCATCCCCGATGCCGTCACCGGCTCCGCCTTCGTGCGCTACCGCGAGGACGGCAACCGCGATTTCATCTTCAATATCCGGCACTCGGCCTGCGGACAGGTGAGCCTCGATCAGGGCGCCGAAAAGATGCTGCGCGCGGCGGACCATCTGCATGTGATGGGCTCGTCGCTCTTCTCCGACGAGATCATTTCCTTGATCCGCACCGCGGTCGAGCGGGTGAAGGCGAAAGGCGGCAGCGTCTCCTTCGATCCCAATATCCGCAAGGAGATGCTGGATTTTCCGGGCATGCGGGAGGCGCTCGTCCATATCTTCGAGAATGCCGACATCTTCCTGCCGAGCGGCGACGAGCTCTTCCTCTTCACCGAGGCGAAGGAGGAGGCGGCGGCGATCGAGGAAATCCTGACGCGCGGCACGAAAGCCGTGGTCATCAAGCGCGGCAGTGAAGGGGCGAGCTATTTCGACGCCTCGGGTGAGACGCGCGTGCCGGCGTTTTCCGTCGATGAGATCGATCCGACCGGGGCCGGCGACAGTTTCGGTGCCACCTTCGTGACCTTCTGGCTGCGCGGCGTCTCGCCCGAAGACGCGCTGTTGATGGCGAATGCGAGCGGGGCGCGCGCCGTCGGCGTCAAAGGGCCGATGTCGGGCACATCGACAGGCGCCGAGCTTCAAGACTTCATCGAACGACACAAAGGCATAAGGGCATGAGCACGGCCTATCTGGCGAGCCTGCCAAGGCGGCATCAGGCACATGAGAATGTCGGCATTTCCTCCATCTGCTCGGCGCATCCGATGGTCATCGAGGCGACGCTACGCCATGGCCTCAAGAGTGGCGGCCCGGTCCTGATCGAGGCGACCTGCAACCAGGTCAATCACGAGGGCGGCTATACCGGCATGACGCCGGCGGATTTCCGCCGCTTCGTCGAAGAGATCGCCTCAAAGGTCGGTTTCGACACGAGCCGGCTCATCCTTGGGGGCGACCATCTCGGTCCCAATCCCTGGAAAAGCCTTCCGGCCGAAGAGGCGCTGGGCAAGGCCGAGGCCATGGTGGAGGCCTTCGTGAAGGCCGGTTTCACCAAAATCCATCTCGATACCTCGATGGGATGCGCGGGCGAAAGCGTGGCGCTCGCTGACGAGGTGACGGCGGAGCGGGCGGCGCGGCTTGCCGCCGTATCGGAAAGGGCGGCGAAGGCATCGGGCTTCGATCTTCCTGTCTATGTCATCGGCACGGAAGTGCCGATCCCGGGCGGGGCGATGGAAGAGATCGAAGAGCTTGCCGTCACCGATCCGGAAGCGGCACTCGCCACCGTCGAGGTGCATCGTGCGGCTTTTGCTGCGCGTGGGCTCGAGGATGCGTTCGCTCGCGCCATCGGCGTCGTCGTGCAGCCGGGCGTCGAATACGGCAACGAGAACATCGTTTTCTACGACCGGGCGAAGGCGGCCTCGTTGAGTGCGGTCCTGTCGAAGATGCCGCAATTCGTCTTCGAGGCGCATTCGACCGATTATCAGCCGGTGGAGCTTCTGGCGGGCCTGGTCGACGATGGCTTTCCGATCCTGAAGGTCGGGCCGGCGCTCACCTTCGCCTATCGCGAGGCGCTTTACGGGCTCGATCAGATTGCGGTCGAGCTCGACGGGCTTTCGCCTGAAGAGACGCTGAAGCACGCGATGGAAGAGGTGCTCGTCGGCGATCCGCGCGAATGGGCGAAATATTACCACGGCAGCGACGCGGAGAAGCGCATCAACCGCCATTTCAGCTATTCCGACCGCATCCGCTATTACTGGCCGCAGCCGAAGGCCGTTGCCGCGGTGACGACGCTCCTGACGCGCCTCAAGGGCCGGCAATTGCCGCTGCCGCTCATCAGTCAGTATCTCGGCGCGCTCTACCCGGCGGTGGCGGACGGACGGCTTGCGGCGACGCCCGAGGCCCTGATCCTTGCCAATATCGAGCGCGTCGTGTCGACCTATGCCGCGGCGGCGCGCACACCCGCGGTGTGATTTTTTCAGGCGTTGCGGTCTCGGCCGTCACGTCTTTCCGTGATGACAAAGCCCCCGCCGCGGCGGGGGCTTTTTTCGTGATGGCGTGTTTTCGTCGGCTCAGGCGACTTTGACGATCAGCTTGCCGAAATTCTTGCCTTCCAGAAGGCCGATGAAGGCGTCGGGCGCCTTGTCCAGTCCTTCGACGATATCTTCCTTGTAACGGATGCGTCCGTCCGCGACCCAGCTGCCCATTTCCTTGATGAAGTCCGGCATCTGATCCTTGAATTCCGTCTGAATGAAGCCGCGGATGGTGAGGCTCTTCGTCAGGATATCGCGCATCAAGCCCGGCAGCTTGTCCGGGCCTTCGAACGGGCCGGTGGCGTTGTATTGCGAGACGAGGCCGCAGACGGGCATGCGCGCATAAAAGTTGAGAAGCGGGCGCACGGCCTCGAAGACGGCACCGCCGACGTTTTCGAAATAGACGTCGATGCCGTCCGGGCAGGCGGCCTTCAGATCCTCCGCGAATGTTTCGGAGCGATGGTCGATCGCCGCGTCGAAGCCGAAGTCTTCCGTGAGCGCCCGGCACTTCTCCGGTCCGCCGGCGATGCCGACGGCACGTGCGCCCTTGATTTTTGCGATCTGGCCGACGGCGGAACCTACAGGGCCGGTCGCCGCGGCGACGACGACCGTTTCGCCTTCCTTCGGCTTTCCGAGCGTGAGAAGCGCCGAATAGGCGGTGAAGCCCGGCATGCCGAGGACGCCGAGGGCGGTCGTCACCGGTACCTTCTCGGGATCGAGTTTGCGCAGATGAGCGGCTTTTGCGACCGCATGTGTCTGCCAGCCGGAATAGGAGAGGACCATATCGCCGAAGGCAAAGTTCGGGTCGCGGCTTTCCACGACCTCCGCCACGGTGCCGCCTTCCATCACGGCGCCGACCTCGACCGGGGCGGCGTAGGATTTTGCCGCGCTCATGCGCCCGCGCATATAGGGATCGAGCGAGAGGTAACGGATCTTGAGGAGGACTTCGCCCTCCTTCGGCGCCGGCACGGACGCGGTCTCCGTGCGGAAATTCTCTGGCGTCGGCCGGCCCTCGGGGCGTGACGCGAGGAGTATCTGCGTGCTTTCTGTCATGGAATGAACCTGATTGAGATGTGAGTGGATGTGTTGCTGCATCTATGCCGCATGCGTGCCTTGGCGAGGCCTCACCGGGTCTCAGACGGCATTCGGCGGTGGGATGGAGCCATGCCATTTCGGAGAGGCAGAAGATGACGGCGGTGAAGAAAATCGATTTCGACGTGTCGGATGTGCGGCGCTATCTGGAGCCCGGGCCGGTCGTGCTCGTCTCGTCCGCCCATCAAGGCGAGCACGACATCATGACGATGGGCTGGCACACGATCATGGAATTCTCGCCCTCGCTCGTCGGCTGCATGATCTCCGCCGGCAACCATTCCTTCGAGCTCATCCGTGCGAGTGGCGAATGCGTCATCAATCTGCCGACGACGGCGCTCACCGATACCGTCGTCAAGATCGGCAACACCTCCGGAGAACGGATCGACAAGTTCAAGGATTTCGGCCTGACGGCCGAGGCGGCCGAGATGGTGGGCGCCCCGATGATCGGCGAATGCCACGCCAATTTCGAATGCCGGCTGTTCGAGGATGCGCTCGTCGGGCGCTACAATTTCTTCGTCTTCGAGGTGGTGAAGGCGCATGTGGCGCCGGAGCCGGAACATCCTGAAACGCTGCATTACAAGGGCGGCGGCATCTTCATGGTCTCTGGCGAAATCATCGACAAGAGCGCGCTCTTCCGTCCGGGCATGCTGTGAGGGGATGATGAGGCAGGAGGATCTTTCCGGCGCCCTCGATTTTCTGCGCGCGGCGGAGCGGCTCAAGGACACGTTCCGCTCCGGCTTTACGGCGGAGGGACGGCCGGAGAGCACGGCCGCGCACACCTGGCGCCTCGCCCTGATGGCGATCGTTTTCGAGAAGGATCTCGGCGACATCGACTTCGGCCATCTTCTCAAGATCTTGATCGTGCACGATCTCGGCGAAGCGCTGTCGGGCGACGTGCCGGCGGTTGCGCAGATGCCGGGCGAGGAGAAGGCCGCGCAGGAGCGCGCCGATCTTCTGCAACTGACCGCGCCGCTCGACCCGGCACGGCGGCAGGCGATCCTCCATCTCTGGGAGGAGTATGAGGCGGGGGCGACGCCGGAGGCGCGGCTCGCCAAGGGGCTCGATAAGCTCGAGACGATCCTTCAGCACAATCAGGGGCTTAACCCGCTCGACTTCGATTATCGATTCAATCTCGATTATGGGAGGCGCGCGACCGACGCTCATCCTTTGCTTCAAGAGATCCGGGCGGTGCTGGACGCGGAGACGGAGGCGCGTGCGGAAAATTCTCGAGTCGATTGAGGTCGATGGCCTGAACTTCGGAGATTGTGATTCAGACAGACTGATTCAGCCCGGGCGCCACATAAGCCCGTTGCGAACAAAAGAAGAACATGGCATCATCCCGGCATGGATGAGAAGCTCGCAACCAAGCTCGGCATTCTGGCGGACGCGGCAAAATATGACGTGTCCTGCGCCTCGTCGGGCGCGCCGAAGCGCAAGGCGGGGAAGAACGGGCTCGGCGCGACGGCGCCGTCCGGCATCTGCCACGCCTTCACGCCGGACGGGCGCTGCGTCTCGCTTCTGAAAATCCTTCTGACGAATTACTGCCTGTTCGACTGCGCCTATTGCATCAACCGGCGCTCCTCGAACGTGCCGCGGGCGCGTTTCTCGGTCGAGGAGGTGGTGCGGCTCACGCTCGAATTCTACAAACGCAACTATATCGAAGGCCTCTTCCTCTCCTCCGGCATTGCGCGCTCGCCCGACCGGACGATGGAGGAGATGATGCGGGTGGCGAAGACGCTCCGGCGCGTCCACGGCTTTCGGGGCTATATCCATCTCAAGGCCATTCCGGAGGCGAGCCCGTGGCTGATCGAGGAGGCGGGGCGGTACGCTGACCGGTTGTCGATCAATCTGGAGCTTGCGAGCGGGGCGAGCCTGAAAGCGCTCGCGCCGGAAAAGAACGACCGGACGATCACCGAGGCGATGGGGCAGATGCATGAGCGCATCTTGGAGGCGCGCGACGAGCGACGGCGTTTCTCGCCCGCCGGGCAGAGCACGCAGGTGATCGTCGGGGCGGATGATGTGAAGGATGCCGCGATCATTCGCGCGAGCGCCAGGCTCTATGACGATTACGCGTTGAAGCGGGTCTATTATTCCGCCTTCAGCCCGATCCCCGAGGCGAGCCTGCTTCTGCCGGCGAAGGCGCCGCCGCTTCGCCGGGAAAACCGGCTTTATCAGGCGGACTGGCTGATGCGGTTTTACGGGTTTTCGGCCGACGAGGTCGCGGAAAGCGGCGAGGACGGCATGCTGGCGCTCGATGTCGATCCGAAGCTTGCCTGGGCGCTGAAGCATCGCGAGCGCTTTCCCGTCGACGTCAATCGCGCGGAGCGGGAGATGCTTTTGCGGGTGCCGGGGCTCGGGCAGAGGGCCGTGGAGCGTATTCTCACCTCGCGCCGGCACCAGAAGCTGCGACTTCCAGATCTCGCGCGGCTGACGGCGGGCCTGAAACGGGCGCTGCCGTTTCTCGTCACGCCGGACCACCGGCCCGTCTCCCTCATCGACCGGCTCGATCTGCGGCAAAGGCTCGCCGAGCCGGCCCAGCAAATGAGCCTGTTCTGATGAGCCGCGTGCGCATCGATATGAAGGCGGGGGCGGATCTCGACGGTTTTCGCCGGGCGCTGCGCATCTTCGTGCGCGACCGGGTCGCGCCGGACGATGTCGTCTTCGCGGCGGAGGGTGTGCAGGATCTCTTCGGCGCGCCGCTTGCCGGAGAGGCGCCGCCGGTCGTCTTGCCGCGCGCCGTGACACGGCTCATCGCCGATGTCGTCTGTCACCGCGACCACGAGCGCTATGGGCTTCTCTACCGGCTCGTGTGGAGAATTCTGAAGGGCGAGCGCGGGCTCCTCGAGGTGGCGAGCGATCCGCTCGTCTACCGTCTTGCGCGCATGCAGCAGGAGGTGCGGCGCGACATCCATCATATGCATGGCTTTCTGCGCTTTCGCCGTGTGGTGACGGAGGGAGGCGTGACGGAGGGCGAGACTGAGAGCTCTGGCATCGAGGAAAAAGAACGCTTCGTCGCCTATTTCGAGCCGGTGCATTTCACCTTGGCTGCGGCCGCGCCTTTTTTCGCCGAGCGTTTCGCCAATATGGCCTGGTCGATCCTGACGCCCGACGGCTCGCTCCACTGGGACGGCAAAAAGCTGGTCGAAGGGCCGCCGGCGCGCCGCGACCCGGCCGCTGCCGGCGACGGTTTCGAAGAGGGGTGGCGGACCTATTATGCGGCGACGTTCAACCCGGCGCGGGCCAATCCCAAATTGATGGCGCAGCATATGCCGCGGCGCTACTGGGCCGACATGCCGGAGGTGGCGGCGATCCCGGAACTCGTCAGCTTCGCGCCGGTGCGGGTGCGCGAGATGATCGCGCGCGAGGCGGCCGCGTCGCCCAAGCGCGCGCCGGAGAAGGCGCTCCAGAAAATGCGTGAGGGTCGTCCGAAGAGCCTGCAAGACCTCAACGCGCTGATCGCTGCCTCGGAACCGCTGGTGTCAGGGGCGGTGCCGGGAGCGACGCGTGCGGTGCTCGGCGAGGGCCCTCTAGATGCCGACATCGTCTTTGTCGGCGAGCAGCCGGGCGATCAGGAGGATCGTCAGGGAAGGCCATTTGTCGGGCCGGCCGGCCAGCTTCTTGATCGGGCGATGGCGGAGGCCGGCATCGACCGCGGCTCGGTTTATCTCACCAATGCCGTGAAGCACTTCAAGTTCGAGATGCGCGGCAAGCGGCGCATCCACCAGAAGCCCACCTTGTCGGAGGTGAAGCATTATCGCTGGTGGCTGATGGCGGAGCTTGAATTTTTGTCGCCGCGCCTCGTCGTGACGCTCGGCGGGACGGCGGCGCTGGCGCTTTCGGGGCGACAGGTTTCCGTGACGAAGATGCGCGGCCGGCAGGAGTTTCCGCCTTTTGCCGGCTTCCTCACCGTGCATCCATCCTATCTTCTGCGACTGCCGGATGCGGAGGCCAAGGCGAGTGCTTACTGTGCCTTCGTCGACGATCTTCGGCAGGTGCGCGAGATTGCGGGCGAGAGACTGAAGGCGGCCTGAAGAGCCGATTTGAGGAGCCGGCCTGGGGCGGCTGTCTGCTGCGGCTGCCGGTGGAAGGGCTCAGAGATAGGGCAGGCCGTGGGCGATCAGCGGTGCGACGAGGACGTTCAAAAGGCCGACGAGCACCATGACGAGGCCGGCGACGGAGCCTTCCTCGTGGCCGATCTCGTGGGCCTTGGCGGTGCCGCTCGCATGAGCTGCGACGCCGAAGAGGGCGCCGCGGGCAAGAGCCGATTTGACCGGCAGGATGGTCAGCATCAACTCGCCGAGGATGGCGCCGAAGACGCCGGTCAGGACGACGAAGACGGCGGTGAGGTCGGGGGCGCCGCCAATGTCGGAGGAGACCACCATGGCGAAGGGTGTCGAAACGGAGCGCGGTAGAAGGCTGAGGCGCAGGGCGTCGTCGAGACCGACGAGGCTTGCAAAGGTCCAGCCGGAGAGAATGGCCGTGGTGGTGCCCGCCAGCATGCCGACGAAGAGGACCGGCCAGTGGCGCGCGATCAGGGTGCGCTGCTCGTAGATCGGCACGGCGAAGGCGACCATGGCCGGGCCGAGCAGGCTGACGAGCCAGCCGGTGGAGCGGATATAATCGCGGTAGGTCTCGTCGGCGGTGACGACGATCAGGATGAGAAGCGCCGGGGTGATCGCGAGCGGCATCAAAAAGGGCTGCCGCCAGCGCAGATAGATGCGCTTTGCCAGAAAATAGGTGCCGATCGTCAGAGCCGACCAGAAGAGGCCGTGGAGCAGGATTTCACTCGAAGAGGGCATGGCGGTCCTCCGCGGCCAGGCGACGGCGATAATAGAGGTCCGCCGTCAGCGCCGTGACCGCCATGACGGAGGCGGTGCCTGCCAGGATGACGAACAGGATCTTGAGGCCGAGCAGGCCGACGAATTCGCGGTGATCGACGACGGCGAGGACGGCCGGCACGAAGAACAGGATCATCTCCGCCAGAAACCATTGGGCGCCGCGGCGCATGCTGAAAAGGCTGAGGCGGCCGGAGATCAAAAGGGCGAGGACGAGCGCCATGCCGATGATGCCGCCGGGCACCGGAAGCCCCGAAAGGCGCACGATCGTTTCCCCGATGCCCCAGAACACGAAGATCGCCGCGATCTGGGCGAGGCGGCTGTTGTGAAGGCTGCGGCGGAAGCGAAGCGCGAGGCTGCGGGGGGTCATCGGAATCTCCTGGAAGGAGCGGCATATAGTTGCAGCTGATCAATCGACAAAATGAATTGACTGAATGGACTTCATTCCATATCGGAATGTTATGGAATTTCGCAATCTGCGGGCCTTCGTCGAAGTGGTCCGCCAAGGCGGTTTCACGCCCGCCGCGAAGGCGCTTTTCGCCACGCAATCGACGATCTCAAAGGCCGTGCGGCAGCTCGAAGACGAGATCGGCCTGCCGCTTCTCGACCGCATCGGTCATCGCAGCCACCTGACCGCACCGGGCGAGGTGGTCTATCGAAGAGCCGTGAAGCTTCTGGCGGAACGTGCAGATCTCGCGCGCGAGCTCGACGAGATCCGCGGCCTGAAGCAGGGGTCTCTCTCGCTCGGTCTGCCGCCCGTGGCGAGCAGCGCGTTGTTTGCGCCGCTCTTCGCGATCTATCGCCAGCGCTTTCCGGGCATCGATGTGCGCCTCGTCGAGCATGGCAGCGACCGGCTGGAGGAGATGCTGCGGACGGGCGAAATCGAAATGGCCGCCTCGCTTCTTCCATTTGGGGAGGATTTCGAATGGCAGGGCGTGCGGCGCGAGCCGCTGATGGCGGTCATGCCCCGAGCCCATGCGCTTGCCGGGCGCCAGACGATAAAGATCGAGGATGTGCGCGAGGAGCCGTTTATCCTTTTCGAGGCCGGTTTCGGCTTGAACCGGATCATCGGGGACGCCTGCCGCCGACATGGGTTTTCGCCCGCGGTCGCCGCACGAAGTAGCCAGATCGAGTTCATCGTCGGCCTTGCGGCGGCGGGCCTCGGCATCGCCTTCCTGCCCCAGATCATTGCGCCGCGCTCGGAGGCGGGCCATGCTGCCTCGGTGCTTCTCGACGAGCCGGAGACTGCCTGGCATATCGCCATGATCTGGCGGCGCGGCGCCTATCTGTCCCATGCGGCGCGGGCCTGGCTTGCCCTCGTCGAGGAAATGCACCCCGACCGAGGGCGCGCCGAGCCGCCGCAGAGCTGACTGGAACGACCGTACCGATGCCTCCCGCAAGCTTGCCGCAACGGCTTCAATATACTACCCAATTAATAGGAAATAGCCCAGCCCAGAGGTGTCCGCGCGGATGATTTCCCAGAAGGCCAAATACGCCCTGCGGGCGCTGCTTGCGCTCGCAGAGATGGAGAGCGATTCCATTTCCGCCGGCGAGCTTGCCAAGGGGGAGCGCATCCCGCGCAAGTTCCTGGAGCAGATTCTGATGGAATTGAAGCGTGACGGCCTGATCCAGAGCCGGCGTGGGGTGAATGGCGGCTATTTCCTGCAGCAGCCGGCCGATACGATCACGTTTGGGCAGGTTCTGCGGCTTTTCGACGGGCCGATCGCGCCGCTTCCATGCCTCAGCCGGGTGGCCTATCGCCGCTGCGCCGATTGCAAAGACGAAGGCGCATGCCGTGTGCGCCGGGTTTTCGCCCATGTCGCCAATTCCGCGCGTGCGGTTCTCGACCAGACCACGCTCGCCGATGCGATCGCCGATCCGGACAGTGTGGATCGGATTGCCGGGGTTTCGCTCGGCGCTTCCTGAGCCTTTCTGCGGTGCCCTTGTCGCGGTCGTTTCGCCTCCGTTGACATAGCCTACCAAAAAGGTAGGCTATTAATCCCTACCAGATCGGTGGGTGATGGAGGTTGGCATGCGAAGGATGCAACGATCTCTTGCGGCGGGGCTCGTCGCGCTCTGGGCGATGGCGGCACCGGCCGTCGCCGACACCACGCTCCTCAACGTTTCCTATGATCCGACGCGCGAGCTCTACGAGGCGTTCAACGCCGCCTTCGCCGCGCATTTCAAAACCGAGACCGGGGAGACCGTCTCCGTGCGCATGTCGCATGGCGGCTCCGGCAAGCAGGCGCGGGCGGTGATCGACGGGCTCAAAGCCGATGTCGTCACGCTGGCGCTCGAAGCCGATATCGACGCGATCGCCAAGACGACCGGGAAGATTCCCGCGAACTGGCGCGATCGGCTTCCCAATCACAGCGCGCCCTACACCTCGACCATCGTTTTCCTCGTCCGCAAGGGCAATCCGAAGGGGATCCACGACTGGCCGGACCTCGTGAAGGAGGGCGTGGAGGTCATCACGCCCAATCCGAAAACTTCTGGCGGCGCACGCTGGAGCTATCTCGCGGCCTGGGCCTACGCCAATGAGGCTTTTCATGGCGACGAGGAGGCGATGCGCGGCTTCATGGGCGAGCTTTTTCGGCATGTGCCGGTGCTCGACACAGGCGCACGCGGCGCCACCACCACCTTCGTGCAGCGGGGCATCGGCGACGTCCTGATCACCTGGGAGAACGAGGCCTTTCTGGCCCTCAAAGAGCTCGGTCCGGACAAGTTCGAGATCGTGGCGCCGTCGATTTCCATCAAGGCGGAGCCGCCGATCGCCCTCGTCGACGGCAATGTCGACAAAGCTGGAACGCGCCAGGCGGCTGAAGCCTATCTCGCCTATCTCTATTCGCCGGAGGGGCAGAGATTGGTGGCGAAGAATTTCTACCGCCCGGCAGAGCCGGCCTTCGCCGATAATGCGGATATGGCGCGGTTTCCCGATCTCAAGCTCGTCACCATCGATGATCCGCTCTTCGGCGGATGGGAGAAGGCGCAGCCGGCTCATTTCGGCAATGGCGGCGTCTTCGACCAGATCTATCAGCCTGCGCGATAGGGACGGCGGCAGATGCGCGGGCGCGCTCGGACCTGGCGGAAGCGAAGCGTTCTGCCGGGTTTCGGTCTCTCACTCGGCTTCACGATCGCCTATCTGGGGCTCGTCGTTCTGGTGCCGCTTGCGGCTCTCGTTATCAAAAGTGCGGGCCTCGGCGCGGCCGAATTCTGGCGTCTCGCCAGCGATCCACGCACGCTCGCGGCCTTGCGCTTGAGTTTTGGCGCAGCGCTTGTCGCCGCTTCAATTAATGCCGTCTTCGGTGCCCTGATTGCCTGGGTCCTGGTGCGCTATCGCTTTTTCGGACGCCGGTTTCTCGATGCCGTCATCGACCTGCCTTTTGCCCTGCCGACGGCGGTGGCGGGCATCGCGCTCACCTCGCTTTATGCGCCGAACGGCTGGGTCGGGCAGTTTCTACAACCGCTCGGATTGAAGGTCGCCTATGCGCCGGCGGGCATCGTCGTCGCACTCACCTTCGTCAGCCTGCCCTTCGTCGTCCGCACCGTCGAACCGGTCCTCGGAGAGATCGACCGCGAGCTCGAAGAGGTTGCCGCAACGCTCGGAGCCACGCGGCGGCAGACGATCTTCAAGGTGATCGTGCCGGCCCTGGTGCCGGCGCTCCTGACCGGGTTCGCACTCGCGCTTGCCCGGGCTGTCGGCGAATACGGCTCGGTCATCTTCATCGCCGGGAATATTCCCTATGTATCTGAGATCGCGCCGCTTCTGATCGTCATACGACTGGAGGAATTCGATTACGCCGGGGCGACGGCGGTCGCCGCGGTGATGCTTGCGATTGCTTTTGTCATGCTCTTCGTCATCAATCTGCTTCAGGCGTGGAGCCGCAGGAGGTTCGGCTATGGCAGCTGAATTGTCGGGCGCGTCGTTGAGGGTCTCGAGGCCGGTGCGGCGGGGCCGACCGGCCACGACGGAGGCGCCCGCCGTGCGCGCGGCACTGATCGGCCTCGTCTTCGTCTTTCTCGGCTTCTTTCTCGTGATGCCGCTTGTCGCCGTCTTCGTGGAAGCGCTGCGCGGGGGCATCTCCACCTATCTTGCGGCGGTCGTCGAACCGGATGCGCTCGCCGCCATCCGGCTGACGCTGCTGGTGGCGGCGATCGCGGTGCCGGCCAATATGGTTTTCGGGATCGCGGCCGCCTGGGCCGTCGCCAAGTTCGAGTTCAAGGGCAAAAGCCTGCTCGTCACGCTGATCGATCTGCCGTTTTCCGTCTCGCCGGTGATTTCCGGCCTTGTCTACGTGCTTCTCTTCGGGGCGCAGGGGCTTTTGGGTCCCTTTCTCGACGCGCACGGCGTGGAAATCATCTTCGCGGTGCCGGGCATCGTTCTCGCGACGATCTTCGTCACCTTTCCCTTCGTGGCGCGCGAGCTCATTCCGCTCATGCAGGAGCAGGGGAGTGGCGACGAAGAAGCCGCGCTGTCCCTTGGTGCGTCCGGCTTTGCGACCTTTCTGCTCGTCACGCTGCCGAACGTGAAATGGGCGCTTCTCTACGGCGTTCTCCTCTGCAACGCCCGCGCCATGGGCGAGTTCGGGGCCGTCTCCGTCGTCTCCGGACACATTCGCGGGCTCACCAACACGATGCCGCTGCATGTGGAGATCCTCTACAACGAGTACAGTTTCGCGGCCGCATTCGCCGTCGCCTCGCTGCTCGCTCTCCTGGCGCTTTTCACCCTTGCCCTGAAGACCTTCCTGGAATGGCGTTTCGCCGGTGCGATCGCCGCTGAACGCGCGCATTGAGGCCCAGATGGACATCGTTCTTCAAAACATCTCCAAGGCGTTCGACGATTATCCGGCGGTGCACGATATTTCGCTCGCCATTCGCTCGGGCGAGCTCATCGCGCTCCTCGGACCTTCGGGCTCCGGCAAGACGACGCTTCTGCGCCTCATCGCCGGGCTCGAATTTCTCGATCGCGGCCGCATCCTCTTCGGCGAGGAAGATGCCTCGGCCAAGAGCGTGCAGGAGCGCAATGTCGGCTTCGTCTTTCAGCATTATGCGCTCTTCAAGCAGATGAATGTCGCCGACAATGTCGGTTTCGGCCTCCGGGTGCGCCCGCGCGGAAGCCGGCCCGGCCGAACGGAAATCCGGCGTCGCGCCTTGGAGCTTCTCGATCTCGTGCAGCTTTCGGGGCTCGAAAAGCGCTTTCCGATGCAGCTGTCCGGTGGGCAGCGGCAGAGAGTGGCGCTGGCGCGGGCGCTCGCGATCGAGCCGGCCGTTCTCCTGCTGGATGAACCTTTCGGTGCGCTCGATGCCAAGGTGCGCAAGGAGCTGCGCCGCTGGCTGCGCGATCTGCATGAGCGGACCGGCCATACGACGGTCTTCGTCACGCATGATCAGGAAGAGGCGCTGGAGCTTGCCGACCGCGTCGTGGTGATGAATGCCGGGCGTGTCGAGCAGGTCGGCACGGCAGACGACATCTACGACGCGCCGGCTTCGCCCTTCGTGCACGGCTTCATCGGCGAATCCTCAAGCCTCCCGGTGACTCTCTCAGGCGGTGCCATCCTCGTTGCGGGGCGCCCGAGCGGGCTTGTCGGCGCAGGGGCGGGCGCCGCACGGCTCTTCTTCCGGCCCGGCCATGTGGAGATGCTCCGGCCGGGCGAGCACGGCATTGTGGGCGTGGTGACGGGAAGCCGGCGTCTCACCGATCGCAGGCGGCTCGAGATTGCGGTCGGCGGCAACCATCCCGTCGAGATCGACGTGCCTTCGCTTGCGGAGACGAGCAGTGGCGTGGAGACGGGAAGCGAGGTGATCTTCCGCCCGCGTGAATTCCGGCTTTACGGGGAAAGCGAGACCGCTCCCCGGCGCGCGGCCTGACGCTAACCGTTTGCGGTGGCGATCGCCCGCGCGACGCCCGCAGGACCATAAATCGGAGCCATAGAACTGGGCGAGGAATGAGATCGGCCGGCCCGTTAAGAGCCGGCCGATCCAGGCCTCGACGCGAAGGGAGGTCCGCTCCAGGTCGAGGCCGGGCACGCTGAGGGGTGCGGCGGGCCTTCAGCGTACCGAGCTCAATTGGTTTCCAGACGCGCTCCTCCGGCTCTGGATTCCGTGCGGCCGAGCCTGACCGGCTTTTTGGCGGAGGCTTTCTCCGAGGTTGGTCTATCGTTTTCGTCGGCGATTTCGGGTGTGCTCTTGGCTGCGGTGTCGACCGTCGCCACCACCGACATTCCGGGCGCAAGGCGTTCGGACAGAGGCTGGTCCGGGTCGATGGCTATGCGCACGGGCAGGCGCTGCGCCACCTTGGTGAAGTTTCCGGAGGCGTTGTCGGATTTGATGACGCTGAATTCCGACCCCGTGGCCGGCGAAAAGCGCTCGATATGGCCTGAAAGACTGGCGCCTTCGAGCGCGTCGACGGTGAAGGTCACCGGCTGGCCGACGCGCATTTTGGCGACCTGGGTCTCTTTGAAGTTCGCCACGACCCAGATGCTCTCCGGCACGAGGGCGACGAGCTGGGTGCCGGTGGAGACATATTGGCCGATGCGCGTGCCGACCTGACCGAGACGCCCGCCTGCCGGGGCGGTGATGTGGGTGTTGTCGAGGTCGATTTCGGCAAGGTGCACGGCGGCTTCCGCGCCTTCGACGGCGGCCTTCAGAGACGCGCGGTTGACGATGGTCGATTGCAGCTCCTGTCTCGCCACTTCGATCTCCGCCTTGGCTTCATCGTAGGCGGCCTGCGCCTGATCGCGCCTTGAGCGGCTTTCGTCGCCCGACGCCTTGTTGACGACGCCGCGATCAACGAGGGGTTCGACCCGCTTCCAATCCGCCTCCGCCTGTTGGAGGGCCGCTTTCTTGCCGGCGAGCTGCGCCTGCGTGGAGCGGAGTTTCGCTTCGGCGGAATGCCGGCTCTGCTCGGAATTGGCGAGCGCCGCCGTCTGCGCATCGAGCTCCGCACGCGCCTGTTCGAGCTTCTGCCTGTAGATGCGATCATCGAGCTGGACGAGGAGATCGCCTTTCTCGACGGTCTCGAAATCCTGTACCGGAACCTCGGTGACATAGCCCGCCACTTGCGGGGCGATCATCGTCACCGGTCCACGCACATAGGCGTTCTCGGTCACCTCCACGGCGCTGGTGAAGGGCGGCAGCCGCCAGGCATAGAGCACGACGCAGATGCCGAGGAGGCCGATCGTGACGGCGAGGATTGTCGAAAAGGAGCGCAGAAAATTGAACATCGGGATTACGCAGGCTGGGTTTGAGGCGCCGAGGCGGGCTGTCGCTGTTTCATCAGCCAGACCACGGCGACGTGGATCGTGAGTGCGAGAAGAGCCGTCGCGGCGAGCGCGGAGACGGCCAAAAAGGTGTCGTTGTAGGCGAGGATGTAGGCCTCGCGGGACGTCGCTCTGGAGAGAAGGGCGGCGCCTTCCGCCTTGATAAGTGCGTGATCGCCGAGCACGCCGGCATAGCTTCCGGCAAGCTGGGAGATGCGTTCGGCAACGATCGGATCGGTCGATTTCAGACCTTCGATCAGCGCTTCGGAGTGAAACTTCTCGCGGATCTGCACGAAGGTTCCGAAGAGCGCCGATCCGAAGAGGCTTCCGAGGCTCTGCGTCGACAGGAAAACGACGACGAAGCTCAAGATATAGTTCGGGCCCTTCTTGAAGGCGGCGACAAAGCCGCGGGCCATGGCCGCCGGCAGGAAAAGGGCGCCGCCGAAGGCGACGAGACCCTGACTGACCATCAATTGCTCGGGCCGGGTGAGATTGGTCGATTGACCGTCGAGATAGGCGCCGGCAGCGAGCGCTGCGAGGGCGACGGCGTGAATGGCGGGCTCGCGCCCCGGTTTCAGGACCATGGCCGAAAGCGCGCCGCCGGCGAGCACGCAGGCGAAGACCACCCAGTAAAGCGGCATGGCCTGCGCGTTGGTGACGTCGAGCTGGCTGAAAAGGCCGCGAATGCCGGCCGATTGTTCGGCGAGCACGGTGCGGAAAATGATGAGTGCGCCGGCGAAATGCAGGATCGGCGGGCTGCAGATCCAGCGGATATCGACGAGCGGATATTTCCGGTTGAGCTCGATGACGGCGGCGAGCGTGAGCGAGGCGATCGAGATGACCAGGAGCCAACCGAGCCAGTCGCGCTCGAACCACCAATAGACGCGACCTAGCGTCAGGAAGACAGCCATGCAGCCGGAGCCGACGGCGATGAGCGGATAGCTGACGAAATCGAGCGGATCGACGACCTTCGCCTGGGGCGGCGAGGTGAGAGGCAGCATGTAGACGCCGCAAAAGCAGATCATAGACAGGCCGAGCTCGAACGTCGTCAGGCCGTGCCATTGGTCGATGTCGAAGAGCGTCGGCGAAATGAGCCGGGCGATCGGCATGGCCAGAGTGAGGTTCGTCATCGCGAAGGAGACGCCGATCGTCAGCTTCTTTTCGCGCGGCAGGACCTCCATCATGTAGAGGATGCTCAAGGCGGAGAGGGGCGCGGCCGAGATGCCGGCGATGAAACGCAGGATGACGGCGCTCTGAAGGTCGCGCGCAAAAGAATTGAGAAGCGCCACGACGACGAAGACGAAGATGGAAAGCTCGGCGAAGCGGCGCAGGCCGAACTGGCGGCGCAGCTTCACGAGCGCGAGGGCCAGCGAGGCGTAAGGCGCCATATAGGCGGCCATCAGCCACATCGTCTCCGACTGGGTCGCGCCGATCGAGCCCTGGATCTGGAAAAGATTGGCCCCGACCATTTGCGTGCCGAGGCCCTGGGTGATGCCGAGAAGTGCGGAGGTCGCGATATAGGCGGCCGCCCGTGCCGGATGTTTCGGCACATAGGGCATGGGCTGTATGACGGGCGGACGCTCGGGCTCTGCCGGCGGGGGCGGCGCGGCCGTGGTCTTGGTCTTGGTGGGAGCCGCGGCGCCTGCTTCGTCGATTGCTGCGGCCTTCGGCGCTTCGTCGGCATCTGCCTGAGGCGGTGTCGCCTGCGGCTCACTGCGCGCACCATCCGCCACGCTGCTTTTACCGAGAAGCCGCCGGCGGTCGAGCTTTGCGGCCCGAGGTGCCGGCGTGCGGGCCGCGCCTCTTACGAGGGGGTCCGGGCCCTGGTCGCTCGTACGTCTTTCAGGCATGGAGCTCACGACTGCGCCGCGATATTGGCGGCGACCTTTTGCAGCGTGAGCGTCGCCTTCCGCAGCTCTTCGGCTTCGATGCCTTCCAGCACCGTGGCCTTCAATTCTCTCGCGAAGGAGAGGATTTCACCGGCTTTTTCGCGGCCGGCATCCGTCAGATAGATGTGCTTGGAGCGACGATCCTCTTCGGCCGCCTGTCGTTCGATGAGGCCGCATTTTTCCAGACCGTCGACGAGGCGGACCATGCTCGGCTGTTCGACTTCAAGAAGGTCGGCAAGCTCCGCCTGGCTCGCCCCTTCGTGACGGGAGAGAAGCACGAAGAGCCGCGCGCGAGAAAAGGTGAGGCCTCGGCTCTTGGCCATGGCGTCGAAGCGGGTGCGCAGCTTGCGCGTGACGTTGGTGACGGCCTCAATGAACGCGTCATGCGTGGGGGAGTTCTGGGACAGCGGCATAATACATAGCAAGCTAATTGTGTTACCGCTATCTAATGCGTCACCAATGCGGCGACAAGACGCCTTGTCCGAAAGTTGATATGCTGAATGAGGCGGTCAGGGTTGCGCGATGGGCTCGGGACTTTGCCCCTGGCGGAGGTGAGCCAGGTCAGGCTTTTGGCGCGTCGTTTTCGTCGAGCGCTGCGTTGAGCTGTCTCAGAGTCGCGCGCAGCGACACCATGGTCTCGCGCGGAAGGCCGACACGGCAGACGATTTCTTCCGGCACTTTCGAGGCCGGCACGCGCAGAGCCCGTCCGGCTTCGGTGAGGTCGACGATGACGCGGCGTTCGTCTTCCGGATCGCGGCGGCGGTCGACGAGCCCCTGCGCTTCCAGCCGCTTCAGGAGGGGGCTCAGGGTGCCGAAATCGAGACCGAGCGTCTCCTTGAGGCTGCCTACGGAGCGGGGCGCCTTTTCCCACATAGCCAGCATGGCGATGTATTGCGGGTAGGTGAGGCCGAGAGGCTCCAGGAGCGGCCGGTAGAGCTTCGTCATCCGGCTCGACGCGGAATAGAGCGCAAAGCATATCTGCGCATCGAGGGTCGTCGCCCGAAGCGCGTCGGGCGACAATCCGTTCTCAGAGGTTTTGTGCTTGTCGCTCACTTCGCCTCGACGGTGATCGCCACGTTCACATTGCCTTTGATGGCTCGCGAATAAGGGCATCCCTCATGCGCCGACGCGACGAGATCCTCGGCCGCTTTTCGGTCGAGGCCTTCCGTCTCGGCGATGAGATCGACATCGAGCCCGAAAGCGGTCTCTGACACCGCACCCAGGCGCACTTTGACGGTGACCGATGCGCCTTTCAAGGGAAGCTTCTTTTTGCCGGCGAGGAAGCGCATGGCGCTTTCGAAACATGCGGCATAACCGGCGGCAAAAAGCTGCTCCGGATTCGTCGCCCCGCCTTGTCCGCCCATCTCTTTCGGAGTTGCGAGATCGACGCTGAGGAGGCCATCCGGCGTCTCCGCGTGGCCCTGGCGGCCGCCAACGGCACGGGCTTCGGTTTCGTACATGACTTTCATGGTATTACTCGTGTTAGATTAAATCGTGCACGATGCATATAGGCCATGAACCCTATGATGCAAGTGACGCGAGAGGGGCAACCGCATCTTGACAGCATGCTGCTATAATGTATGTATGCTGTCATGATTGAGAAAGCTCCTTATCCCTTCGAACATCCGCTCAATGCCCTGGTGCTGGAAGTCTTCCGGCTGAACGGGGCGCTGATCGCCTCAGGCGATGCGCTCGTCCGGCCGCTTGGGCTGACGAGTGCCCGCTGGCAGGTGATGGGCTCAGTCGCGCAGGGGAGGGGCGGGTTTTCCGTGGCGCAGCTTGCCCGAAACATGGGTCTCACGCGTCAATCGGTGCAGCGCATCGTCGATGAGCTGGTCGGCGACGGCGTCTTCGAGCTTGCCGACAACCCGCATCACAAACGGGCGAAACTCGTGCGGCTGACCGAAAAGGGGGAAGCGCTCTTTGCTGACGCGACGGCCCGCTGGCTGCCGCATGCCGACGATCTCGCCGCCGTTCTCGCACCCGGCGAACTCGCGCGGCTTACGGAACTCCTGGCGCAACTCAGGGCCCGCCTGGAACAGGGACCCATTTCTGGAGGTGGAAGATGATCCGCAAACTGCACCCGATGGCGGGAGGGGCCGCCTTTCTCATCATTCTGACGTTCTGGACGTCGACGGTCATCGCCGAGCTCTTCGGCAGCGAGGCCGCGGTCCTCGCCGTCAAGACGGCCATCCTTTGGGGCATGCTTGCGCTGATCCCGGCGATGGCCGCGGTCGGTATGTCGGGTTTCCGGCTCGGAGCAAGGTCGCGCCATCCAAGGATCGCGGCCAAACGCCGACGCATGCCGGTGATCGCCGCGAACGGTCTTTTCGTGCTCGTGCCGTGCGCCTTCTTTCTGCAGGCAAAGGCGGCGGCCGGCGACTTTTCAGGCTCGTTCTTCGCTGTCCAGGGGATCGAGCTTCTTGCGGGCGGGCTCAACCTCGCTCTGATCGGGCTCAGCCTTCGCGACGGTCTTCTCGTTGCGCGCGAACGCCTGCCGCGTCCGGCATGAAATCTGCGCTGCGATCAGAAGCGACCATGAAACGATTCATGCCGGCACGGCTTGTCCCTTCAAATAAGGGAGATTGACATGCTGAACCGCAAGATCCTCATGGCCGGCCTCTTTGTGGCGCCGCTGTTCATAGCCGGTGCCGCTGGCGCGCAGACGAGCGGCAAGATGCCGGCGCCTGAGGATTCCGCCACCGGCAACGCAACACAGAATGCCGCTGCAGGCCTCGACATTTATGTGGAGGTCGATGACGACAACGCCACCGTGCCGCGCCTCAACGTGCGCGTCGGCGAGCTTGAGGACATGAAGATCTATGGGGCCGACGGCAATGTGATCGGCGAGATCGACGATGCGCTCGGCACGCCGGATGGTGCGGTCAAGGCCGTGTCGGTGGAAGTTGGCGGCTTTCTCGGTATCGGCGACAAGGAAGCGATCGTGCCGCTCGACGAGCTTCAGCTCGACGGCCTGCGTCTGACCCTGCCGTTGAGCAAGAACCAGATCGAAGATCTGCCCGAATGGAACGAGGGGTAAGGTCGCGCCTACGGTGAAACGCGAAAGCCGCCTCCTGAAGAGGCGGCTTTTGGTTCTTTATCGGCTTACGGCGGTCAGGCCGCGATCGACTGCGAGACTTCCTTGACCTGGCGCGTGGCCTGATCGATCTGCGCGGCGCTCGATGCGATCTGCGACATGGACTGCGTGATCTCTGAGACGCCCTGAGCCGCGGTGTGCATGTTGGAGGAGATCTCGCGCGTCACGGAGGCCTGCTGTTCGACGGCCGCCGAGATGCCGGACGAGATTTCCTTCACCTGATTGATGATCTGGGAGATCGCTTCGATGGCGCTGACGGCGCTCGAGGTCGATCCCTGCACTTCGCTGATCTGCGTGCTGATCTCGCCCGTCGCCTTGGCGGTCTGGCCGGCGAGATCCTTCACTTCGGCGGCGACAACAGCAAAGCCCTTGCCGGCTTCGCCGGCACGTGCCGCTTCGATCGTGGCGTTGAGGGCGAGAAGGTTTGTCTGGCCAGCAATGTTGTTGATGAGGTCGACGATGTGGTCGATCTTCTGCGCGGAGGTGGCAAGTCCGGACACGATCCGGTTGGTCTCGTCCGCCTGCTTGACCGCTTCGATCGAAATGGCGAGCGCGTCGGTGACACGGCGGCTGATCTCAGCGACAGAGGCGGCCATCTCTTCGGCGCCGGAGGCAACGGCCTGAACGGTCGTCGAGGTTTCTTCCGAGGCGGACGCCGCCGTCGACGCCTGACGATTGGCGTGCTCGACCGCCTTCAGGATTTCACTGAGGTCGACGTCGATGACTTCCTGCGCCTTGGCTCGGCGCATCCGGTCTTTGACCTGCACCGTGCGGTCGGTGGCGAATTTCACCACTTTGATGACGCGGCATTCGCTGTCGAAAATCGGATTGTACGAAGCCTGGATCCAGACTTCCTTGCCGCCCTTGCCGATGCGCTTGAATTCGCCGGCCTGGAACTCGCCGCGGCGCAGCGCTTCCCAGAAGGCCTGGTAGCTCGGAGAGGCGAGCGCGGAGGCCTCCATGAAAATCTTGTGGTGCTTTCCCTCGATCTCCGAGAGCTCGTAGCCGAGAGCTTTGAGAAAATTCTGATTGGCTGTGATGATGGTGCCATCGGTTTCGAACTCGATGACCGCCTGAGCTTTGTGAATGGCGGCGAGCTGGCCTTCGTGGTCGAAGCTCTTGAGCTTCGATTCGGTAATATCGCTCGCAAGCTTCATCACGCGGTAGGGCTTCCCATCGCGTCCCAGGATCGGATTGTAGGAGGCCTGGATCCAAACGTCTTTGCCGCTTTTGGTTATGCGCTTGAACTCAGCGGAGAAGAATTCTCCGCGCCGCAGGCGATCCCAGAATTCCCGATAGGCTTTGCTTTCGCGCTCTTTTTCCTCGACGAAGATCGCGTGCTTGCGGCCCTTAATTTCCTCCAGGGTATAACCCATCGTCTTCAGGAAATTTTCGTTGGCCGTAACGATCGTGCCATCGAGCTCGAACTCGATGATCGCCTGCGAGCGGCTGAGGGCGGCGAACTGGTCGCTCAAAGCGTTCATGTTGCGAAGGAAAGCCATGGGGTGCCAATCGGTTGATCTACCCGTCCCCTTTGCCTGCGAAAGCTGGTGCGGGGCTTGACGCTGCGGCAAGGGTCCGCGGGAATGTCTTGAACGACGCCCGAAGTTCTATTCACCGGCAAGAACCGCAACGGCCATCTTCTTGCCCTCACCATCGGCTGCGATGACCAGTCCAATCCCCGTCAAATCACCATTGAGAAGCATGGCTCGGTAGTCGTCGTTCTTGAGCCATTGCTCGAGGAAGAAGCGGACATCGGCGTCGGTCGCCTCTGTCCCGCACCCGCTGCAGCTCCCGGCCACCACGCGGAAACGCCGAAAGCTCGTCTCTTCCGGCAAGGCGGTCTGGAGGTTGCGAAGATCGTCGAGCGATGCGCCCTTCAGTGTCTCGGGCATCATCTCGGAGGCGGTCGCCACCAGAGATTTGTCGGCGGAGACGCTCTTGCCGCCTGAACGGGCCTCGTTGACGAGCTTCGCGGCCAGCTCCGTTTGAGCCTCTGGCGTGAGCGGCTCGGTTGTTCCTGCGTTAGCATCTGATGCAATCGTCTGCGGTGTGCCGGGACCGGCGAAATCCTGCACCGCGTAGCGGCGGCCATCGGCGTTTTCCGCCAGGCCGAAGCCGTATTCCGTGAGGCCTTTGCGCAGAATGTTGGCCCGGTGTTCGGGGCTTTGCATCCAGCCTTCATGGAGCTTCTCAACCGCGGCCCGGCCAGCAGGAACTGCGCAGCCGCGACAGCGCGCGATGTTTTCGGCAACGAGCCGGCCGGGATTGCCGCCGGCCGCCTGATAGCGATCCATGACGGTGCGCCCCTCGGGTGTGTCGTGGCTGTAGTAATTGCGCTCCAGCATGTCGCGGGCATGCGCCTGTGCCGCCTGGTTCAGCGTCTCGCTCAGCGTGAGCGGAGGAAGCTCGGCCTCGCTGCGGGCCTCGTTCACGAGACGCAGGCTCTCCTGCCGCAGAGCATCCATCTGGTTCGGTCTCGCGGCCGGTGTCCTGACCGCTGTCTGGGCCGCTGTCTGGGCCGGTGTCTGGGCCGCAGCGGTATCGAAGACGCCGGCGAAGGCGAGGAGAAGCGCGAGCGAAACGGCGCGTGCGGTTAAGAGGGCGGAATGAAACATGGGATGCCTTGGACGCAGTGTTGACCCGGGGTCAACACTTCAGATGGCGCCATGCTCCGCGGGGAGGGCGATGAAATGTCCGTCGAGACTTGGATCCTGCCGCGTGGGCGGCAGGATCGGCGTCAGATGGAGCAGTTTCGACGCTCAGAAATTGCGTGATGCCGCAAACTCTGCCGGCGTCACGCGGCCGTCTTTGTTGTAGTCCGCGGCGGCAAAACGGCTATTGCCCGAGGCCATGAACTCGTCCCGCGACAGGCGACCATCCTTGTTGGTGTCGGCCTGGGTGAAGCGCGCTTCCTTGCGCTGCGTCATCTGGGCCGCACGCGGGCCCTGGCCGCCGCCCGGACCGAAGGCGAAGCGGACCGACATGTATTCGTCTTTCGTCAGCTGGCCATCGCCGTTGCTGTCCATCGTATCGAAGACGGACTGGTGCCAGGCGGTCGCTTCGTCCAGCGAAATCACGCCGTCGCCATTGGTATCCATGGCGTCGACGCGGGCGGCCATGCCCTGGCCCATGCCGCGGCCCATACCTTGACCCATACCCTGGCCCATGCCGCGTCCCGTGCCTTGGCCCTGGCCCATACCCTGGCCCATGCCTTGACCCATGCCTGCGCCGGGACCCTGCTGCGCCCATGCGGGCGACAATGCCATTGCAGCAGCCAGCACAGCGGGTGCTGCAATCTGCACAAATGCCCGTCTCGGTGTGGTGCGATCGTTTCTCATTTTCGCTCTCCTTCCGACACGTGCCCCCTTACGCCTACATATACCTTCTGCGTGGCATTGCCTTGACGGAAGGCAAAGCGTTCTGCGTCTTATTCACGCGTTCGAATGGAATAATATCAAAAAAGAAAGCCGGATGACGGTCGGTCATCCGGCTCAAGTTGGTCCAATGAACAGGATATCGGAAAGAGGGGCGCCCTCAGCGGCCGGGCGCCACCATGCGCAAAAGAGATGGGCGCGTGACCCACAGCTTCAGAGCCCCCAGGACATGTACCAGGAAGAGAACGAGGATCACCTTGCTCGTGACGACGTGCACCGTCTCGAACACCTCGTGCAGGGAGTGGTTTTCGGTGAGCGGGCTCGGGATTGCGAACAGGCCGAAGACCGGCAGCGGCCGGCCCGCGGTCCAGATGGTCATCGGGCCGGAGATGATGAGGATGGTCAGGCAGAGGAGAAGGCCGACCTGAACGGCGCGTGAGAAAATGCGCAAGGTGGGCGGTCCGTCCGGACTGTCGGGCAGGGTGCTGAAGAGCCGCCAGAGAACCCGCCCCGCCAGAATGACGAAGAGAACGACGCCGACCGACACGTGCAGATCGAGCGCCGCGGTTCTTTCCGGTCCGCGGGGCAGATCTTCCATCTGATTTCCAAGGAGCCAGAGGGCGATGATGCCCGCGGCTGCAAGCCAATGGATGGCGAGCGAGAGCGCGCCATAACCGCCTCGAGTATCTTCAACCTGCATACGCGTGTTTCCCCTAAGGAATGGCGATGCGGCTGTCATATATCCGAACGCGAATATCAGCCAATGAAGCTTTGGTAAGGAAGAAAGCTGCGGCATAAGCAGCGATCGCGGAACATGCCGCAAATCGGGCCGTTTTTCCTGGGACCCACCGCTTTTTGCGACATCCTGCCCCGGAGAACAGAATGCCCACTCAAGCCGAGCCGCTTTATTCCGCTCATCCCTCGATGTTCAAGTCGAGCCCGCTTCTCTTCATCATCTGCGTCGTCACGATCCCGGTCCTCGTCGGCCTGATCGTGATCATCGGCTGGTACATCAAGACACGGTCGGAGTTGTTCACGATCACCGCCGATGAGGTGCAATACGAGGTCGGACTGTTCTCCAAGCAGATCAAGGAGATGAAGCGCAGCTCCGTGCGCTCGGTGAACGTCGACCAGTCATTCATCGACCGGATCGTCGGCGCCGCCAAGGTGACGATCTATTCCGCCGGCGATGAGCCGGAGATTGTCGTCAGCGGCCTGCCGGAGCCGGCACGTCTGCGCGAGCTTCTCTAGATTAGGATTGCGGCGCGAAACCGCGAGGCCGGCGGCGCGACCCGCGCCTGCTGGCCAAACTCTTCTCGAACGAGGTCGAGAGAGGTTATGGCTGAACCACAAAGCCAGTCATTCGCCCGGCTGATCCGGGCGTCCAGCTTTTACCCTGCTTTGTGCCGCAGTGGCCCAAGGAGCAGGAGCGTTCGGCCGGAAAGGCTCAGAGGCCCGGCTTGCTGCTCGTCAGGCCTTGCGCAGCCTTTGCGGATCCGACCGGGGCCCGACCTTTTGCCCGTGACACGACCGGCGGGATGCTGGCTGCCAGCTGCCGGTCGGCGTTGTTGCCGTCAAAACGGGTGGATCGCTCCGTAAGAAATGTCTGCGTCGTCTTCATGCTGTTCCCTTTCCAACACTGATCGTGAGGCTTCTTGCGAGGAAAATTTTTCCTCGTTTCAGCCTTCTCCTGCCATGCCCGGAAAGAGCGGTTCCTCCTGACCCGTCTGTCCGTTGATCTGGTCGAGCCAGGCGCGGACATGTTCTTGGGTGTAGGCCTCACGGCTGAGCTCGTTCTCGTCGATGCGTTCCGTGATGTCGTCGAAGAGAAGCTCATGCGTCGTGCCGGAAAAGGCCGCCGCATCGACGCCGTCGGTCGTGCCGATCTGATAATTCGGATCGAGCCCGTGTTCGGTCTTCACCAGGCGAAGCTGCAACGTGTCCGTCGCCGCACCGAGCGCCTGAGAGGCGAAGTCGAAATTGCGCAAGATGCCGGTGACGAAGGCTTCCGGGTGGTGCAGACGACCGACTTGCGGAATTTGAAAATCACTCATGATGGTCCTGTGGTTGCAGGGTTTCATGGGCAATGGCGGCGGGCCCGCTCCGGTTCCAGAGGAGACCCGCGCCTCGTCGCAGGTTTTGCGGACTTGGCGCCAAGCCCTGTTCATGCCACAGCGGGCTTGCGCCGAACTGAAGCACGCCGAACTGAAGGACAAAGTCGATGAGCCGCCTGGAAAGCACCATCAACCGCCTGATCGCGCAAAAGGTGCTGCTCGATCATGTCGCCAGGCTGATCGGCGCCCGGGAAGGACCGGTCTTCGAGCTCGGTCTCGGCAATGGCCGCACGTTCGATCATCTGCGCCAGATTTTTCCGCAGCGGGATATTTTTGCCTTCGATCGCGCGATCCGCGCCCATGCGGGCTGCATCCCCGATGCGGAGCATATGGTGGTGGGCGATATGCGCGACACGTTGCGGCTCGTGCATCCGCGCGTGCCGGCCAAGCCCGTGCTCATCCATGCGGATATGGGGGCAGGGGATCCGACGGCCGATCTTGCGACCCGGGAGTGGCTTTCCCCGCTGGTCGCCGCCTGGGCGGCGGATGGCGGCTATGTGTTGAGCGACAGGCCTCTGGAATTGCCAGGCTTCGCCGAACTCGAGCGCCCGGCCGAGGCGCCCGTCTCGCCGCATATTCTTTATCAGAAGGGCGCCTAGGGCTCAGACGGCAGATCCGGAAGGCAGACGCAGAAAGCCCCGGCGGAGCCGGGGCTTTGCAGGGTCCGACAGATGCCGGACGAAGGCTCGGCAGATTACGCCGCCTTCTTGTTGAGTTCGCTCTCGCCAACCTTGCTGAGTTTGGCGTCGGCGCTCTTTTCTTCCGCAAGGGTTTCGCCGAGACGCTTCGCGGCTTCCTTGTGGCCGAGACGATTGGCCCAGGCCTCCAGAGTGCCATAGCGGGCGATCTCGTAATGCTCGACGGCCTGCGCCGCCGCAGCCATCGCCGCGTCACGCGTTTCACCGTCTGAGATCTCGCTCATCAGCTCTTCGGCCTCGGTGATGATGCCCTGGATCGCCTGACATGTCTCGCCTTCCGGCTTGACGCTGACGAGGCCGAAGACAGCCTCGAGGCGATCGACGTGGCCCTTGGTTTCTTCGAGATGCGTCTCGAAGAGATTCTTCAAGTCCTCGTTCGTCGCCTTTTCCGCCATTTTCGGCAGCGCCTCGAGAATTTGCTTCTCGGCGAAATAGATGTCTTTCAGCGTGTGAACGAAGAGTTCTTGCAGATTCTGCATAGCCATTGGTGTCTCCCTGTTTTCGTTTTGGAGAAGTCAACAGGAAAACCTTGTGGCACGGCCGCTCGTTCCGGCCGCAGAGGCGTTTTTCGTTTAGCCGTCGTGAGAGGCCGGAATTCCGCCAGGGAATGTGTCAAATGATTGGCATGGCGGGATTTTTGGGCTCCGCCACGGGCTCGGGAAAGACGATTTCGGGGGCGACAGATGTGGGAACGGAGGCCTCGACGGGGTTCGCTTTCGGCAAGTAGTCTTGGGCCACGCGAGCCTTTTCTCGTGCGCGGGTGGGCGCATGCGTCAGGGAGACACCCCGCCTCATTGTTTGTCGCGGCCAAAGAAGCTAGCCCTTTCTTGAACCGTTCCATGCGGGCCCCCTCTCTGCGCGTCATGCGGGCGGTCCGTTTCCTTGGGCGTTGGGGAGCCTCGTCACATGTTTGTCCTTATCCTGGGCCTCATCCTCTTTCTCGGCGCCCATTCGGTGCGTCTTTGGGGCGAGGATTTTCGTGATCGCTTGATCGCCGAGCGCGGCGAGGGGATGTGGAAGGGCGTCTACTCTCTCGCCTCTATCGTCGGGCTCGTGCTCATCGTCTGGGGATACGGCCTGACGCGTCTCAACCCGATCGATGTCTGGTATCCGCCGATCTGGACGCGGCACCTCGCCATTCTGCTCAACGCGGTCGCCTTTGCCCTGGTGGCGCTCAACGGCTCTAAGGGGCCGATCCGGGCGGCGGTCGGGCATCCAATGGTGGTCGGCGTCAAGGTCTGGGCTTTCGCTCATCTCATCGCCAACGGGCGTCTCGGCGACATCCTTTTGTTCGGCGCCTTCATGGTCTGGGCGATCGTCGATTATGCCGGTTCGCGTCGTCGCGATAAGCGCGAAGGCGTCGTGCGCATGGCTGGTCCGTGGAAGCCGGAGCTCATTCGTATGGCGATCGGGCTTGCGCTTTGGCTTGTGTTCCTGCTCTTCCTGCATCAATGGCTGATCGGCGTCTCTCCGCTCGGATGAGCACGGGCTATGCCGGTGATCCCATAGGGCGCCGGAAGAGACAGTGACGGATTGAGGAGGCAGTTTGTCCACACATACGGTTTCGCGCCGTCTGACGGCGGTCGACATCGCGCGCCGCAAAGGCGGCGAGAAGGTCGTCTCGCTTACGGCCTATCACGCTCATACGGCCGGGATCGTCGATCCTTTGGTCGATTTCATCCTCGTCGGTGATTCGCTCGGCAACGTCATGCACGGGCTGGAGACGACGGTTCCCGTCACTCTCGACATGATGATCTTGCAGGGGCTCGCCGTGATGCGCGGCTCGAAGCGGGCGCTGGTCGTCGTCGACATGCCTTTCGGCTCTTATGAGGAAAGCCCGCAGCAGGCGTTTCACAACGCCGCGCGCATCCTGAAAGAAACCGGCGCCGGGGCCGTGAAGCTCGAAGGCGGTGTCCATATGGCCGAAACGGTCGCCTTCATGACCAAGCGCGGCGTGCCGGTGATGGGCCATGTCGGGCTGACGCCGCAATCGGTCAACACGATGGGTGGCTTCCGCGTGCAGGGGCGTTCCGAAGAGGGCCAGAAGGCGCTCGAGGACGACGCGATGGCGATCTCCGATGCCGGTGCTTTCGCCATCGTCATGGAAGGCATCGTGGAGCCGGTGGCGCGCCGCATCACCGAAAAGGTGCCGGCGGTCACGATCGGCATCGGCGCTTCGCCCGCCTGCGACGGGCAGGTGCTCGTGCTCGAAGACATGCTGGGCCTGAACGAATGGGTGCCGAAATTCGTGCAGAAATTCGGCTCGCTCAGGACGCATATCGAGGAAGCGGTGACGGCCTATGCCGAGGCCGTGCGTGAAGAGCGCTTCCCGGGGCCGGAGCACGTCTACCAAGAGACCAAGAAAGAGGCTTGAGGGCGATCCGGGACGGCCGTTGCGCGGTGTGCGCAAAGTGGCTAGGTTCCGGCGCGCTTCGCAAGGCTCAACGTCAATCCACTGAACAATAATCGGCAGGCCGGGACGATTCCCCGAAGAGGTAGATGACCCACGACGACCGTACATCTGACCACTTCATCCGTGAAGTGGATGAGGAGCTGCGCCGCGAGCAGCTGAAGACGCTTTGGGAGCGTTTTGGCTTCGTCATCATTGGCGTCTGCATTCTGATCGTCGCCATCACCGCGGGGTATCGCGGCTATGTGTGGTGGCAGTCGAAGAAGGCGGCCGAGGAAGGCGACCGGTATCTGACGGCGCTCGAAGCCATCGATGCCGGCAATGAGGCGGAAGGGCGCGAGACGCTTGCGGCCCTGGCCAAGGACGGCGGCGGCTACGGCATGCTCGCCCGTCTGCGCAATGCCGAGATTGTGGCCAAGACCGATGAGACGGCCGCGATCGCAGCCTATGACGAGGTGGCGAACGACGGCGGCGTCGCGCCGGTGATGCGCGATCTGGCGCGGGTGCGGGCCGGGCTCCTCGCCCTCGATGCGGGCGACCTCGACGGCGCGGAAAGCCGCGTCTCGTCTCTCGACGAAGCCGGCAATGCCTGGCGCCACACGGCGCGGGAAATCCTCGGCATGGTCGCCTATCAGCGGGACGCGCTCGAAAAGGCCCGCGATTATTTCGTGGCGATCGACCAGGATGTGCAGGCTCCGCAGGGCGTGCGCAATCGCGCCGGCCTGATGATCAGCGTGATCGACGGGCAGCTTGCGCCTTCTCCTTCGGCGGACGGAGCGTCCGGCGACGACGCGCCCGAGGCGGAGGCTCCTGTCTCCGGGGACGCAACCGGTGAGGCAATGGGTAACGCAAGCGCGCCCGCATCGGCGGAAGAGGGCGCGGAAAATACCGAAAACGGATCTGCCGACGCGAACAGCGGCGCATCCGACACACAATCGACGCAATAGAGCCGTTTTGAGCGAGCGAGAAAGCGGGCGGAAATCATGACCACGCAGACGAAATTCGCGGTCCGACTTGCGGGCATCGCTTTGACGGCGGCTCTGCTTGCAGGCTGCAGCAGCTTCACGAACCCCTTCAGCAGCAAGGAAGAGATTCTGCCGGGCGAACGCCGCGCAATCGCCGGCGTCGACGACGCAGACCGAGCCGCCGGCTCGCCAGCGGTCGGCGGGGCAAGTGCGATGCAGGACTGGACGCAGCCCGGCGGCAACGCCGCCAATGCGCCCGGCAATGTCGCTCTTTCGGGTAACGCCTCACAGACGGTCTTCCGTGCGCGGGTGTTCGGCAGCGGCAAGCGCGCGGCGCGCGCCTCGGCCGCTCCGCTCATCGTCGGGGGAAACATCTACGTCTACGACGCGGCGGGCACCGTGACGGCCCTTTCGACCGGCGGCGGCAAAGCCTGGTCCGTCTCGCTTGCGCCTGAGAAGGAAAAGAGCCGTTCGCCGGGCGGCGGTATCGCCTATTCCAATGGCATGGTGATTGCTGCGACCGGCTATGGCGAAATGGTCGCTCTCGATCCGGCAACCGGCGGGCGCGCCTGGTCTTATGACCTCAAGGCGCCGGCACGCTCGGCCCCGACAGCGGCGGGCGGCAAGGCCTATGTGGTCACCTCCACCAACGTTCTTCACGCCGTCAATCTGGCCGACGGTTCCGAAGCCTGGACCTATCCGGGCATCCCGGAAAACGCCGGTGTGCTTTCGGGCGCGAGCCCGGCCGTGGTCGGCAACACGGTTATCGTGCCTTATTCTTCGGGCGAGGTGATCGCGTTCGATGCCAATAAGGGCGACCTCAAATGGGCCGATGCGGTCATTCGCTCGACGCGCACGCTTGCCGTCTCCGGCCTGACGGATGTCGCCGCGAGCCCTGTCGTTTCCGACGGTGTCGTCTACGCCACCGGCGTGTCCGGGCGGACGATCGCCGTCAAGCTCTCCAACGGCGAACGGCTCTGGGAACAGAATCTCGGCGGCTCGTCGACACCTGTCGTCTCCGGCAACGCGCTCTTCCTGATCGATCTGCAGGATCACATGGTGGCGCTCGACCGGCGCACCGGCAAATTGTTCTGGGAGACCGAGCTGCCGGTGGTGCGCAAGAAGCGCTTCTTCTCCACCTGGGTCGGGCCGATGCTCGCGGGCGGGACGCTGTGGGCGGTTTCAAACGACGAGAAGCTGATCGCGGTCGATCCGGCGAGCGGCAAGATCGTCGGCGAGCGCTCCATCCCGGCAAAGGGCCTTCAGCGCCCGATCGCGGCCGGAGGCAGGCTCTATATCGTGACCAGCGACGGATCCTTGTCCGCGCTGCAATAAGAGAGACGGGGCGGCTTCACGATGTCTTTGACCGTCGCCCTCGTCGGGCGCCCGAACGTCGGCAAATCGACGCTCTTCAACCGCCTCGTCGGGCAGAAGATCGCGCTTGTCGACGATCGGCCCGGCGTCACGCGCGATCGCCGCGAGGCTCCGGCCAAGCTCGGCGATCTCGATTTCATCCTGATCGATACGGCCGGCCTCGAAGACGCCGCCGACGAGACGCTTCAGGGGCGCATGCGTGCGCAAACGGAGCGGGCGATCATCGATGCCGATATCTCCGTTTTCATGGTCGATGCGCGCGTCGGGATCACCCCGGACGACGAGCATTTCGCCCGGCTGATCCGCCAGGGCGGCAAACCCGTCGTCCTCGTCGCCAACAAGGCGGAGGGGCGCGCGGCGGAATCCGGGCTTCTCGAAGCCTATTCGCTCGGCTTCGGCGAGGCTGTCGCGGTCTCTGCTGAGCATGGCGTCGGGCTTCCGGATCTCTACGAGGCGATGGTTGCGACGCTCGGTGAGAAGGCCGCCCTTTATCTTCCCAAGGAAGAGACGGACGAGGATGGTGAGGACGAGGCAGCCGAGGGCGCGGGCGAGGAAACCCGCACGCTCAAACCTATCCGCGTTGCGATCGTCGGACAGCCGAATGCCGGCAAGTCGACCCTGATCAACCGGATGATCGGCGAAGAGAGACTTCTGACCGGACCGGAAGCCGGGATCACGCGCGATTCGATCGCCGTCGACTGGACCTGGCGCGGGCGGCCGTTCCGGCTTATCGATACGGCGGGTATGCGGCGCAAGGCGAAGGTCATCGACAAGCTCGAAAGGCTCTCTGTCGGGGACGCGCTGCGCGCGATCCGTTTTGCCGAGGTCGTCATCATCGTCATCGACGCGACGATGCCGTTCGAAAAGCAGGATCTGCAGATTGCCGATCTCGTGGCGCGTGAGGGGCGGGCCCTGGTTCTCGCGCTCAACAAATGGGACGAGGTGCGCGATCCAGACGGGCTGCGCCGCGAATTGCAGGCCGATCTCGCCGAGACGCTCGTTCAGGTGCGCGGCGTGCCGCTCATCCCGATCTCGGCGCTTACCGGTTCCGGCATCGATCAGCTTCTGGAAGGTGTCAGCCGGATCTACGAGACGTGGAACCGGCGCGTGGCGACGGCCGCGCTTAATCGCTGGCTCGATCATCTGATCGCGCGCCATCCGCCTCCTGCGGTCGCTGGCCGGCGGCTAAAGATCAAATATCTGACGCAGTCGAAGACCCGGCCGCCGACGTTCTTTCTCGCCTGTTCGCGGCCCGAGGCTCTGCCCGAGGCGTATAAGCGCTACGTCGTGAACGGCCTCAGAGAGGATTTCGACCTCAAGGGCGTGCCGATCCGGCTGATGACGCGCGGTGCCAAAAATCCGTATGAGGGAAGGGGCCGGAAAGGCTGAACGCCTCCGGCCTTTATTCAAGCTTCGGTGCCGATCTCAGGCCTGAGGCTCAGGCCGGGGCGTGGAAGTCCTGAAACGCCTTGGAGCGGAAGTCGAAGAGGACATCGGTCCGCTCGAAATCGGGCGCTGCGAGCTTCACGAGATGCGGTGCGATCTCGGAGGGATGCGGCAGCGTCTCGGGATCTTCACCCGGCATCGCCTGTGCCCGCATCGCCGTGCGCATGGCGCCCGGATCGACCATCACCACCTTGATCGGGGAATTCTGCGTCTCGTGCGCATAGGTGCGCGCCAGGGCCTCGAGTGCTGCCTTGGAGACCGCGTAGGGGCCCCAGAACGGCTTCAGGCTGTGGGCGACGCCCGACGAGATGAAGATCGCCCGCCCGGCCTCCGAGCGCTTCAGAAGCGGATCGAGCGAGCGGATGAGGCGCCAATTGGCGGTGACGTTGATCGCCATCACCTTGTCCCAGTCCTTCGCCTGCACGTGACCGAGCGGCGACAGGGTGCCGAGGATGCCGGCATTGGCGAGGAGAATGTCGAGGCGTCCCCAGCGCTCGTTGATGGCGCCGCCGAGACGGTCGATGCCCGGCCCGTCGGTCAGGTCGAGCGGCACGAGCGTGGCAGCGCCGCCGGCGGAGCGAATCTCGTCGTCGAGCTCTTCAAGCGCGCCTTGCGTGCGGGCGACGGCGACGACATGGGCGCCGGCCTCAGCCATGGCTTTGGCGGCGAAATAGCCGATGCCACGCGTCGCGCCGGTGACGACGGCGATGCGGCCGGCGAGCGGTTTTTGGTCAGTCATGATTATCCGGCTTCAGACAACAGGTTGAGCTGGCGGACGGTGCCGACCGATTCGCGGTCGGTGAGGCGCGTCGGATATTCGCCCGTGAAGCAGGCGTCGCAATATTGCGGCTGCGCCGCGTTGCGGGCCTCTTCGCCGACGGCCCGATAAAGCCCGTCGATGGTCAGGAAGGCGAGGCTGTCGACGCGGATGAAATCGGCCATTTCCTCGATCGACATGCGCGAGGCGAGGAGCTTCGCCTTTTCCGGGGTATCGACACCGTAGAAGCAGGGATTGGTCGTGGGCGGGCTCGCGATGCGCATATGCACTTCGGCGGCGCCGGCATCGCGCACCATTTCCACGATCTTGAGAGAGGTCGTGCCGCGGACGATGGAATCGTCGACGAGCACCACGCGCTTGCCCTTGAGGATCGCCGAATTGGCGTTGTGCTTCAGCTTCACGCCCATATGCCGGATCGAATCGGAGGGCTCGATGAAGGTCCGGCCGACGTAATGGTTGCGGATGATGCCGAGCTCGAAGGGGATGCCGCTCTCTTTTGCGAAGCCGATGGCGGCCGGATTGCCGGAATCCGGGACCGGAACGATGAGGTCGGCCTCGGCTGGTGCTTCGCGGGCGAGCTCCATGCCGATCTTCTTGCGCGATTCATAAATCGAGGCGCCAGCGATGACGGAATCGGGCCTGGCGAAATAGACGTGCTCGAAAATGCAGAAGCGCGGGCGCTCCCGCTTAAAGGGCCGCAGCGAATCGATCGAATGGTCGGTGATGACGATCATCTCGCCCGGCTCGATCTCGCGCACGAACCGCGCACCGATGATGTCGAGCGCGCAGGTCTCCGAAGCGAGCACATGAGCGCCGTCGAGATCGCCGAGAACCAGCGGGCGCACGCCGAGTGGATCGCGGCAACCGATCATCTTCTTTTCCGACAGGGCGACCAGCGAATAGGCGCCCTCGATCTGGGTGAGCGCATCGATGAGGCGGTCGATCAGCGGTGCCTTCTGGCTCGTGGCGATCAGGTGGATGATCGTCTCGGTGTCGGAGGTCGATTGGAAAATCGAACCGCGGTTTTGCAGGTCGCGCTGCAAGGTGCGGGCATTGGTGATGTTGCCGTTGTGGGCGACCGCGAAACCGCCGCCGGCGAATTCGGCAAACATCGGCTGGACGTTGCGCAGAACCGGGGCACCGGTCGTGGAATAGCGGTTGTGGCCGATCGCCTTGTCGCCCTGCAGGCGTGCGATCACCTCCGGCGCGGTGAAGTTGTCGCCGACATGGCCGATGTGGCGCTCCACATGGAACTGGCGCCCGTCATAGGAGATGATGCCCGCCGCCTCCTGGCCGCGATGCTGGAGCGCATGCAGGCCGAGCGCCGTCAGCGCTGCAGCCTCGGGATGACCGAAAATGCCGAAGACGCCGCATTCCTCATGGAACTTGTCGTCGCCGGTGCCCTGGAAGGGATGTGCGGGAAGGATCTGCATGGCCTATTGCGAGAGCTGGCGGTTGAGGGCGTTCTGATCGTCGGCATCATAGGAGCCGGCGGAACCGGTGGCGTCGCTGGCGTTGCCTGCGGGCTGCGCACGGCGCTCGGCGTCTTCCTGACGGAAGCGTTCGATGATCTCCGCTTCCGGATCTTCCGGCAGCGCGTTCATCAGATCCTGACCCATGGAATCGAGCCAGGGTTTGGAGCGCGCATCGGCGATCCAGGTCGGCTGATGCTCGGGCGAGATGAAGAAGTTGAGGAAAAGCACCGCGATGACGACCAGAAGGAGGCCGCGCGCCGCTCCGAAAACGAAGCCGAAGGTGCGGTCGAGAGGACCGGCCTTGGAATCGAGAATGAAGTCGGAGATGCGCATCGTCACCAGCGAGACGACGATCAAGGTGATGAAGAAGATGCCGGCCACCGTCAGGCCGAGCGCCACCGTGCGGTCATCCACATATTGCTGGGTGTAGGGCAGGAGATCCTGCCAGAACATATAGGTGACGATCGCTGCCACCACCCAAGAGGCGATGGAGAAGACCTCACGGGTGAAGCCGCGGATCATGGCAAGAACCGCAGAAATGAACATGATCAGCAGGAGAACGCCGTCGAGTAGCGTTATCGGCATTGCAGGTGGTTCCCTCGTCCGCGATAGATGACGGCGCGTCGTGGCATCGCCGAGCTCACTGATGGTTGCGGTCCCGGCCGCTTTGTTCCTGGGCGCGTGCCGCAAAGGCGGCCACCATATCGGCCAAGGTCGCGATCTTGTCCAGAGCCAGCCCGGTCACTGTGTCCTCGCTGCCCGCTTCGGGCAGAAATGCTGTGCGAAAGCCAAGTTTTTCCGCTTCCTTCAGCCGCTGTTGGCTTTGTGCGACGGCACGGATGGTGCCTGAAAGGCTGACCTCGCCGAAATAGATACTGTCGGGCGGCGTCGCAACCCCGGTGCGCGAGGAGATGAGCGCCGCCGCAATCGCCAGATCGGCGGCCGGCTCGGCTATGCGAAGCCCGCCGGCGACGTTGAGATAGACGTCGAACTGGCCGAAACGAAGGCCGCAGCGCGCTTCGAGCACAGCCAGAAGCATGGCGAGGCGATTGGGGTCCCAGCCGACGACGGCGCGCCGCGGCGTGGCGAGGCTCGATTGCGAGACGAGCGCCTGCACCTCGACGAGAAGCGGCCGCGTGCCTTCCATGCCGGCGAAGATCGCCGTGCCCGGGCTTCTCGCATCGCGTTCGCCGATGAAGAGATCGGACGGGTTGGCGACCTCGCGCAAACCGTCGCCGGCCATCTCGAAGACGCCGATTTCCGAGGCCGGGCCGAAGCGATTCTTGACGGCCCGCAAAAGGCGGAAGCGGTGGCCGGCATCGCCTTCGAAATAAAGCACCGCGTCGACCATGTGCTCGACGACGCGCGGTCCCGCGATCTGGCCGTCCTTGGTGACGTGACCGACGAGGATCACGACAGCGCCCGTCGATTTCGCGAGGCGGATGAGATTTTGCGAGGCGAGCCGCACCTGGGTGACCGTGCCGGGCGCGCTTTCGGCGAGATCCGTCCACATCGTCTGGATGGAATCGACGATGACGACATCGACCTTCGGCCCGGTCTTCAGCGTCGCCAGAATGTCCTCGATATGGGTTTCGGCGGCGAGCTGCACGGGCGCATCGACCACGCCGAGACGTTCGGCACGCAGACGCACCTGGTCGATCGCCTCCTCGCCGGAGATATAGACGACATGCCTTCCGTCGCGGGCGAGCGAGGCCGCCGCCTGGAGGAGGAGGGTCGACTTGCCGATGCCCGGATCGCCGCCGACGAGAAGGGCCGAGGCCGGCACGAAGCCGCCGCCGGTGACGCGGTCGAGTTCGGCGATGCCGCTCGTGAGGCGCGGCGGGCTCTCCGTCTTGCCCGAGAGCGGACGCAGCGCGACGACATTGCCGCGCCCTGCGGCCGTCGAGGCGGGGGCGGCCGGGCCTTCCTCCTGCAGCGTGTTCCATTCTCCGCAGGCGTCGCAACGCCCCTGCCAGCGCGGCCAGACGGCCCCGCAATTCACGCAGACATATTGCGTCTTCGGGCGCGCCATCAGGAGGGGCCGCCGCTTTCGACGCCGCCGATGTAGCGGCGATGGGCGCGGCGGGAGAGATTGGTCAAAAGCTCGTAGGAAATCGTGCCGGCATGGCGCGCGACGGCATCGATATCGACGTTCGGGCCAAAAAGCTCGGCCGTCTTGCCGGGAAGCGCGAGGCCTTCCGGAATGTCGGTGACGTCGACCGAAATGAGATCCATGGAGATGCGCCCGAGCAAGGGCGCAAGATGCCCAGCGATGGAAACGAGGGCACCCGACGCCATGTCCGAGGAGCCGGCGGCGCGCAGATAGCCGTCGGCGTAACCGGCGGAGAGGATGGCGATGCGCGTCGTCCGCCGCAGGGTTTCGAGCGCGCCGTAGCCCACCGTCTCGCCGGGATGGCCGGTGCGCACCTGCAGGATGCGCGCTTCTGCCGTGACCACCGGGTCGGAGATCGCCTCCGGATGCGAGGCGCCACCGTAAAGGGCGATGCCCGGCCGGCAGAGCTCGTGATGATAGGCGCGTCCCATATGGATGCCGGCCGAATTGGCGAGCGAGGCGCGCGGCAGCCCGAGCAGCGCCTTGGCATGTGCAAAGCGCTCGCGCTGCCTCTCGTTCAAGGGTTTTTCCGGTTCGTCGGCGCAGGCGAGATGGCTGATCATGAGATCGATGCCGGGTCCCGGGCCGCCGGCCTCGGCAAGCGCTTCGGTGTCGGCAAGCGACAGGCCGAGGCGGTTCATGCCGGTATCGACGTGGAGAGCGGCCTTGTCGCGACCGGGCCATTTGCGCCAGCTCTGAAGCTCGCCGAAATGGCCGAGGACCGGAGAAAGGCGGGCCTCGCGGTAGAGCTCCGCCGCTTCCGCGAAAAAGCCGGCGAGCACATAGATCGCGGCCGTCTCAGAGGGATCGTGGGCTGCCAAAGCGGCACGCAGGGCAGCCCCTTCTTCCGGGACAGCGACGAAAAACGTCCGGCAGCCCGCTGCAAACAGGGCCGGCCCGGTCATCGCGATGCCCGTTCCATAAGCGTCCGCCTTGACGACGCCTGCGCATTCGGCCGGCGCGACGAGGTCTTTCAGCCGGCGCCAATTGCCGACGAGGGCGTTCAAATCAATGGTCAGGCAAAGACCGGCGGCCGCCTCTTGGCTCACGTCTCCAACCTCGCGCACACGGGAATCATCAAGGCTCAATCGTAACGTACCGGAAGGCGCTCTTCGTGGGCCAGGGACGAGAAGCGCGTCACGTCGGCCTCGAAGGCGAGATCGATCGTGCCGGTCGGGCCATGACGCTGCTTGCCGACGATGACTTCGGCGCGGCCGGCGACACCCTCCATCTCGGCCTGCCACTTGAAGAACTCCTCGGTGCCTTCCTTCGGCTTCTTGTTCTTCAGGTAATATTCCTCGCGGAAGACGAAGATGACGACGTCGGCGTCCTGCTCGATCGAACCCGATTCGCGCAGATCCGAGAGCTGCGGGCGCTTGTCGTCGCGCGCCTCGACCTGACGCGAGAGCTGGGAGAGGGCGAGCACCGGAACGTTCAGCTCCTTGGCGAGAGCCTTCAGGTTCGTGGTGATCTCGGTGATTTCCTGCACGCGGCTGTCGGAGGAGCGTTTCGACGAACCCTGGATGAGCTGCAGATAGTCGATGACCAGAAAATCGAGGCCGCGCTGGCGTTTGAGACGCCGCGCGCGGGCCATGAGCTGGCCGATGGAGATGCCGCCGGTCTGGTCGATGTAGAGCGGCATTTTCTGCATTTCCTGCGCCGCGACGACGATCTTGTCGAACTCTTCCTCGTGGATGTCGCCGCGCCTGATCTTCGATGAGGGCACGGCGGCCTGCTCGGCGATGATGCGGGTGGCGAGCTGTTCGGACGACATTTCCAGCGAGAAGAAGCCGACGATGCCGCCATCGATGGTCTTCATCGTGCCGTCGCCCTGCTGCTCGCCGCGCCAGGCGCGCGCAACATTGTAGGCGATGTTGGTGGCGAGCGCCGTCTTGCCCATGCCCGGGCGACCGGCGAGGATGATCAAGTCCGACGATTGCAGACCGCCCATGAGGCGGTCCATGTCGTCGAGGCCTGTTGCGATGCCCGACAGGTGGCCGTTTCGCTCATAGGCGGCGGCCGCCATGTCGATCGCGGTCTTCAGCGCGTCGCCGAAACCCTGAAAGCCAGTCGCGCCGCGGCCCTTCTCGGCCAGTTCGAAGAGCGATCTCTCGGCATCCTCGATCTGGTGGCGAGGCGTCATGTCGACCGGCGCATCATAGGCGACGTTCACCATGTCCTCGCCGATGGTGATGAGCGAGCGGCGCAGCGCCAGATCGTAGATGGTGCGGCCGTAATCCTGAGCGTTGATGATCGTCGCCGCCTCATAGGCGAGGCGGGCGAGATATTCCGCAATGGTGATCTCGCCGACCCGCTGCTCCTCGTTGAGGAAGCTCTTGAGGGTTCGCGGATCCGCGATCTTGCCGACACGGATCAGCTGGCGCGCGACCTCGTAGATCCGCTGGTGCAGGGGGTCGTAGAAATGAACGGGTTCGAGGAAATCGGAGACCCGGTCGAGCGCGTCGTTGTTGATCAGGATGGCGCCGAGAAGCGCCTGCTCGACTTCGATATTATGAGGCACCTGGCGAGGCGAAATGGGCTCGGCTTCGCGTAAACGGGCTGCGGCTGTCATGGGACCGTCGTTGGTTAATCGCCCCTTACTAGCAAGCCTGCCGGGCGTCGGGGCGAGACGGTGCAGGGTATGAGTCTTTTCCTAGTTGTTCCTTGTCAGGAACGACAAAATACCCGTTCGGGCTTGACCGCGATCTCGTTGTCGCAGCGCCGACTCATACCGAACAAAAGAGCAACAAAAAAGGGGCGCCCGCAAGCGCCCCTTTCGATAATCCTCAGGAGAAGGCGATTACTCGCGCTCCTCGTCCTCCGCGTCGACCTCGGTCGGCTCGAGCTGCAGATCCTCGGGATTCTCGAAGACCTCTTCGAGAGCCGCGGCCTCTGCATCATCGGCCTCTTCGTCATCGAAGCGATCGCGGCCGGAGAGGTTCTCGCCACGTTCCTGACGCTCGGCCTCATCGGCGTTGCGCGCGACGTTGAGCGTGATCGGCGCCTCGACCTCAGGATGCAGCGAAATCAGGATCGGATGCAGACCGAGCGTCTTGATCGGACGATCGAGCCAGACCTGGCTGCGTCCGACGGTGAAGCCGTCCTCGCCCAGGATGTCGGCGATGTCGCGCGTCGAGACGGAGCCATAAAGCTGGCCCGTTTCGCCGGCGGAGCGGATCACGCTGAAGGTCTTGCCGGCGAGCTTTTCGGCCACCGCATCGGCTTCCTTCTTGGCTTCCAGGTTGCGCGCTTCGAGCTGCGTCTTCTCACGCTCGAAACGGGCCTTGTTGGCCTCGGTGGCGCGCAGAGCCTTGCCTTTGGGCAGGAGGAAGTTGCGGGCGTAACCGTCGCGCACGCGCACTTCGTCGCCCATCTGGCCGAGCTTGGCTACGCGCTCCAGAAGAATGACTTGCATTTCTATCTCCTTGCTGTCCCGCCTGGCCGTGGCCGGCGGTTAGAGGCGTCAGACAGGCCGACGCCCCAACGGGTTGGATCCTTACTTCAGGACGTAAGGCAGCAGGCCCAGGAAGCGGGCGCGCTTGATGGCCTTGGCGAGCTCGCGCTGCTTCTTGGCGGAAACCGCCGTGATGCGCGAGGGAACGATCTTGCCACGCTCGGAGACATAACGCTCCAGAAGCTTGACGTCCTTGTAGTCGATCCGCGGCGCATCCTCTCCGGAGAACGGGCAGGACTTGCGACGACGGTGAAAGGGCCGACGGGTCGGCAGCTGTGCGATATCGACCATGTGCTTATTCTCCATCCTCGCGGCGGCGTTCGCGTTCGCGACGGCGACGCTCATCGCGCTCACGCTTCTGCATCTGCACGGAGGGCTCTTCCTCGTGCTCGTCGACGCGGATCGTCATGAAGCGGATGATGTCTTCATTGTAGCGCATCTGACGCTCCATCTCCGCCACCACCGGGGAGGGGGCATCGATGTTCATCAGTGCGAAATACGCCTTGCGGTTCTTTTCGATACGGTAGGTGAGGGACTTCATGCCCCAGTTCTCGGTCTTACCGACAGAGCCACCACCCTGCTCGACGACACCCTTATAGTGTTCGACGAGCTCATCGACCCGCTGGCCCGACACATCCTGTCGGACCAGGAATACGTGCTCATAAAGTGACATAACTGGCCTTTCCATTCAGCAACCTGCCTGGCGCGGAGCCTCACCGAAGCCTCAGCCGGATCTTTCGAAAACCGGAGAAAGGCTCAAGAGTGCGTCTTCAGGAGCGGAGACACCGGGAACCGACCGGTCTTGCCGGTCTCGGCCACCTTTTGGGCAGCCGTCCCCATTCAGCCCCCGGCCGAAGCCGGTCGCATCGCTGCGTTATAGGGATTTTTCGTTTCCGTGCAAGCCTGTGGGGACCATGCCCTGACGAATGCCGGAAAAAGCGCACGATCTCTTGCGTTCATGCTCTTGCCCTTGCGTCGGGTTGCCTCATTCTAGTCCCATCCAACGCCCATGAGGCGGCGTTCCGCCACCCGCTGATGCTCTTTCCGACCGGACACCGATGCTTTTGACCGATCTGTTTCCTGCGCGTCTTTTGCGCCTTTCCGCCGTTCTGCTGGTGCTGTTCACACTTGCGGGTCTGGCGCCGAGCGGCGCTGGCGCGCAATCCCTGCCGATGCCGACCGTGCCCGGCACCGCTGACACGTCAGGCTCTTCGGATACGGCGAATGAGGGAGAGGGCGATACGAGCGGTGACAGCGCGCTCCGCGCCAAGTTGCTCGCCGACATCTTGAAGGACGAGAGAGCGCGTCAGGCGCTCATCGACCAGCTCGAACAACTTGCGAATCCGCAGTCGGAGGCGGCGGAGGCCGCGGCGCCGCAGGAAGAGGAAGACCAGTCGCTTGCCCGGCAGCTTGCCGATGCCACCAAGGGCGCGGCCGAGGCAAGCTATGGCGTGGTCGAGCGTCTCTTCCGCGACCTGAAAGGTCTTGGCGCGCTCGCCAAGCAGGCGGGCGATCTCGATTGGGGCGCGTTGCAGGTCGCCATTTTGCGGCTCTTCGGAACGATCGCGGTCACCGGAGTGGGCCTCGTCGTCTTCAGTTACCTTCTACAAAAGCTCACGCATCTCGTGACGCGGCGCATATCGGGGCCGCATGCGGTCGTGAGGAGCATTGCTTTCGTCGTCGAAACGCTCGCCGACATCCTGGCCCTGGCGATCGCCTATGCGGTCGGCAGCGGGCTTGCCGTCGGCGTCTTCGGGGATGGCGGGCAGATGCAGATCGAGCAGTCGCTTTATCTCAACGCCTTCCTCATCGTCGGCGGCGTGCGTGTCTTCCTGCGGGCGATCGTGGCGTCGACGACGGAGACGACCTCTCTCATTCCCTACCGGGAAGGCATCACCGATTATGCCTATACCCGGCTGATGGTCGTGGCGGCGCTCTTGATCACCGGCATCGCCTTCCTGGTGCCCGTCGTCAACACCAGCCTCTCTTTCGTGGCCGGGCGCGGGCTGCGCGTCACCGTCATGCTGGTGGCGGCCTTCGTGGCTCTCACCTCGATGCGGACGCTCGCCGCGCGAATCAAGGAACGGCGTGACCCGGATACGCAGGGCATGGGCGGCCAGGTCGTGACCATGTTCGTGCAGCTCTGGCCCTGGATCGGTACGCTCTACGTGCTCGCCGTCCTCTCCATCGGCATCACCCGGCCTTACCTGCTCGTCTCGTTCGTGGTCGGCGCCTCCGTGCGCACGGCGGTGGCGATCGGGATCGGCGTGGCGCTCGTCGCGCTGGTGAAGCTCGCGCTGCAGCGCGGCGTGCGTCTGCCGCAATGGATGGCGCGCGAAGTGCCGGTTCTGGAACGGCGGATGAACACGCTCATCCCGGCAATTCTGAAGATCGTGCGCACGCTCGTGATCGTTGCCGTGATCCTCGCCATCATCGACGCCTGGCAGGTGCTCGACATTTCCGGGTGGATTTCGACCGAGCGGGGAGCCGATCTCGTCGCGCGGGTCATCAGCGCCCTCATCATCGTCGTCGTCACCTATCTTCTGTGGATCGGCATCTCGTCGTGGATCGAGCACAGGCTCAACTACGGCAAGCAGGGGGCGATGCCGAGCGCGCGTGCGCGCACGATCCTGTCCCTCATGCGCAACGGGCTTTCCATCACGCTCTTCGTGATCGCGGGTATGCTCGCTTTGTCGCAACTGGGTGTGAATATCGGGCCGCTTCTCGCCGGTGCCGGTGTCCTTGGTCTTGCCGTCGGTTTCGGATCCCAGAAGCTCGTCCAGGACGTCATAACAGGCGCCTTCATCCAGTTCGAGAACGCCATCAACGAGGGGGATGTCGTCACGGTCGCCGGCATTTCCGGCGTGGTGGAGAAGCTGACGGTGCGCTCCGTCGGCATTCGCGATCTGGCGGGCGTCTATCACATCGTGCCGTTCTCGTCGGTCGATGCCGTCTCCAACTCGATGCGCAAATTCGCCTATCACCTGGCCGAGGTCGGCGTCGCCTACCGCGAGAATATCCGCGAGGTGAAGGAGGCGATGCGCGAGGCCTTCGACCGTCTCAAGGCGAGCGAATACGGCACCGACATCATCGACGATTTCGAGATGCACGGGGTGACTGCATTGGCCGATTCGGCCGTCATGGTGCGCGGGCGCATCAAGACGCTGCCGGGCAGCCAATGGGCGGTCGGCCGCGCCTATACGGAGATCATGAAAGAGGTCTTCGACGAGCGCGATATCGAGATCCCGTTCCCGCATCGCACGCTCTATCTCGGCGTCCACAAGGATGGGCATATCGACACCTTGCCGATCGCGATCGAAGAGCAGGCCCGTCGCAAAGCGCTGGAAGAGGCGGCCAAACCTCAGATCGAAGAAAAGGTGGTCTCTGCGGGCGGCGAGAAAAAGGACGGCGAGAAGAAGGACGAAAAATCCGAACCGGCTCAAGGCTCGAGCGCTTCGGAGCCCTACACGGCACCGACCCAGGATCTGCCCGCGGAAGAGGGGCAGGCGAAGGCCGCAGCGCTCAAGGCCGCCGCGCTCTCCGGCGGAAAGGTCACGGAAGGTGAGCCGTTTGCGGACCAGTTCACCGAGGATCAGCTGCCCGATACGGAGGATTCGCGCAAAGCCGCCGCTTCCGTCGATCAGCCGGCCGAGGATGAGGCGGCCAAGAACAAGCCGTCTGGGGAAAAACCGGTCGGGGAGGGGCGCGACGCGAAGGCGTCCGACAAGACCCCAGCAAGCCGTCGCACGAGCGGGCAGGGCGCGAAGGGGTCGCGTTCGCAAAATCGCAGCCGCAGACCGCGTCGCCGGCGCAAGGACGAGCCGAAGCTGCCGGAACCGACGCAGGATTCGGACGACGAATAGAGGCGCGCAGGATGTTCTTGTGGGGTGCCGCGACGGGCGTCATGGCGCCTTGACAGTCCACGCGCAGCGTGATCACACCCGCTCAACTGACGTCGCGGCCCTTTCGGCCACAAGAACAAACGCGGCAAGAACAAAAAGGAGAAGCCATGGCCACCGTGTTCGCTTTCCCGGGGCAGGGCAGCCAGGCCGTCGGCATGGGAGCTGCGCTCGCAGACGCTTTTCCGGAAGCGCGCGCGGTTTTTCAGGAAGTGGATGACGCGCTCGGCGAGGCTCTTTCGAAGACGATTTTCGAGGGGCCGGATGATGCGCTCACTTTGACGCGCAACGCGCAGCCGGCGCTGATGGCGGTTTCCATGGCGGCTCTGAAGGCGCTCGAAACGCAGGGGATTTCGGTTTCGGCACATGCCGATTTCGTCGCCGGTCATTCGCTTGGCGAATATTCCGCGCTGGCGGCGGCCGGAAGCCTTTCGATCGCCGATGCGGCGAGGCTCCTGCGCATTCGCGGCGATGCCATGCAGGCGGCGGTGCCGGTCGGCGAGGGCGCCATGGCGGCGATCCTCGGTCTCGATATCGAGGCGGTACGGGAGATCGCCAACGAGGCCGCGCAGGCCGATGTCTGCGAGGCGGCGAACGACAATGCGCCGGGACAGGTGGTCGTCTCCGGAAGCAAGGCGGCCGTCGAACGGGCGGCGGAGATGGCCAAGGCCAAGGGCGCGAAGCGCGCCATGCTTCTGCCGGTGTCCGCACCCTTCCATTGCGCCTTGATGCAGCCGGCGGCCGAACGCATGGCCGATGCGCTCGCGCAGACTGAGATTGCGCCGCCGTCGGTGCCGGTCGTGGCGAATGTCACGGCGCGGCCGTTGACGGAGGTTTCGGAAATTCGTCAACGGCTCGTCGAGCAGGTGACGGGGGCCGTCCGCTGGCGCGAATCAGTCGCCTGGATGGGTGAGAACGGTGTGACGCTCCTGGCCGAGATCGGCGCCGGGCGTGTCCTCTCCGGTCTCGTCCGTCGTATTGCGCCTGGAATGAGCGCACTGACCGTCGGCAAGCCCGAGGAGATCGAGGCTGCCGTGGCGGCGCTGAAAGCGGCGAAAGAATAGTCAGAAAGAAGAGGGGAGAGGGCATGTTCAGCCTTGAGGGAAAACGCGCGCTCGTCACCGGCGCGAGCGGGGGAATCGGCGGTGCGATCGCGCGGGGGCTTCATGCCCAGGGCGCGACGGTTGCGCTGTCGGGCACCCGTGAAGAGCCACTGAACGCGCTTGCCGCCGAACTTGGCGACCGCGCGCATGTGCTTCTTGCCAATCTCTCCGATACGGCGGCCGTCGACGGGCTCATCGGTGAGGCCGAGAAGGCGATGGGCGGGCTCGACATTCTCGTCAACAATGCCGGCCTGACGCGCGACGGCCTCGCCATGCGCATGAAGGACGCCGATTGGGAGATCGTTCTCAAGGTCAATCTGGAGGCGGCCTTCCGCCTGTCGCGTGCCGCGCTCAAAGGCATGATGCGCCAGAGGGCCGGGCGGATCATCAACATCACCTCGGTCGTCGGGGTGACCGGCAATGCCGGTCAGGCGAATTACGCGGCCTCGAAAGCCGGTCTCATCGGCATGTCGAAGGCGCTGGCCCAGGAGGTGGCGAGCCGCGGCATTACCGTGAATTGCATCGCCCCCGGATTCATCTCCAGCGCCATGACCGACCAGCTCAATGAGAAGCAGCGCGAAGGAATCATGTCGAGCATTCCGGCCGGCCGGCTTGGAAGCGGCGAAGACATTGCTGCGGCTGCGGTTTTCCTGGCGAGCCAGGAAGCCGGCTACGTCACGGGGCAGACGCTGCACGTCAATGGCGGCATGGCGATGATCTGACGCCAAAGAACCGCACGACCAGCGTCTTCCGACTGCTGGTCAAGGCCATAGAAACATGATAACGGACCGCGCGACCATCCCCGTTCGACCCCTCGACCGCGCGGCAATCCGGGTTTTTCAGGGGATAAGGACTGTTTTTCACGGTCATACCAGACCAGGCAATCGAGGAAGCTGAGGCTATGAGTGAGAGCAATATCGAGGAGCGCGTCAAAAAGATCGTCGTGGAGCACCTTGGCGTTGAAGAAGAAAAGGTCACCAAGGAAGCCAGCTTCATTGATGACCTCGGCGCCGACAGCCTGGACACGGTCGAGCTTGTGATGGCGTTCGAAGAAGAGTTCGGCGTGGAAATTCCGGACGATGCCGCTGAGACCATCCTGACGGTGGGCGATGCTGTGTCGTTCCTCGAGAAGAACGCCGGCTGACCTTCTCTCGTGATTTGCGGTACAGTGGAATGAGACGCGTCGTCGTCACGGGTCTCGGCATGGTTTCGCCCCTCGGTTGCGGGGTGGAGGAAACCTGGTCGAGACTTCTTGCTGGTGAGAGTGGTGCAGCACGCATCGAGGCCTTCAAGGTCGACGATCTTGCGTGTCAGATCGCTTGCCAGATCCCGCGTGGCGACGGCTCCAACGGCACCTACAATCCGAACGATTGGATGGAGGTGAAGGAGCAGCGCAAGGTCGATGAATTCATCACCTTTTCCATGGCCGCTGCTGCCCAGGCGCTGAAAGATGCCGAGTGGGAGCCCGACGAATACGAAGACCAGATCCGCACGGGCGTGCTGATCGGGTCCGGTATCGGCGGGATCCGCGGCATCGTCGAAGGCGGGCTTTTGTTGGAGGAGAAGGGGCCGCGTCGCGTGTCTCCCTTCTTCATCCCAGGCCGGCTCATCAACCTTGCGGCAGGGTATGTCTCGATCCAGCACAATCTGAAGGGCCCGAATCATGCCGTCGTGACGGCGTGCTCCACGGGCGCTCATGCTATCGGCGACGCGTCGCGCCTCATCGCGCTGGGCGATGCCGAAGTGATGGTGGCGGGCGGTACCGAATCACCCCTCAATCGCGTCTCGGTGGCGGGCTTTGCCGCCTGCCGGGCGCTATCAACAAATTTCAACGATTCTCCGACAAAGGCGTCGAGACCCTATGACCGCGACCGTGACGGCTTCGTCATGGGCGAGGGAGCGGGTGTCGTCGTTCTGGAAGAGCTCGAACACGCCAAGGCGCGTGGCGCGCGCATCTATGGCGAGATCGTCGGTTACGGCATGTCGGGCGACGCCTATCACATTACGGCTCCGGCCGAGGATGGCGATGGCGCCTATCGATGCATGACCGCCGCTTTGAAGCGGGCGGGCGTCAGCCCCGACGAGATCGACTATATCAACGCGCATGGCACCTCGACGCCGCTCGGCGACGAGATCGAGCTGCGCGCCGTGGAACGCCTGACCGGTCAGCATGCCTCCGAGATGACGATGTCGTCGACGAAGTCGGCGGTCGGTCATCTTCTGGGAGCCGCCGGCGCGGTCGAAGCGATCTTCTCGATCCTCGCCATTCGCGACAATGTCGCGCCGCCGACGATCAATCTCGACAATCCGTCGGTCAACACGCCGATCGATCTCGTGCCGCATCAGCCGAAGGAAAAGCCGATCAATGTCGCGCTTTCCAACTCCTTCGGATTCGGCGGTACGAACGCCTCGCTCGTCTTCCGGCGTTTCAATTAGCTGATCGGCCGGCAGCGGCCCTCTTTCGCCATATTCGAGCTTAGTTGTCGGATCGACGGCGACGTGGGAAAAGCGGGCAATGAACGAAAAAGTGCCGAGCGAGCAAACAGGGATTCCTGAGGCTGACGCTGCCAACGGCGAAGCGCGGCCTGCGGAGCACAACGGTGCGCGCTCCGGTCGCCGAATCAATCCGAAGAGCCCGCGCCAGGCGATCCAGCCTGAGCCGGCACCGCCGCCTCCGCCGCGCTCCAAGCAGGCGAAGCACCCGGTCGTGGTGACGCTCAATTTCTTTCTGATGACAGCGGTGCTTGCCGTCCTCTTCGCGGGCGGCGCGCTTTATTTCGGCAAGCAGCGCTTCATCGCGGACGGGCCTCTGGAAGAGCCGCGGACGGTGTTGGTCACCCGCGGCTCGGGCGTCGATGCGATCGCCGCGCAGCTGAAGCGCAACAACGTCATCGACAGCCCGCTCATCTTCAACGTCGGGGTGCGCCTCAACGAGGCTGCGAGCCGCCTGCAATACGGCGAATATCTCTTCCAGCCGCATGTCTCGATGCGGGAGGTGATGGAGATCCTCACCTCGGGCAAATCGATCCTGCATGCCGTGACGATTCCGGAAGGGCTCACCAGCCAGCAGATCGTCGACAAGCTTCGGGCCGACGATGTGCTCGTCGGCGAGATCGAGACGGTGCCGCCCGAGGGTTCGCTGCTGCCGGAAACCTACAAGTTCACGCGCGGGGCGACGCGCCAGCAGATCCTTGAGCAGATGGAGCGGGCGCAGGACCGGCTTCTGGACGAGGTCTGGGGACGCCGCTCGCCGGATCTGCCCATCGAAACGCCGGAAGAGCTCGTGACGCTGGCCTCGATCGTGGAGAAGGAGACCGGCAAGGCCGACGAACGGCCGCGCGTTGCCGCCGTCTTCATCAACCGCCTGAAGCGCGGCATGCGCCTGCAGTCCGACCCGACGATCATCTACGGGCTCTTCGGCGGTGCAGGAAAACCGTCCGACCGGCCGATCCTTGCCTCCGATCTGGAGAAGGAAACCGAGTACAACACCTACCAGATCAGCGGTCTGCCGCCCGGGCCGATCGCCAATCCGGGACGCGCGGCACTCGAAGCCGTCGCCAATCCGTCGCGTACGGACGATCTCTATTTCGTCGCCGACGGAACAGGCGGCCATGTCTTCTCCACGACGCTTGCGGATCATAATCGCAACGTGGCGCGCTGGCGGCGTATCGAGCGCACGCAGCGGGCTGCCGAGGAGGCGGAGGCCGAGGCGGAGGTTCTTCAAGAGGAGCCGATGCCGGGGGCGGAAAACCTCATCCCGCGTCCGCGACCAGAGCCGGAATGAGGGGCAAGGCTTGTCCGGGCGGCGCGCCCGCGCTACGCCCCTTCCACACTTACAGCTGATTACGGCACATGCGCATTCAAAGCATGACGGGCTTTGCCCGTCAGGTCTTCACCGTCGGCTCGTCGAGCTATGTCTGGGAACTGAAGAGCGTCAACGGGCGCGGTCTGGAGCTGCGCTTCCGTCTGCCGCCCGGCTTTGACGGTCTCGAACCGTCCGCGCGCGAAGCCGTGCGCAGCCATCTTTCCCGCGGCTCTTGTTATCTGAATCTGCAGGAAGACGGCGGCGGCGCCGAAGCCGGAGTCACGATCAACGAGGCGGCTTTGCGTCTCGTGCTGGAGCGGGCAAAGCGCCTGGCGGAGGAAGACGAAGTGCAACCGGCGCGCGCTGACGGACTTCTGTCGCTGCGCGGCGTGATCGTCCAGGGCAGCAACAGCGAAGGGGCGGCCGAGGGCCCGGTCGCCGAGGCGGCGGTTGCGGCTTTGCACGAGGCGCTTGACGCGCTTGTGACGACGCGGCTTGAAGAAGGCGAACGACTGCGGGCGCATCTCACGGAGATCATCGACCGCATCGAAGCGCTGGTGGAGGCGGCGGAGGCCCGCCTCGGCGGCATGGTGGAGCGTCTGCGTGCGCGGATTCGCGAGCAGGTGGAGTTCATTTCCTCCGAGACGCAGCTCGACGAAGGGCGTCTCTATCAGGAAGCGCTGATGGTTGCGACGAAAGCCGATATCCGCGAGGAGATCGACCGTCTCAAGGCGCATATCGCGGAGGCGCGCACGCGGCTTTCCGAAGGCGGTGTCATCGGGCGCAGGCTCGATTTCCTGTCGCAGGAGTTCAACCGCGAAGCCAACACGTTGTGCTCCAAATCGAGCGACCACGAAACGACGGCGATCGGCCTCGATCTCAAATCCGCGATCGATCAGTTCCGCGAGCAGGTGCAAAATCTCGAATGACTGCCGACCCGATCAAGCTTGTCCGTCGTGGCCTCATGTTCGTTCTGTCCTCGCCCTCGGGGGCAGGCAAGTCGACACTCGCGCGGCAGCTCCTGGAAGCCGACAGCGGCCTGGAATTGTCGGTTTCGGTGACCACACGCCCCCGCCGGCGAAGCGAGCGCGAAGGCGTCCACTACCATTTCATCGACGACGTGCATTTCAACCGCATGGTGGAGCGCGGCGATCTTCTGGAATGGGCAACGGTCCACGGCAACCATTACGGCACGCCGATCGAGCCCGTCGAGGATGCTTTGTCCGCGGGTCGCGACGTGCTTTTCGACATCGACTGGCAGGGAACCGCACAGATCGCCGAGAAGCTGCCTGACGACCTCGTGCGCGTGTTCGTGCTGCCGCCTTCCATGCGCGAATTGAAGGCGCGCCTGGAGCGGCGAGCCGAGGATTCTCACGAGACGATCGGCCGGCGGCTGGTCGGATCGCTCGAGGAAATCGAGCAGTGGAGCCGCTACGACTACGTCATCGTCAATGACGACCTGCAGCGAGCTTTCGAGGCGGTGAAGGGGATTTTGACAGCCGAAAGGTTGAAGCGGGACCGCGTCCTGGGTCTGCGTTCCTTCGTCAGTCAGCTTCTGTCTGAGGGGCGCGACCTCGTCGATCACCTTCAGGCTCAGGACGAAGAGCGCCCGAGCTCCTCATAAATCCGAGCAAGATCGAGAAAGCCCGCGACCGGGATTTCTTCGGCACGCCGCGTCGGTGCGATGCCGCATGCTTCCAGAACCGCTTCCGGCTGTTGAAAGGCCTGTTTCAGGCTTTGGCGCAGCATCTTGCGTCGCTGGCCGAAGGCCGAGGCGGTGACGGCCTCAACGGCCTTGGGCGCGACGTCGACGGCATCGGGCCGCGGTTCCAGCCGGACGACCGCAGAGGTGACCTTCGGGGGCGGCAGAAAGGCCTGCGGCGGCACTTCGAAGAGAATATGGGCGTGGCAGCGCCACTGGGCGAGCACAGCGAGGCGTCCGTATGCCTTGGAGCCTGGTTCCGCGACGATCCTCTCCGCCACCTCCTTCTGGAACATGAGCGTCAGGCTGCGCCACCAGGCGGGCCAGGTGGGCGGCGTCAGCCAGCCGGTGAGAAGGGGTGTCGCCACATTGTATGGAAGGTTGGCGACGATGCGGCCGCCATCCGGTCCGACGAGGTCCGGATAATCGGTTGCAAGCGCATCGCCCTCGATCACCTCGAGGCGACCCTCCGCAGCGATCGCGATTTCCTCAAGTGCCGGAAGCGCCCTGTGGTCGCGTTCAATGGCGATCACGCGGGTGGCGCCCTCAAGGAACAGGGCTCTCGTCAGGCCGCCGGGTCCCGGGCCGACCTCGACGATCGTCTCGCTCCTGGCGCTGCCTTCGCGGGCGATGCGGCGCGTCAGATTGAGGTCGAGCAGAAAATTCTGGCCGAGAGACTTCTGCGCCCAGAGTTCATGTCTTGCGAGAACGTCGCGCAGCGGCGGCAGGGCCGCCACGCGTTCGATGACGTCGCTCACGCCTGGACGGTGGAACGGCTCATCTCGGCTGCCATATGCAGCGCCGCCATCAGGCTCAAGGGACGCGCACGGCCTGTGCCAGCGATCTCCATCGCCGTGCCGTGATCCGGCGACGTGCGCACGAAAGGCAGACCGAGCGTCACGTTGACCGCATGATCGAAGGCGAGGGCCTTGACCGGGATGAGCGCCTGGTCGTGGTACATGCACAGCGCCAGGTCGTAGCGGCGGCGGGCCGCGGGGTGGAACATGGTGTCGGCGGGCAGCGGCCCCTCCGCCTCGATGCCGGCCTGACAGAGCTGGTCGACGGCAGGACGGATGACCTCGATGTCTTCCTTGCCGATGACGCCCTTCTCACCGGCATGCGGGTTCAGGCCCGACACGGCGATGCGGGGGGAGGGAATGGCAAAGCGGCGCTTCAGCTCTTCCGCGGCGATCTTGCCGGTTTCCACGATGAGTTCGGTCGTGAGAAGACGCGGCACCTCGCAAAGAGGCACGTGAATGGTGACGGGAACGGCGCGGAGATCGGGTCCGGCCAGCATCATGACCGGCCGGCGCTTCTCCCCGAAGAGCTGCTCGCCGAGGTCGGCGAGGTATTCGGTGTGACCCGGATAGGCGAAGCCCGCTTCGTTGAGTGCGTGCTTGGCGATCGGATTGGTCACCATCGAGGTGCAGCGACCGTCGGCCACGAACTCCGCGGCCTGACGGATCGACTGGATCGTCAGCGCGGCGTCTTCGCGCGCGATGAGCCCTGGCTCCGCCTTCGCTTCCGGGAATCCCGGAAGGCATGGCAGAGCCATCGGGAAGACGAGAGCTGCCTCTTCCGGCTCCACTTCGCGCGTCGGGCAGTCGATGCCGAGGAGAATGGCTCGCTCGGCAATGTTCGCGGCTGAGCCGAGGAAAATAAACGGCGGCAGGCGTTCGCGCTCGCGCCGCGCCCAGGCTGCAATGGTGATGTCGAGGGCGACGCCGGCCGCCTCTCCGAGGGTCAGTGCAATTGGAAGCATCGGTTCCTAACGGTACTCGATTATCGCGTCGGATTTCAGATCGCGCAGATAGCGTCGGGCAAGAAGCTGACCCCGTTCATTGGTCAGTTCATCACGGACTTCGTCGGCCGCCTGTGATTTGCCGGCGACAGCCCTCTTGTTGCAGATGCCGAGCACCTGGAACCCCTCATCTACCTGCGTCGGAGGAAGAGCCGTACCAACCCTGGCTTTGCCGAGGCTGTCACGCAGGGAATCGGGAAAATCGCTGCTCTCCCGGCGCACCGTCGGCTTTACGACGACGCCCGACATGCCGCGGGTCTGTTCCAGTGTCGCTTCGCAGTTCCGGAAGCGGCTGCGGAAGGCTTCGGCTTCGCGCTTGCGCTGGCCAGCGATGCCGGCCTTGCCCTTCTTGGGGACGATGAAAAGAACCGGCTGAACGTCGTATTCGGTCACGGTTCCGGACGCTTCGGCGTCGTCATCACGGCCGAGCATGGCCTGGGCGACGTCCGACTCGGTGATGCGCACCGTGGCGCGGAAGCGGGCACGCACCACGTCCCGCCAGGCGAGCTCGGCACGAATGCGGTCCTTGAGGGTGTCGGGATTGACGCCGTTCTGCCGCAACGCCGCTTCGAGCTTCGACGGGGGCAGCTTGGCGCGGCTCGCAATGCTGGCGAAGGCGCGCTCGACTTCGTTTTGCGAAACGCTGACATTGCGGCGCTTGGCTTCCTGCATTTTCAGCGCTTCTTCGATCAACTCGTCCGTTGCCTGTTTCGCACCCGCCTGACCGCGGGAGGTCAGGCGAAGGAATTTGGCGCGGTTGTTGATGTCGTAGGTCGTGATCGGCTGGTCGTTGACCAGGATCTTGATGGAGCTCTGAGCCTGTGCGCTGTCGGCGACGGGCAATGTGGCCATGGCCATCAAGGCGCTTGCCGCAACAAGCCAAGCGGTTTGCGTGAGGGTTTTAAACATCGATGTTCGCATCGTTCCGTTGCAGCTTTTGATGGCGGCTCTTAAGCGCGAATTATGGCGCTAATTTTTAAAAGAGCCCAGAGTAGAGGTCGTCGTCATCGTTGTCGTCGTAATCGTCGCCCGATGCCGCGAAGCTCACCTCGCTGTCGCCCAGGGTGCGCAGATTGAAGCGTACAAACACCTCGCGGCCGGAGACGATGTCCGTGTAGCGGTCGCGTGTCTCGCTGTAGACCACGGATAGATTGAAGCATTCGTCGTCATAGGCAAGGCCCAGGGCGTGCCTGACGCGGCTCATCTGGTCGATGTCGAAGGTGATGCCACCCTTCACCGACCAGAAATCGCTGACGGCGACCTGGCCTGTCGTCGAGATTTCTGATTGTTCGTCGTCGATGCCGAGCTCCGGAACCTCGCGACGATAGAAATAGGTGAGGGCCGCGCTGTTGCGCCGGCCCTTTGAGACGCGCGCCGTCGCTTCTGCGCGGTTGACGTCGAAAGTGTCGTTGTCGAAGCGGCCGCGGGCCGTCAGCGTCAATCCTTCGCCGGAATCCAGGGTGACGCGTCCGACATAGTCGGAATCGTCGGTCGATAGCCCCGAGCCGATGCCCGTGAGGGTGACGTTGCTCTTGGAGAAGGAGTTCGCTCCGGCGAGCTGGAAGGATTGGCCGAAGAGGGCGTCGATGCTCGCCTTGCCCAGCATCGCATGATAGGTGAAGCCCACATTGGCTCTCGTGCCCCCCTCCTGGCGGTCATAGCCGGAGAATTTATCCCATTCGAACAGGTTCGTGTCGTCGAAGACGAGGCTTTGCGCGTCCTCGTTCGGCAGGTCGTTGATGTGCTGTTCGTCGGGACGAACGATGATCTGGGCGACCGGGCTGAACGTCTGTGAGATCGGCCCCATCTGCGCCAGGAACGGATAGCGGTAGTCCAAGCCGACGGCGGGCATGGCGCGCAGATAGGTTTCGTCACCGGCGAGACCCGTCTCGGTGTCGTCGGCCTGGACGTTGTAGACGTCCCCCTTGAGATACGCGAAGGGCGTGAAGACCTGCCCGAGTGGGCCGACGATCCTGCTCTTCCAGGTTACGTCGGTGCTCGCCCGGGTGAAGGTGCCCTCGACGCCGGCGTAATATTCTTTCTGCGTCCGATTGCCCGCCTCGTCATACTGAAAGTAGGCGCGCTCATCCGTGTCGCCGCGGGTGAGGCTCGTCAGATTCGAGGTCAGGCTGAGTTCGCCGCCCAATATCGGCTGGTCGAAGATGTAATTGTGGTCGAGCACGGGGTGCACGACAGCCTGCTCGTCCTGATAATTGCGGGTGGAATTCACCGGGTCGTTCCGCTGGATGCGGAAGGCATAGCCGCGCAGGTCGAAGAAGTTGCGATCGCTGAGGCCGGTCAGGAAGATGGTGTTGACCACTTCCGTGTCGGTCAGGCCGCGGATGTCGTAATCGCGCCCGAAGGTGCGATCCGTGGTGGTGGCGAGATCCCAGCCCCAGTTCCAGCGCGAATTGATATTGAAGCGTCCCTTCGTGGCGACGCTGCCGCGGAAGTCCCTGACGCCCGAGGAGACGAAATTGCCGAGCTCGAACTCGTCCTTGTTCTGCTGCAAAATCCCGGCGAGGCGGATGCTGTAGGAGCCGTTCATCAGCCGGTGGCGCCATTCCGTCTCCGCAAGCACACCCTGCTTGGAATAGACGGTCGGGGCGAAGGTGATGTCGTAGTTGGGAGCAAGGTTCCAGAAATATGGCGTCCCAACGCCATAGCCGAGGGCCGAGCTTTGATGGAAGTGCGGCGGCAGAAAGCCGCTCTTGCGCTTCACCGTCGGGTCCGGATGGTAGAAATAGGGAATGTAGACCATCGGAATGCCAAAGAATTCCAGGCGGGCATTGCGATAGTAGACGGTCTTTTCTTCCTTGTTGTGAACAATGCGCGAGGCTTTGATCTGCCACAGCGGCGGCCGGTCCGGATTTTCTCGGCACTGCTCGCAGGCGGTGTAGACGCCCTGGCGGAAAATCAACAGGTTGTTGCCCCGCCGCTCGGCGCTGTTGGCGGCGAAACGCGCGCGGTCCACCGTGAGGACGTTCAGGCTCTCGATGAAGCCGTCGCTGAACGTGTCGGTGATGTCCATTTCGCGGGCGGTGATGATATTGCCGCCCGGCTCCGTCATGCTGACGCCGCCTGAGGCGATGAGCCGGCTGTCGCTTTCACGATAGGTCACCTGCGGCGCACGCAGCGTATAGCCTTCGTAATAGATCTCGACGCCGCCGCGGGCGGTCACGATGTGCCGGTCGAAATCGTAGACGAGCTCGTCCGCCTCCAAGAGCATCTTGGCGTTCGGATTTTGCGTCACCTGCTCTTCGAAATTCAAATCCTGAGCAAGGGCGGCGGGTGTCCACGGATCTGCCGCAAACGCGACCAAAGCCAAAGCGGAGACGGCCGCCAGCCGCCGCGCAAGCCCCCAGCCTGCGCGCCCGCGCGTCACTCTTTCTCGTGTGTGGACGGGAATCATCCGTCCTCCTGATAAAGCAGCGCCGTGGCTCCGAACAACATGGCGAGAACCGCAGGACTCCAGGCCGCGAGGACGGGATCCAGGATCCCGTTGCTGCCCATATCGCTGACGATCTCGGTCGCGACATAAAGCAGAAAGCCGATGATGATGCCAGTCAGGGCGAGCTTTCCTGCGCCACCGTAGCGCGAAAGCCTCAGGCTGACGGTGGCGGCGACGGTGACCATGGCCATCAGGAAGAGAGGCCGGGCGAGAAGGCTATGGAATGCCAGGGTGAAGCGTGCGGTGTTCAATCCGGTCTGTGCGGCCGTGTCGATGAAGCGGCGCAAAGTCCAAACGGAGAGCCGGTCGGGTCGCAGAAGCGTCAAATTGACCTGATCGGGCGTCAGCGAGGTCGGCAGGATGTAGCGGTCGAATCGATCCGAGGCGCCTTCGCCGGAAATGTAGCGGGTCTTGGCAAAGATCCAGCGGCCTGGCCGATAGCTGGCGGAGAGGCTGACGAGCTTCGCCTGGAAGCTGCCGTCGGGATTGAACAGGAAGGCGGTAACGCCACGCAATTCCTTTGCGGAGCTGTCGTAGTTCGCCGCACGGATGATCGACGGCCCGTCCAGACCCTCCTGGCGAAACCAGATGGCGTCGGCGGAACTCGCCGCCATGCCGTCGGAGAGCGAGGCCTCGATTCGGTCCGAGCGCTCCTTGAGCTCCGTGGCGAGCGGGTTGAAGAGAAATGTCGATGCCAGACCGGTCACCAGAGCAAGAAAGAACGGCGCACGCAGGAAGCCCCAGACGGAGACCCCGGCGCCGCGCGCCACCACGAGCTCCAGCTTTCTAGACAAATTGAGGAAACAGATCGTTGCCGAAAAAAGGAAAAGAAAAGGCAGGATATCTTCCAGCAAGGCCGGCGCACGCATCAGGGCGAGCTTGAGCCCGAGCAGGGAGGTGAAGGCCTCCGCATCGGAGAAACGGCGCAAGAGCTCGACGTAGTCGACCAGAAAGACGAGGGTGAGAAGCGCGATCAGGATCGTGGCCAGTGAGACGAGGAAACGGCGGCCGATATAGGTTGCAAGGATCATGCGTGGCCGGTGCTCTTGCGTTGAAACAAGGCAAGGGGGGAAAGCTTCATGAGCTTGTGGCCCAGCCGGGCGAGAGTGTCGAGAAAGCGCGCGATGAAGACCGGGGTGCGCCAGCGATAGCCGCGCTTGAGCGCGAGTGCCGACACGACGATACCGGCGATGGGCACCGCGTAGAGAAGCGGAATGAGGGCCGCATCGTTGGTTGCTGCGGCGAGGACCCCAAAGCCGAGGCCGCGAAGCGTGAAGCCCGAAACCACCGCAAGCGCCGTCGCATAGCCGCGATCCTGTCTGTTGGTACGCGCGCGCCCGCAAAACAGAAGCGCGATGAACGCAAAGGCGATGGTGTAGAGCGGCGCGGTGATGCGGTCATGCAGCTCCGCCTTCCATCGCGCCGGAAACTCTTCCCGATAGGGATTGTCCGGCGCCGGGTTGAGGAGTTCCCGTGTCGTCAGTTCGCGCGGCTTGCGCGCGGCGTTGACCTCGCCCGCCTTGAACTGGCTGAGGTCGAAACCGTAGGTGTCGAACTCGACGACGCTCGTCTCACCCTTCATGCGGTTGTCGCGGACGAGTTCGCCATCCTTCATGATGAGATAGGCGTTGCCGCCGCTTTCCACGAGCACGCCGGTTTTGGCGATGTACTGGGTGGAATCGCTCGGGATACGATCGTCGCTGACGAAGATGTTCTTGAAGCTGCCGTCCGGCGCCTTGGCGCGGATGTGGAGCGTAAGGCCGTTGTCGACCGTGCGGAAGCCGCCGTCCTTGACCAGAGTGGCGAGAAGATCGGCGCGCACATGCGCCACGATTTCGCGCAAGGCGCCGAGACTTGCCGGCGCGACGACGTGATAGAGAAGGGTGACGGCGACGAAAATGACGGCGCCCAAAGCGATGATCGGCCGGGCGACGACCCGGCTCGATGCGCCCGCCGCCGCCATCACCGGCAATTCGCTGTCGGCATTGAGATTGTTTAAGGTGACGGTCGCTGAGATGAGGTAGGCGATCGGGGCGATCACCTGAATGAGGGCGGGCAAAGCCAGGAGCGTCATGAAGACGAACATCCAGATCGCCTGGCCTTTGGCCGTCACCACGTCGAGCTCGCGCAGCACCTGGGTCATCCACATGGTGGCGACCAGCGCCCCCAGAACGAGCAGGAGCAGCATCAATGCGCGACGAAAAACGTAGCGTTCCAGAAGGGGCAGCCTGAAGATTTGCATCCGGTCCTTGTTCGGCAAGATCGGGCTTGCGAGCTCAAGCCTTACGCAGGCATGGATAAAATTCACCCAACAAGCATGGTTAACGGCAATTGGCCTTGACGGCCAAGCTCTCACGGCTAATCCAGTCGCACCCCTACTTTCCATGACAAAAGCCGAGGATCGAGGCAACAGCATGGTCGCCAACACCACCATCACTTTTGAGAAACCCGCCGTTCCCAAAAAGGGAACCGCCGTCCTTTTGACCGGCAAAGAGCTCGCTCTGGGGCCGATCGCGACCTCGCTCGACGAGGCCGCCGGCTCGCGATTCGCGGTGGCGGCGAAAATCAAAGGCTACAAAGGCGCTCTGCGCAAAACGCTCGAACTCGTCGCGCCGTCCGGCGTCGATGTGGAGCGAATCATTTTTGTGGGACTTGGGGACGTCGATCCCGATATCGACTGGCTGCGCCTTGGCGGCGCGACCGCGAAGGCGCTGCCGGATGAGGGCGAGGTGACCGTCGTTCTGCAGGATCCCGAAGGCCGCGGCCCGACCAGCGAAGACGCGGCCGCCTTTGCTCTCGGCCTCGTCATGCGCCGCTATCGCTTCGATCGCTACAAGAGCCGGAAGAGCGATGAAGATGCGCCGCGCGGGCCGATGACCGTCACGATCGGCGTCGACAATCCGGAGGCTGCCGAGGTCGCCTGGAAAGAGGCTGCTGCCGTCGCCGAGGGCGTCGAACTTGCGCGCAATCTCGTCAATGAACCGGCCAACATTCTGGGCCCGGTCGAATTCGCCGAGCGGCTCGGCGAGCTCAAGGCGAAGGGGCTCGACGTCGACGTGCTCGACGAGAAGACGCTGACGGATTTGAAGCTCAACGCGCTGTTGGGGGTGGCGCAGGGCTCGGTGCGTCCGCCGCGGGTCGTCATCATGCGCTGGAACGGGGCCGGCGACGAGGCACCGATCGCTTTCGTCGGCAAGGGCGTCGTCTTCGATACGGGCGGTATCTCCATCAAGCCGGCAGCCGGCATGGAGGACATGAAGGGCGATATGGGCGGCGCGGCCGCCGTTTCCGGCGTCATGCTGGCGCTCGCCGGCCGCAAGGCCAAGGTGAATGCCGTCGGCATCGTCGGCATCGTGGAGAACATGCCCGACGGGAACGCGCAGCGGCCGGGCGATATCGTGACGTCGCTCTCCGGCCAGACGATTGAGGTGATCAACACCGACGCCGAAGGCCGGCTGGTGCTCGCCGATATCCTGACGCATGTGCAGAATGTCGCCAAGCCGAAGGCGATGATCGATCTGGCGACCTTGACTGGCGCCATCATCGTGGCGCTCGGCCACCATTATGCCGGGCTCTTCTCCAACGACGATAAGCTCGCGTCGGCTCTTCTCGATGCCGGGAAGACGACCGGCGAAAAGGTCTGGCGCATGCCGCTCGGCGAGGAATACGACAAGCTCATCGATTCCAAGAACGCCGATATGAAGAATGTCGGCGGACGCTGGGGCGGTTCGATCACGGCCGCGCAATTCCTCAAGCGCTTCGTGGAGAACGACACGCCCTGGGCGCATCTCGATGTCGCCGGAACGGCGATGGGATCGCCTTCGAGCGACACGAATGATTCTTGGAGTTCGGGCTTCGGCGTCCGGCTTCTCGATCAGCTGGTGAAGTCGAGCTACGAAAAGGCCTGAGGCCCTGGGTGATGATGTGAGGGAGCGCCTTGCCTGAGATCCTCTTCTACCATCTGGAGACGAGGCCGCTCGACAAGGCGCTTCCGGATCTTTTGCAGCGCTCGCTCGATCGCGGCTGGCGAGCGGTCGTGCAGGCCGGGAGCGAGGAGCGGCTGGCTTCGCTCGATACCGCGCTCTGGACCTTCGACGACGCGTCGTTTCTGCCTCACGGAATGGCCGAAGACGGGCGCCCGGAAGATCAGCCGGTGTTTCTCACTACGAAGCTCGAAAACCCGAACGGGGCTGCGATCCGCTTTCTCCTCGATTGTGCGGAGGAGGGTGATTTTTCGGCCTATCAGCGCGTCGTCTATCTTTTCGAGGCGGCGAACGAAGCGACCATGCAATGGGCGCGGCAGGCCTGGAAACGCCTGAAGGCCGAAGGCGCCGAGATGACCTACTGGAAACAGGATTCCGACGGCCGCTGGAAAAAACAGGGCTGATCTGAGAAGTGGCCGGCGGTTTCGTCCGTCAGCTGCTCTCGGCGCGTTCATCCTGGGCGGCCGATGTCGCCAGATGTTCGCGCGGCTTCTGCGCTTCCTCTTCTGCCGCCTCCCAGTAGGAGGTCATGCGTGCCGAAAGAGCGTCGGGGGATTCCGCACAGAGCTTTGCCCCGATGTCGAGTGCGGCGGACCGCAGCTCGCTTTGCCGGCGGTCGAGGAGTGCAAGCAGAAGCTCCTGAACCTTCTTTTTCCCGAAGAGTTTCGGCTCTTCGATGAGCGTGCCCCGATAGACGGCGAGATCGTGCTCGTCTCCAAGAATATCGGCGAGCGCCTTGGCTTCGGCGCGGCGCGCCTTCATCGGCTCCGGCCAGATTTTGCGCAGGAGTTTGAGATGTACCCAGTGATATTTGGCGCGCTTGCGCCAATCGTGGAACACCGCTGAATCTTCTGCGGTCTTGGCCTTGTGGTAGCCTTTGTCGAGACGCTTGTAGGTCTTGGCGAACCCCTCTGCGACCGTCTCGAAATCATCGGGGAAGGAAAGTTCGTCGAGCCGCTTCTCACCGGTATCGAGCGCCTTCATCGTGGCGTCTATGCGCTCGTCGAGGTCGGTGACCTTGTCCGTCATCTCCGCCCGGCGCTCGTCGAGCCGCTGGCGGGTGCTGTAGAGAATGCCGTCCTCGATGCGATCCCCGAAATGGCTGGTGAGGGCGTCATGCGTCTCAAGGAGCGCCGTCGCGTCGCGGATGACGGAGAGCTCGCGTGCGATATCGCGCCAGCGGGCGTTTTCGATCGCGTAATCCTCGCCGAGGCCGGGCCGGGCGAGGCGCAAGAGGCCACGGATCTTTTTGAAGCGTTTGCGCGCCAGATGCACTGCTTCGTGGCGATCCTCGGCCTCGTCGGAAAGTTCGGCACGCGCCCGCTCGATCTGTTCGGCGGCGGTCCGCTTCAGTTCTTCGGCAATGGACGCGGACGGGTCGAGAGAAAAGCTCATGACATCCATATGGGTGCGCACCCAGTGCGCCTCAAGTTAAGTCCAGTCGTGGTAGGGGTGCTGCGACAGAGAGGCATTGGTGTAGCGGCCGTCGCCAGAGACCTCTTCGCCCAGCCATTCCGGATGCTCGAATTCCTGATCAGGATGGTCGAGCTCGATTTCGGCGACGACGAGGCCGGCATTGCGATCCTCGAATACGTCGATTTCCCAGGCGAGATGGCCGTGGCGGATGATGTGGCGGGTCTTTTCGATCAGGCGGCCGGCGCATTTGGCGATCAGTTCTTCGCCGTCTTCGAGAGGGATCGCGTATTCGTATTCGTCGCGGCTGATCGCCGCCTTGCCGCTCTTGATGGTGAGATACGCCTTTTCGTCGTCGACGATGCGCACGCGCAGGCTCGCCCGCTCGTCGTTGCACAGATAACCCTGCCGGATATGC